>JAWKRQ010000011.1:0-200511 GCA_041389545.1 Myxococcota bacterium | reverse complement strand
CTCGTCGCCCCGCGCCACGGCCCCCGGCAGCCGGCAGATCCGCGCCGCCGCCAGCAGCCCCGCCCGCCCGCTCCGCGCACACATCGCCTCGGCCTGCGCGAACAGCTGGTCGGCAGCGACGATCGCCTCCCGATCGAGCGACGGCGACGCGCGGTGCAACAGCACCATCCCCAGGTTCAGCCGCGGGAACAGCCGCGCCTCGGCCCCGCTGCGGTCGAACCGCGCCAGCGACCAGCGATACGCCCGCTCGGCCCCCGCGAGGTCGCCCCGCCGCCGGTGGATGTCGCCGAGCGTGTTCACGCACGTCGCCACGCCCACCTGGTTCTCGAGCTGCTCGTACAGCTGCAGCGCCTCGGTGATCAGCGCCTCCGCCGCCTCGAGCTCGCCCGCGAGCGTCAGCCGCGCGTGGCCGAGCTCCGACAGCGCGTCCGCCACGCCCACCACGTCGTGCAGCGCCTCGAACTGCACTCGGCTCGCCTCGAACGCCGCGAGCGCGTCCGGCAGCGCCCCGCGGATGCGCAGCACCGTCCCGCGCAGCAGCTCGCAGCGCGCCCACGTGAGCCGCGCGGCGTCGTGGCCGGCGGCCGCCTGCGCCAGGGTGAGCATGGCCTCCGACTCGAGCAGCTGCCCGAGCTTGAGGTGCACGAGCCCGAGGTACCGCAGCGCCTCCGGCAGCACGCTCCAGCCCGACCGCCGCGCCGCCTCGACCAGCGCCTGGCCCACCTGGCGCGCCTCCTCGAACGCCCCGCGCCGCACGAGCAGCCGCAGCCGCACGAGCGCGCCGTCCCCCCGCCGCGGGTCCGCCGCCGGCACCGCCAGCGCCTCGATCGCCTCGTCGCGCCGATCCAGCAGCGCCGAGGCCGCCCGCAGGTCGTCGGTGTCGGTGCCCCGCGCCGCCCCCTGCAGCAGCGGCGCCAGGCAGCCCTCGAGGTCGCCCGCGGCGAGCCGCAGCAGCCCGAGCCGCCCCTGCTGGCGCCCCACCTCGGGCGACGCCGCCACCATCTGCGCACACGCGCCGTTCACCGCCGCCCAGTCGCCCGCCTCGCGCGCCTGCCGCCGCAGGCTCTCGTACACGAGCGGGTGCGCGAGGACCCAGCCGTCGGGCCCGCGGTCGGCGCCGCTCGGCGGCCACGACGCGCCCGCCCGCCCGCGCGGCTCGGCCAGGTGCCGGGCGCACAGCGCGTCGGCCAGCTCGTCCACGAGCAGGTCGGCGTCGGCGACGCCGGCGCGCGTCGCGGCGTCGAGCCACTCGCGGCGGTCGAGCTCGAGCCCGAGCGCCGCCGCCACGTGCAGCGCCGTCCGGGCTCCGGCCGGCAGCCCCGTCAGCACCTGCTCCAGCGCGGGCAGCCAGATCTGGTGCAGCTCGTCGGGCAGCGCCGGCTCGGCCTCGGACAGCGCGAAGCCCGCACCCGTCGGCGCCAGCACGCCGCGCCGCACCCAGTCCCCGACGAGCCGCTCGGCGAACAGCGGGCTCCCGCCCGTGCGCTGGACGACGCGCTCCGCCAGCTCGGGCTCCAGCTGCAGCAGCTCGCGCACCAGCGCGTGCTGGTCGTCGTGGCCGAGCGGCCCGATGGTCAGCTCCCGCGCCTCGTCGAGCTCGGGCTCCTCGGCGCTCGGCGTGTCGACGGTGGCGACGACCAGCACGGCCAGCGCCTCCGTCGACGCGAGCAGCGCGCGCACGAACCGCGCGGTGTCAGCACCCCACTGCAGCCCCTCGAGCCGCAGGATCAGCGGACGATCGCGGCAGAGCCAGCCGAGGACCCGCGCCGTGAGCGCGTCGCGCTCGGCGGGCGGCAGATCCGCGGTGCCGAGCAGCCAGCCGCCGAGCGACCGGACGACGTAGGCGCGGGCCTCGGGGTCGGGCTCGCGCTCGGCCACGGCCGCCTCCAGCTGGGCGGAGAGCGGCTCCGGATCGAGCCCCACGACGCCGAGCGCCGACGCGAGCGTGTAGCGCAGGCCGTGCGTGGGGCCGGCCACGGGGCTGTGCTCGACGACCAGGAGCTCGGCGCCGCAGGCCTCGTGCGCCTGCCAGGCGATGGAGCGCGACAGGTGCGTCTTGCCGTGGCCCGTGGCGCCGCGGAGCACGACCAGGCGCGGGCGCCGCGCGTCCCACACCGCCACCAGCGCGTCCCACAGCACGTCGCGCGCCTCGATGCGGTCGACGAGCGGCAGCGTGCGCAGCTCGTACAGCCCGAGCCCGACGCCGAGCAGCGGGTGCCGCGCCACGGACGCCGGGACCCTCGCCGGCGGCACCTCCACCGGCAGGGGCGCCGCGGGGAGCACCTCGTCGTCGTCGAGGGAGTCGAGGTCCGGCAGCACGCCCGAGAGCTCCGCCGTGACCGCGGCCGCGGGCCCCGCCGCCGGCACCGCGGGCCCCAGCGCCTCCAGGCCGCGCAGCGCGTCGGCGGCGAAGCGGTAGCGGTCGCGCGGGGACTTGCACAGCAGGCGCAGCAGCCACGGCTCGAGGCCGTCGGGCACGTCGAGGCGCGGCACGAGCGGCGGGATCGGCGCGCTCGTGTGCAGCCGCAGCAGGTCGCGGGTCGTGCGCCCGCGGTACGGCGGGCTGCCCGTCACGAGCTCCCACGCGAGGCACCCGAGCGAGTACAGGTCCGACCAGGGCCCCTGCGCGCGGACCCGCCCCTCGAACTGCTCGGGCGACATGTACTGGGGCGTGCCGCCGTCCACGAGCGCGTCGGACGCGAGCTCGCCGCGGGCCAGCCCGAAGTCCGCCAGCTTGATCCCCGGCCGCGCGTCGCCCGGGCCGGCGAGCAGCACGTTGCGGGGGCTCAGGTCGCGGTGGAGCACGCCGCGGGCGTGGGCGTGGGCCAGGCCGCTCAGCAGCGCGGTCAGCGTCTCGCGGACGTCGTCCCAGCCGAGGGGCGCCGCGAGGTGCTGCGCCAGCGCGCCGCCGCTCGCGTACTCCATCGCGAACCAGGGCGCGCCGCGCGCGATGCGGCCGGCGGAGGCGGCCTCGGTGACGGCGTCGGCCTCGCCGTGGTCCAGCACCTCGACGACGTGGGGGTGGTCGAGCTTCGCGACCTGCCGGATCTCGTTGCGGAACACGAGCGTGAAGCGGCGGGCCTCGGCCGGCGCGCTGACGACCTTGACGGCGACCGGCACCTGCCGCGCCCGGTGCACGCCGCGCCAGACCTGGCCCATCGCGCCCGACCCCACGACGGCGTGGAGCTCGAAGGCGCCGACGGTGAAGGGATCGAGCCGCATCGCCCGGACCTAACGCGGCGGTCGGCCGGGCACCGTTCTGCGCCGAGAACGAAGTGGCACTGTCCGCCCGCGCGTACACTGGGCACTGGAGGCGCGCCCTGAACCTCTCCTTCGTCCAGCTGCGGCTCCCCGACGGCGAGGTCGTCCAGCTCGCCCCCGGCTCGCTCATCGGGCGCCTGTCGTCGGCCGAGCTGCGCTTCACCGACCCCAACGTCTCCGAGGCCCACGCGCTCGTGAGCCTGCGCGGGCGCGAGCTCAAGCTCCTCGCGCTGCGCCGGTGGTTCGAGGTCGCCGGCAAGCGCCTGTCGGAGCTCGTCCTGGCGCCCGGGCAGCAGATCCACCTCGCGCCCGAGGTGGTGCTGACGGTGGAGGCCGTCGAGGTCGCCCCCACCGTGCTCGCGCTGACCGGCCTCGGCGAAGAGCCCGTGGAGCTCGAGGCCGCCGTCCACGCGGTGGTCCGGAGCGAGGACGGCGCCCTGCGCCTCGACACGGGCTACGTCCCCGACGCGCTCGCCCGTGTCGAGCTCCACCGACGACTGAGTCCTGCGCACGGCGACGGGCGCCTCGTGGACCTCGTGGCGGGGACCTCCGTCGACGTCGACGGCGTCACGCTGCAGGCCGTGGAGGTCGACGTGGGGGCGCCGCAGAGCACGCTGCACGCCCCGCCGACCACGCCGCCGCTGCGGATCGTCGCCCGGCACGACACCGTCCACCTGCCCCACCGGCAAGCCGTCGGCCGTGCTGACGGGGATCTCGCGCGGATCATCAGCGAGGCTCGTGGCCTTCGGCGCGCCGGTGCCGTGGTCGATGGTCGCCCACGAGATCTGGGGCGAGGGCGACAACGAGCGGCTGCTGCGGCAGAACTGGGACCGCAACATGCGCTCGCTGCGGGCGCGCCTGCGGTCGGTGGGGATCCGCGACGACCTCGTCCGCCCCGACGGCCACGGGAACACCGAGCTGTTCCTGCTGCCCGGGGACGAGATCGTCGACGAGGGCCAGGCAGCCTGCCGGAGATGGCGCCGCGAGCTCTCTCGAAGTGCGCGAGGTCATCACGACCACGACCACCACCACGACCACCCCCACGCCGAGCGAGCCCGGCGTGGCGGGCTGCGTCGACTACGGCCGGTGGCGGTGGATCAGGTGAGCATCGCCGCGGTGCGGCCCATGACCACGAGGAACTGCTGGCCGAGCCGAGCGTCGCCTCGTTCCGCATCGAGCAGCGACTGGACCGCACCCGCAGCCTCGCCGACCTGAATTCATCCTGCTGCGGAAGCAGATCCGGCCGGAGCGGGTTCGCGCCGGCTTCCCCCCAGGCAAGCCAGCGCAGATCGCACACCTCGGGGAGGTAAGCTGCCCTCGATCGCACACCCGGCGCGTGCCGTGACGATACAACCGTCACTATCGAGCGTGCCCGCCTCGCCAGGTCGCCCGAACGGGGTCCACAGCGTGAGTCGAGGGAGGCATACTCCCGCGGGTGTCTCACTCGACCCGGCTTGCTTCCGGTGGCCTCAGCCGGCACCGCAAGAGATGTGCTGACGGGCGAAAGGGACTTCTGGCGGGCAGGCGCTGGCCTCGCCCGAAGCGATCTCGAACTTCAGCACCTTCTCGGCGGGGCGCCACCGACCCGCGCCCTCGCAGAGGTTGCGCACGACCGAGGCAGAAGCCTTGTTGATGGTGGGCCTCGTCGGCGAAGCCGGGCAGCGAGGCGGTGAACCGCAGCGCGAGCACGCGAGCCTCACGAGCACGGTGCCAGGCATCGAGGCGCTCGTGGGAAACGGGTAGCGGCTGTTCATGGTCGTTCTACAGTGGCCGGGCCGTCGCGGCCCCGTCGCCTGCCCGCCTCGGGCGGAGCGGCGGACCTCAGGCAATGCGACCGGAACCGCTGCAAGGGTGGCCGCGCCAGCGGCCTCCCTGCGAAGGGTCGGTCGTCGCGCCGAGGGCGTGGTCGTGTTGGTGGTCGTGGTGGTGGTCGTGCGGGCACGGCGACGGCGCCGGCGACGCGCCCGCCAGGTCGACAGCGCTGGCCTCGCGCGGCCCCACCGCGCCCGCGCCGCGCCGATGCAGGCGAGCTTCAGGCCGTGCCCGAGCAAGGAGCCGACCAAGCCGAACGAACTTCCGACTCACCCGACCACCACCACGGCCTGGTCCCCGGCCTGCGTGCCCAGCCAGTGGCTGCCGTGGTGGTGGGGGTGGTGGTGGTCGTGGCCCGTATCAGTACGCCCAGCACTCGCCGTCGATGCAGGCGCAAGTGTCGCCGGCGCACTCCGACGCGAGGTGCTGGCAGTCGGCGTCGGAGAGGCAGGGCGCAGGCACGTGCCGAGGTGACAGACGGCGTTGCCCTGGCAGTCGAGATCATTGGCGCAGGGCCGCCGGTGGGAGCCGCTCGCCGAGATCCAGCGCGGCGGTGTCGGCGAGCGCGGCCTCGAGCGGCGCATCGGCGCACGCAGCCAGGGAGGACAGCGGCACAGCGAGAACAGGACGATCGCACGGGACATGGTTCGGACCTCCGCCGGTGGGTGCCCCGGCGGCGGCCGGGCGTCGCGGACCGCTGTCCGATGGGCGTCCGATGCGGCCATCGGAGGCCGCCACTACGACGTCATCCACCAGGCCATCCGGCCAGGGACGAATGAGGGCATTCTCGGGAGTTCGGCAGCAGTGGTGGTGGCGGTGCTCGCGGGCAGCGGCTGCGCCAGCTTCGCCACGTTCCAGGAGATGGACACGCTCGACAAGGGCGACGGACAGTTCGGCATGGGCGCCACGGTCAGCGGCTACCAGGTCGACCTCGGCGACGACCCGCAGTCGTTCGTCGTCCCCGCGCTGAACCTCTGGTACCGCCAGGGCGTGGCCGAGCACTTCGAGGTGCACGGGCGGGCCTGGCTGCCGCTCGGCGCGACGCTCGGCGCGAAGTACCAGCTCCTCGGCGACCGTCACGAGTCCGGCTTCGGCGTCTCCGCCGGGCTCGACCTCGGCTACCTGACGGTGTCGTCGGGGGACGCGAAGTCCACGCTCGTCGACACCTACGTGCCCATCTACCTCGGGCTGCGCGCCAGCGAGGGCTTCGCCGTGTACGCGGTGCCGAAGTACCTGCTGCGGACGAGCCTCGGCACCGGCGGCACCAGCCTCGGGCACCTCGCGGGCGGCACGCTCGGCCTGGCCGCGGGCAAGAAGACGACGTTCCTGCTCGAGGGCTCGGGCGTGTTCGACCTGCAGGGCGGGCCCCCGAGCTGGACGGGCGGCCTCGGCATCGGGTTCTGAGGCCGGGCGCGGGCGCCCCTCAATGCGCGCCCGCGTGATCCGAGAGGAGGGGCATGAGCGACCCGCTGCCCCGACGGCACCTGCGACGCCCCGAGAGCCCCGCCGAGCGCGCTGCGCGGGTCGACGCGCTCCGCCGCGCCCTCGCCGCCGGCACGCTCTGCCCGACGTTCTCGGTCGACAGCCCGGGCCTCGATCGGCTCCTCCAGGCTCTGATCGAGCGCTGAAACCCCCGGTGCAACTGGATCGACACCGACACGGGTGACCAGCGCAGTACAGTGAGGTCGGAGGTACGAACGTGCAACCTGCCTCGACCATCTCCGCGGACGCGGCCACCCTCATCGTCGAGTACTACCCGCTGGCGCGCACCATCGCGAAGCGGACCCACGGACGCCTCCCCAAGGGCATCGACCTCGACGACCTCGTGAGCACGGCCGTCATCGGGTTGATCGAGGCGGTCGAGCGCTACGATCCCCGCCGCGGCGTCGCCTTCAAGTCCTACGCCAAGCACCGCATCCAGGGCGCCATCCTCGACGCGCTCCGGTCGACGGACTGGGTGCCGCGCGCCGTGCGCCGCCGGGCGGAGCTGGTGGAGTCCTCCACCAAGCAGCTGCGCGACAGCCTCGGCCGCGCGCCGACCGTCGAGGAGCTCGCCCAGCACCTCGGCATGACGCTCGAGGAGACCCACGACCTCGTCCACAACACCGACACGCGGCCGCTCCTGTCGCTCGACGTGCCGGTCGACGACGAGGCGGGGACCCCGCTGTGCGATCTGGTGCCCGACAACGAGGTCGCCCCGGACCGGCACTTCGAGGTGAGCGAGATGCGCCAGCGCGCCATCGACGCCATCGAGGAGCTGCCCGAGCGCGAGCGGATCGCCATCCACCTCTTCTACTTCCAGGAGCTGTCGCTCAAGGAAGTCGGCGCGGTGCTCGGCGTGAGCGAGTCGCGGGCCTGCCAGCTCAACGCGCAGGGGATCAAGCGGCTGCAGGCGCGGCTGCGGTCCCAGGTGGCCTGAGCTCCCGTCGGGCCCGCACCGGCCGGGGCGCGGACAACGCGATATCCTCCCCGGGGAGGCCGGATGCTGATCCCGGTCGGGGAGGAAGTGTCCGTCCCCGTCACCGTCGTGGTGCTGGGGCCGGAGCCGGAGGTCGTCTCCGCGCGCCTGTGCCGCCTCGAAGAGGGCGAGCTGCTGGTCGAGATGTCGCGCCCGGCCCCGGTGGGCACGCGCGTGATCGTCACGGCCGGCGACCGGATCAAGCTGCCCGGCCGCGTGCTCGACGAGCAGGACGGCCGGTGGGTCGTCTCGCGCGAGGGCGTCCGCGCGACCGACGATCGGGCGGCGCCGCGGTTCGCCACCGTGCTCGACCTGCGCTGGCGCGTCGCCGAGGCCGACGGGCCGCGGTGGATCGCCGGCGGCACCGACCCGGGGCCGTTCGTCTCGTTCCAGGGCCCGGCCGATCTGTCGCTGTCGGGGCTGTGCTTCGACTGCAGCGGGCTCGTCCCCCAGGTGGGCACGCAGCTGCTGCTCGCGCTCGCCCTGGCGCCCGACCACCCGAGCGGCGCCACCGGGCGCTCGGCGCGGTCCGGCGCATCGAGGCGGGCCACGAGCGGATCCTGCTCGGCGTCGAGTTCGTCGACCTGCCCGAGAGCACGTTCGACGCCCTGTCGGACTACACGCTGCGCAACCTGTGAGCGACGCAGCGCCCGCGCGGCTGCGCCTGGCCCGGGCGCCGACGCCGCTCGAGCGGCTCGAGCGGCTGTCCGCCGAGACGGGCCTCGACCTGTGGGTCAAGCGCGACGACCTCACCGGCCTCGGCCTGTCGGGGAACAAGGTCCGCAAGCTCGAGTTCCTGCTGGCCGACGCCGTGCGGGCGGCGCCGACACGGTGATCACCACGGGCGGCGTCCAGAGCAACCACGCCCGGGCCACGGCCGTGGCGTGCCGTCGGCTCGGCCTGCGCCCCGTCCTGCTGCTGCGGGGAGCCCCCGCGGTGCCAGATGCGAACCTGCTCCTCGACCAGCTGCTGGGCGCCGAGCTCCACTGGTGCACGCCCGACAGGTACCGCACGTCCCGCAACCAGCGCATGGACGCCCTCGCCGAGGCGGCGCGCGCGGCGAGCGGCCCTACGTCGTGCCGGAGGGCGGGAGCAACGGGCTCGGCGCGCTGGGCTACGTCGAGGCGGCGCGCGAGGTCGCCGCGCTGCAGCTCGAGCGGTTCGACGGCGTGGTCTGCGCCGTCGGCTCCGGGGGCACGCTCGCCGGCCTGGCGCTGGGCCCCGACCTCGGCCCGGTCCACGGCGTGGCCGTCTGCGACGACCGCGCCACCTTCGCGCCGCGCGTGGAGGCGATCGCCGGCGAGGCCCTGGGGTACGGCGTGGCGCCGCTGGGGCGCGAGGGCGAGCGCTGGAGCGTCGTCGAGGGCTACCAGGGCCCGGCGTATGCCGTCGCGACCGACGAGATCTGGGCCACCATCGCGCGCGTGGCCCGCACGGAGGGGCTGCTGCTCGACCCCGTCTACACCGGCAAGGCGATGCACGCCCTGCTGTCCGAGGCCCGCGCCGGCCGCTGGCGCGGGCGCTGGCTCTTCTGGCACTCGGGCGGCGCGTTCGGGCTGTTCGGGCGGGGGTCGGAGGTCCCCCGGTGACGATCGCGCTGGTGACCAACCCGCGCTCGCGCCGCAACCGCCGCGACCCCGACCTGTCCGACGCCCTGGCGGCCAGCCTCGGCGACGCCGGCGCGCTGTGCAGCCCCGACGACCTCGAGGCGCTGGCCGCGTCGGCGGCGGGCTGGGCGGCGGATCCCCCTGCCCTCCTCGCGATCAACGGCGGCGACGGCACGCTGCACCAGGTGCTCACCGCCGCGATCCGCGCGGCCGGCGAGGAGCGGCCCCTGCCGCCCGTCGCCATCCTGCGCGGCGGCACGATGAACATCGTCGCCGACAGCGTCGGGGTGCGGATCGGGCCCCAGGCCATGCTGGCCCACGTCACCGGCGACGCGCCGCTGCCGCGCACGACCCGCCGGATCCTGCGCATCCAGGCCGACGACGCCGAGCCCGTCTACGGGTTCCTGTCGGGCAACGGCGTCATCTCGCGGTTCCTCGAGCTGTACTACGCCGCCGACGACCCGAGCCCCGCCGACGCCGCCCGCCTGCTCGCGCGCGGCGCGCTGAGCGCGCTCGTGCAGGGGCCGCTCATCCGGCAGCTGATGCGGCCGTACGCCGGGCGGGTGCTCGTCGACGGCCAGCCCGTGGTCGGGGCCGGCGGCGAGACGGGGCGCTGGACGGCCGTAGCGCTCGGCACCGTCGAGCAGATGGGGCTCGGCTTCCGCGTCTTCCCGATGACCCGGCAGGCGCCCGACCGCATCGGCGTCGTGGCCATCGGCAGCTCCGTGGCGCAGCTCGCGCTCGAGCTGCCGCGGGTCTACCTCGGGCGCGGGGTGCGGCGCGAGGGCAACAGCGTGCACCTGGCCGGCGAGGTCGTGCTCGACGGCGACGAGCCCATCGCGCTGATGGTCGACGGCGACCTGTGCCGGGCCGAGCGGCGGGTGCGGATCGGCGTGGGCCCGGCGGTGACGTTCCTGCTGCCCCCCGGGTGATGGGCGAGCCGCACCGCATGGCGCTTCCGGTCGCTTTCGCCATCGTGTATCCTCCGCGTCCTGCGCAGGAGGCTCGATGGGGGATCCGGTGGTGGTGCTGATGGAGGACCCCGACCCCATCGCCCGGGCGCGGGCGCACCTGGCGCTGGGCGCGATGGCGCTGGCCCGCAACGCGGTGGAGGCCGCGGCGGAGCACCTCCAGGAGGCCATCGAGCTCGACCCGACGGACGAAGCGCCGCGGCAGCTGCTCGAGCAGGTGGCCGAGCAGCAGCAGCGCCGGCCGAAGCGCTGGTGGCGCTTCGGGCGCTGAGGCGCGGCTGGCTAGGGCCCGTCCGCCGACAGCGCGGCGATGATCTTCGCCAGCGTGCCGAGGTAGTGCTCTCGCTCCTCGGCTGACAGTGGCGCCAGCGCCATCGCGTTGACCTCCTCCGTCGCCCGCACGACCGCCGGGACGAGCGCACGGCCGCGGGCGCTCAGCGCGACGAGGGTGCTGCGCCCGTCCGCCGGATCGGCCCGCCGCGCGATCAGCCCGTCGCGCTCCATCCGCCGCAGCGTGGCCGTCATGGTGGACGGGTCGACGCCGGCCGCCTCCGCGAGGCCTTCTGTGCGAGCTCGCGCCCGGCGTCGAGCGCGAAGAAGACCGGCAGGTAGGCGGCCGTGACGCCGAGCGGCTTGAGGCGCCGCTCGATGGGCGACGTGAACGCCCGCGCGGCCCAGTTGGTCATGTACCCGGCGGACTGCTGGTGGAGGAGCGCCATGGACGCTCCTATCGCGCGCCCGTGGCGCCCTCCGCATTTAGTTGGTATACCAACTAAATGCGGCGCGTCGTGCGCCGCCATCCACGAGAGGAGGACCCGTGCCGCACCCCACTGTGACGTTGATCAACTGCTTCGAGGTCGACCCGAGCCGGATCGAACCCGCCATCGCCGCCTGGGAGCGCGTCCACGGCATCCTCCGGGCCCAGCCCGGCTACGTCGACACCGCACTCCACCGTGCGCTCGCGCCGTCGGCCCGGTTCCAGCTCGTGAACGTCGCACGCTGGGAGAGCGCGGAGCACTTCCACACCGCGATCGGGCGCCTCTCCGGCGGGCGACCGCCGGAGGTCGCCGGCCTCGCAGCCCTCCCCGCGCTGTACACCGTCGTCCGGACGGACCGGTGACCACGGGCCGCGCCGTGGCGACGCTGCACCTCGTCGCTGCGATGGTCGCCGGGTGCACGGCCGTGGGGGTGGCCGGGCTGAGCGCGGCGAGCGCCGTCGGCTACCCCACGTCCTGGTGGTCGATGGTAGCGGGCCTCGCCATGTTCCCGATCGTCGTGACGACGGGGACCTCGGGCCAGCTCGCCTCGCGCGCCCACCCGACCGCGCCCGCCGTCCGGGCCAAGCGAGCACGGATGCCGTGGATCGGCGGGCCCACCCTGTTCGGCCTCGTCCCGCTCGGCGTCGCCGCGGAGTGGCTCGCGCACGCCCACCCGTCGACCCTGGTCCCGGCGGTCCACGCTGTCCGGGCGCTGATCGCGCTCGCCGTGCTCGCCGCCATGGGCCGCTCGATCCGCGACGGGCGTTCGCTGAGCGTGCCGAAGCGGCGCGCTCGCCGTCGGCGCGCCGGCTAGCTAGCTCGCGGCCTGCGTGGACCGGTAGGAGCGGATCGCCGCGAGGAACGACCCCACGTCGCCCTGCCGCACCTTCCCCGGCACGAGCAGCGCCCGGTTCCCCCGGAACCGCAGCCAGTGCTCCCCGCCGATCGCCTCGATGCGCTCGAGGTCTTCGAGCGGGAACAGCCGCCGGTCGTCGCCCCGGACGAGCTCGATCGCGCCGTGGGTCAGCACGAGCCGCACCGGCTGCCGGTTGCGCACCATCTTGCTGCGCATCACCGCCAGCGACGCGCCCGCCAGCGGCCACGACGACCAGCCGATCCCGATCCCGATCAGCGCGCCGCTCACCAGCGCGAGCGCGGAGCTCTGCCACAGCTGCGACAGGCCGATCCCCACCGTGCCGACGGCGATCAGCGCCGGGCCGACGAGCAGCCGCCCCCACTGCGCCCGCGGGTAGAAGAACTCGCGGACCATCACGCGCAACCAGAGGACCCGACGGCTCGGGACGTAGACCAGGGTGGGCTCGTTCATCGGTCCGGAGTGTACTCCAGGCGGCGAGGCGCCGACGGTTACTCGGCCCAGACCCGGATCGTGCGGCCCACGTCTTCCAGCATGGAGCGGCACAGGTCGTAGTCCGGGTGGCGCCCCCAGACCCAGGCGTTGCCCATGTAGCCGCTCTCGACCGGCTGGGTGCGCGATCCGGGGGCGGCAGGTGCATCCGGATGAGGAAGTCGCCGTAGCGCTGCTGGATCTCCTCGACCCCGAGTACCCGACGATGCGGCCGTCGCGGTTCGGCCGCAGCGCGACCATGCCCGCCGAGAACCGCCGCGAGGGCCGGGGTCGCAGTCGCCGTGGACGACCGCGCGCGCCCACTCGACGTAGAGGTCGAACTCGTTGGCGGCGCAGTACAGGTCCCAGACCCGCACGCCGGGCGGGCGGGCGCCGATCTCCGAGAAGAACAGGCCCTTCTCGCCGTAGAACCACTCCATGTGGGTGGGCGCGGTGTGGATCTGCAGCGCGGTGAGCACCTGGCGGCCGAACTCGCGCAGCTCGCCGTACCCCGGGGCGTCCATCCGGTTCGTGATCATCACGATGGGCGAGCAGTCGCGCGTGCGCATCGCCTCGAGCACGTTCGGGTAGTAGTGGCAGATCTGCTCGTACATCACGCGGCCGTTGACGGTCAGCGTGTCCCAGAAGCCCTCGTGGCCGCTGACGAACTCCTCGAGCATCACCTCGCGCCCCGGCGCCATCCCGCTCTCCTCGGCGGCGCGGACCAGCGAGCCCACGTCGTCGGCGCGCCAGGTGCCGGCGGCCCCGGCCGCGGCGAGCGGCTTGAGGATGACGGGGAAGCCCACCTTCTCGACGAAGGCCCGCGCCTGATCGAGCGTGGCCACCTCGGCGCTCTGCGCGCAGCGGATGCCGTTGGCCGCCAGGAACTGCTTCATCTTGTACTTGTCGCGCACGAGCGTGGTCTGCGCGACGCTCATGCCCGGGATGCCGGTGGCGGCGCGCGCCTCGGCGGCGGGCAGCATCAGGGCCTCGACCGTGCTCTCGAGCTTGTGGACCCACGGCCCGCGGGCCTGGATGCGGCGCACCGCCTCGGTCACCGCCTCGACGCTGGCGGTCGACGGCACCTGCTCGTAGCCGTAGAGCCAGGACTGCAGCTCGCCGTCGTAGGCGTGCAGCGGGATGGTCCCGATGCCCGTGACGAGCGCCCCGACCTGGCGCAGCGCGCGGACGAACTCCCGCTGGTTGCCCGGAAACCCGGGCTCGAGGAAGATCACGTGGACGGGCATGGCGACTCCGGCAGTGGTCGTCCCGCTTATCTCGGTCGGACGGGACGGCGAACCCCACGAGACGGCGGATCCGCGGCGCCCGTTGCACCGTCGGGCCTCCGTCCGGTAACGTCTCGTCGGGGCGCCGGCGGGATCGCCCCCGGAGGAGCCGGTTGACGGGCAAGCCCACCGACGAGACGGGCACGGACACCGTCGGCAGCGCGGTCACGCCGTCGAGCGCGCCCACGCCGCTCGGCGACCTGCTCAAGCCGCCCGACGACCCGTCCTCGCACGAGCACTCCCTCGACGAGACCGACCGCCAGAACCTCCTCGACACCCACGCCGCCCCTCCGCGGCGCCCGGGCGAGCACGACGTGGCGATCGCCACGCCCGAGCCGGCGCCGGCGGCGCCCGAGGCCGAGCCGGCCGACGACGAGACCGAGGGCGGCTGGTTCGAGACCACGCAGCCCCCGCCCGATCAGCGCGAGGTCGAGCCCATCGCGAGCGAGCCGGCGCCGCCCGCCGACCGTGCCACCTGGGTGCTCGTCGGCGTCGCCGTGCTGGTGGTGGTGGTGCTCGGCGGCCTCGTCCTGCTGCAGTAGGGAGCCGAGGCGATGATCGAGGTCGATCCCGGCGCGGTCGACGACGCGCGCGTGCGGCTCACCCGCGTGCGCGACGCCATGGCCGCCGCCTGCGCCCGCGCCGGGCGCCCCGAGCACTCCGTGTCGCTGCTGGCCGTGTCGAAGCGGCAGCCGCTCGAGGCCGTGGTCGCGCTGATCGAGGCCGGGCAGCGCGCCTTCGGCGAGAACTACGCCCAGGCCCTGCGCGACCGCGCCTCGGCCCTCGGCGAGTATCCCGTCGCCTGGCACGCCATCGGGCCGCTGCAGAAGAACAAGGTGAAGTACGTCGCGCGCTGGGCCTCGGGCTTCCACGCCCTGGCCGACGTGGAGACCGCGCGGCTGCTCGGCGAGCTGCGCGAGATCCCCCTGCCCTGCTGGCTCGAGGTCAACGTCGCCGGCGAGGAGACGAAGCACGGCGTCGCGCCCGACGCCGTCCCCGACCTGGTCGCCGAGCTGCGCGAGGTCCCCGGCGTCGCCCTGGTGGGGCTCATGTGCATGCCGCCCGTGGTCCCCGACGATCCCGAGGCGTCCCGCCCGCACTTCGCCCGGCTGCGCGCCCTGGCCGAGGCCGCCGGGCTGCCCGAGCTGTCGATGGGCACCACCAGCGACTACCCCGTCGCCGTCGAGGAGGGCGCGACCTGGATCCGGGTCGGGCGGGAGCTGTTCGGCGGGCGACCGGGATAGGATCCGTCGATGGACGCTCCCGTCGTGCCGGACCTCCGCGACCTGTCGGCGACCCGCAAGCTGCTCCGCGGCGCGCGGTACGCGCTGGCGGGCGTGCGGCTCGTCCTGCTGCGCCCGTCGCTGTGGGGCTACCTCGTGGCGCCCGCGTCGATCACGATCCTGCTGTTCTTCGGCGTGTCGTTCTTCGCGTGGCAGGGCATCGGACTGCTGCTCGGCTTGCTGTGGACCCCGGGGGCGCACTCGAGCGCGCTGTTCGCCGGCCTGTGGTGGGTGTTCGGCCTGCTCGTCAAGGTCACCGCCGTCGCGACCACCGCGCTCGCGCTGTACTTCACGGCGGGCCTGATCGCGACGCCGTTCAACGACCGGCTGTCGGAGCAGATCGAGACCTCGGTGCTCGGCCCCTACGAGGAGCCGTTCTCCTGGAAGGTCATGGCGGCCGACCTCGCCGTGTCGGTCAGCCACTCGCTCGTGTCGCTGACCCTGTGGCTGACCGTGATGGTGAGCGGGCTGATGCTCAACCTCGTCCCCGGGATCGGCTCCGTCGCGTCGTTCCTGGTCGGCGGGCTGTGCACCTCGCTGTTCCTGTCGCGCGAGGCGATGGACGGCTGCCTGTCGCGCCGGCGCATGTCGTTCGGGCACAAGTTCCGCATCGTGGTGCAGCACTTCCCGCTGTTCCTCGGCTTCGGGATCGTCGCCTCGTGTATGCTCTGGGTCCCCTTCCTGAACTTCCTGCTCCTGCCGATGGCGGTGGCCGGGGGCACCTTGATGTACTGCCACCTCGAGCAGCAGGGCCTCATCCCCGACGCGCAGGGCAACCTCGGCTTCATCTCCGAGCGCGCGCGCGTCGCCGCCCTGGCAGACCACGGCGCCGAGCGCGACGGCCTCGGGCACGTCCACCCCCCCCACCGCGAGCGCGAACCGCTCCACGCCGGATAGCGAGGGCCATGTCACGCGGGACCTTGTTCATGCCGCCCGATCTGCGGGCGTACCTGCTGGAGGTCGGCGTCCGCGAGGACCCGCTGCTGGCCGAACTGCGCGCCGAGACGGGCCAGCTGCCCGAGGGCCGCATGCAGGTGAGCCCGGAGCAGGGCGCCTTCATGGGCGTGCTCACCAAGCTCGTCGGCGCGAAGACCGCCCTCGAGGTCGGCACCTTCACCGGCTACTCGTCGGTGGTGGTGGGCCGCGCGCTGCCCGACGACGGCCGCATCACCTGCTGCGACCGCTCCGAGGCGTGGACGGCCATCGCCCGCCGGTACTGGGAGGCCGCGGGCATCCTGCACAAGGTCGACCTGCGGCTCGGGCCCGCCGTCCCGACGCTCGAGGCGCTGATCGAGGAGGGCCGGGTCTACGACATCGCCTTCGTCGACGCCGACAAGCAGAACCTGCCGACGTACCACGAGCAGGTGCTGCAGCTCGTGCGCCAGGGCGGGGCCATCCTGTACGACAACGTGCTGTGGGGCGGGCAGGTCCTCGAAGCCGACGACCACTCGCCCGACACCGAGGCCATCCGCACGCTCAACCGCCTGCTCGCGGGCGACGACCGGGTCGACGTGGCGATGCTGCCCGTCGGCGACGGGCTCACGATCGTCCGCAAGCGCTGAGGCGCGTTCCTACAGCGCCAGCGCCAGGTGCGGCCGGTGCGCGGCGACCGCGGCCTCGAGGCGCCGGCGCGCGGCCGTGTCGCTCGAGGGCACGATCTGGCGGGCCGCCAGCACCGACAGGTGCGGCCAGGCGGGGCCCTCGAGGAGCGCCAGCAGCCCGTCGAAGGTGACGGCGGTGTCGGACAGGTCGAGCTTGGCGAGGTCGGGGAGCACCGCGGCGAGCGAGGCCACGTCGTCGTCGCCGACGGGGTTCTGCCACAGGTTGAGCTTGCGCAGCCCCCAGGGGCCGGCCGCGACCAGCGCGCGGACGCCCTCGGGGCCGAGGCCGACCCCGTGGATGCCGAGGTCGCGCAGCAGGCGCAGGTGGGGGGAGCGGGCGAGCGCGACCACGCCGGCGTCGCCGAGCGGCGCCTGGCCGAGGAGCAGCGCGCGGAGCGAGCCGAGGTGCGGGGCGGCGGCGATCGCCTCGGCGCCGCGAGGGCCGAGGCTCGCCTGGCCGATGGAGAGCCAGGTCAACGCGGGGCTCTCGCCGCCGACGAGCGCGGAGATCGCGGCGTCGTCGATGCCGCAGGCGTACAGGGAGATGCGGCGGACGGACGGCAGCGCGCCGATCGCCCCTGCGGCCACGGGATCGAGCGGGGTGTCGCTCAGCCAGAAGCCGCGCACGCCACCGAGGCGCGGCGACGACGCCGCCCGCGCCACGCCGCCGGGCGACAGGCCACAGCGGCCGAGGTCCAGGTGGTCGAGCGCCTCGGGGGCGTGGGCCGCGAGGACGTCGGCGCCGGCGTCGCCGAGGGGGTTGCCCTGGAGCGTCAGCGAGCGCAGCGACCCGGTCGTGGCGCTGGTCAGCAGCGCCTCGAGCGCGGCGGCGGAGGCGCCGTTGCCCGACAGCTCCAGCACCTTCCAGCGGTGCTCGCCGCGGGCCAGCGCGCGGACGCCCTCGTCGCCGAGGCTGTTGCTGCGCAGGCCCAGCTCCTCGAGCGGCAGCGCCGAGCTCGCGAAGGCCTCGCCCGAGCCCGCGCCGAGGCCGCAGCCCAGCAGGTCGAGCTGGCGCAGCCCGCGCAGGCGCGAGCCGGGGCCGACGAGCGTGCGGACGCCCGCGTCGCCGAACTTGGTGAACGCGAGGCCCAGCTTCTCGAGCCCCTCGAGGTGCGGGCTCGCCGCGATCGCGGCCGGGGTGCCGCTGCGCAGGACCAGGGCGCGCACCCCGCGGAGGTCGGGCGAGGCGAGCAGCTCCTGCACGGCGTGCGCCCCGTACAGCGACAGCGTGCGCAGCCGCGGCAGGACGGGGCTCCCGACGAGGTGGTCGACCTTGCCGAAGGCCCACAGCTCGGTCAGCGCGGGGGCGGCGGCCAGCAGCGCCTCGCCGACCGCCGCGAAGTCGACGGGCGCGTGGAAGGTGGCGCGCGTGACGAGGCCGTGGCGCAGCACCACGGCGTCGTGGGGCTCGTAGGCGTCGCGGAGGCCGAGGGCGCGCAGCGGCGCCAGCAGGGCGGCGCCGTGGGCGCGGAGCCAGGCCTGCACCTCGTCGTCGAGGGGGCCCGCCGCCGGGTCGTCGGGCGGGAGCGCCGCCAGGGCGAGCTGGGCGCGGACGAGGTCGGCGCGCGGATCGCCCTGCCCGAGGAGCCAGTCGAGCCAGACCTGGCCGGAGGCGAGGTCGTCGGGGTCGCGCACCAGCGCCGCCACGAGGTCGGCCTCGGTGCCGCCCACGGTGGGGACGGCGGCGGCCGCCGGTGCGGTGCCGGTGTTGTCGGCCAGGTCCACGCGCGCGCCCGACGCCCACAGGGGCGTGGCCTTCAGCGCGGCCGCACCCGCGGGCGACACGCCGTTGCGCGCCAGATCGAGGTGCTCCAGCGCCGGGAGGGCGGCGAGGGCGAGCGCGCCGGCGTCGCCGATGCGGTTGCCGGCGAGCCGCAGCGTGCGCACGCCGGCGAGGGCGGGCCAGGCCGCGAGGGCCGTGGCGCCGGCGTCGCCGAGGTCGTCGTCGGACAGGTCGAGCTGGCGCAGCGGCGCGGTCAGCGCGACGAGCCGCGCCACGCCGGCGTCGCCCAGGCCGCAGGCCCCGAGGTCGAGGCGCTCCAGGGCGGGCGCGACGAGCCCGACCGCGGCCTCGGCGCCGAGCGGCGTGCCGGCGAGGGAGAGGCTCGCCAGGTGCCGCAGCGCGCCGGCCTCGGACAGGGCGCGCACGGCGCCGAGGTCGAGCCCCGCCCGCGACAGGGCCAGCGAGCCCAGCGCGGCGAACGGCACGGACGCCAGCGCCAGCGCGCCGCCCGGCCCCACCGCCTGGTCGGACAGGAGCAGCGCGCGCAGCCGGGGCGCGAAGGCCGCGCGCGCGAGCGCCGCCACGGCGGCCTCGTCGGCACCGACCGCGTTCAGGTCGAGCTCCTGCAGGCCGGCGAAGCCCTCGGCCAGCGCGCGGACCCCTCCGGGCCGACGGGGTCGTAGCCGAGCGACAGCGTCGTCACCGCGTCGGTCCACGGCGCCGCCGCCAGCGCGCGGACGCCCGCCGCGCCGACGGCGTCGTGCGACAGCGCCAGCCGCGCCGGCCGCAGCCGCCCGGCCGCCAGGGCCTCGACCCCGGCGTCGTCGACCGCGCACCGCTCCACCGCCAGGTGTTCGAGCTGCGGCAGCTCGGCCTGCGCCAGCGCGGCGAGCCCGTCGGAGCCGATGCCCGTGCGCCACAGCCGCAGCGTCTGCAGCGCCGGCCACGCGGCCTCGGCGAGGGCGGCGGCGCCGACGTCGGTCACGCCCGCGTCGTCGTAGACGACGAGCTCGCGCAGGCCGCGCAGGTGGGGCGAGGCCGCGAGGCCGGCCAGGCCGTCGTCGCCCATCGCGCAGAAGAAGCAGCGCAGCGCGCGCAGGCGGGCGAGGCTCGGGCGCCCGCCCCACGGCGTCGCCGTCGAGCCGCATGCCCACGACCCGGTTCGCCGCGTTCTGCAGCGTGAGCGCGCGCAGGTCGGGGAACGCCCGGAACAGGGCCGGCGCCGCCTCGGGCAGCGCCCCCACGTCCCCCACGGTCAGCTCGACGACCCGGCCGTCCTCGAGCACCGGCAGCCGCAGCGCGCCGGGGAGCTCCTTCAGCGCGCGCCGCACGTCGTCCGTCACCGTCCCCCCACAGGCACTGCAGCAGGCCGTGCCTCGCGGTTCCACTGCTTCAGGATCATCTCCAGCCCGGATCGCCGGGCACGGGCGCCGGGTTGGCGCGCACGAACTGCGCCCGCTCGCGCGCCGCGCCGCCGTCGACGCTGCGGTGCTGCGGATCGGGCAGGATCCCGGCGAGCCGACCCGCCTGGTCGAGGTCAGGTCGGCGGCCGACCGGTGGAAGTGGTGCTGCGCGCCGGCCTCCAGGCCGAACACCATCGGGCCCGTCTCGGCCACGTTCAGGTACAGCGCGAGGATGCGGTCCTTCGGCACCAACACCTCGAGCAGCACCGTGTACCAGACCTCGAGGCCCTTGCGGATCCACGAGCGCCCCTGCCACAGGAACAAGTTCTTCGCGGTCTGCTGGGTGATGGTCGACGCCCCGCGCAGCTTGCTGCGCCGGCCGTCGCGCTTGTCGGAGACGGCGGCGCACACCGAGTCCCAGTCGAAGCCGTCGTGGAGGTAGAACCGGGCGTCCTCCGCGGCCAGCACCGCGCGCGGGCCGGCGCCGCCGAGGTCGCGCACCGATCGCACCTGGCGGGCGGGCCAGGCGAGGCCCTCGCCGGCGGCGACGTGCTCCACCGTGCGCTGCAGCATGGTGGGCGTGAACGGGGTGAACAGGCGCACGGCGAGCACCTGCGTCGCCGTGAGCCCGACGAACACGAGCGGCAGGCTCAGCGGGATCGCCAGGGCGAGCAGCAGACGCAGCTTCTTCATCCGACCGCCGGGGGCAGGAGCACGGCGGAGAAGCCTACCGCGGGTTCGTCGCCGGGGTTGTGGTACGAGTGCCGCTGGTCGCCGCGGAACACGACGACGTCGCCCACGCCGAGGTCGAACGCCGTGCCCGACGCCACGAGGTCGATCCGTCCGCGATCGCAGAACAGGTACTCCCGGGTGCCGGGGCTGTGCGGCGTGCCCTTGAGGGTCGCCCCCGGCGCGAGCACGATGCGCTCGAGGTCGATGCCCGGGAGCGGGTCGGGCAGGAGCTTCGAGACCGTGGCGCCGCCGCGCTGCCGCACGGGGAGCTGGTCGGCGCGGAACAGGCGGCCGGTGGCGCGCGGGGGCGAGATCAGCTCCTCGATGGTGACGTTGAGCGCCGACGCGATCCGCACCAGGACGAGCAACGTCGGGTTGCCCGCCCCGGTCTCGAGGTGGGCGAGCGTGGCCCGCGGGATGCCGGCGCGGCTCGCGAGCTGGTTCTGCGTGAGCCCCTGGGCGTCGCGCAGCGCGCGCAGGTTGCGCGCCAGGTTGTCCGCCACCCGCGCGGTGGTTGCGTCATCGGCCATCGCCTCCCCCTAAGCCGCGGACCGTGGTCCGGGTGTCGATACATCGACTGTTCGGACGACATGGCATCTGGGCGAGGTGACGGAGGGATCGGGAGGTTCCGATGGAACGCGACAAGCTGTGGGACACGGCGCTGGTCACCGGCGCCAGCCGCGGGCTCGGCCGGGCGCTGGCCCTGGCGCTGGCCCGGCGCGGAGTGCGCGTGGCGACGGTGGCGCGCGACCGCGACGCGCTGTGGGCCGCCGCCCGAGAGATCGAGGACGCCGGCGGCGCGGTGACGCCCATCGACGGCGTCGTCGGCGATCCGCGCGACGTCGAGCGGATCGCCGCGGACGTGCACGAGCGGCTCGGCGTCCTGGACCTGCTGGTCCACAACGCCGCCGCGCTCGGGCCGACGCCGCTGCCGCTGCTGCTCGACCTGGTGCCCGAGGCGCTCCTCGAGGTCTTCCAGACCAACGTGATCGGCCTGCACCGCCTGTCGCGGCGGCTGGTCGGGCCGATGGCGCTGCGGGGCCGCGGCCAGGTCGTCGCCGTCAGCAGCGACGCCGCGGTGGAGGCGTACCCCGGCTGGGGCGCCTACGGCGCGAGCAAGGCCGCGCAGGACCACCTGATGCGGACGTTCGACGCCGAGCTCGGCGAGGCCGGCGTCCGGTTCCTGGTCGTCGACCCGGACGAGATGGACACCGCCATGCACCGCGCCGCGCTGCCGGACGCCGACCCGTCCACCTTGCGCGACCCGGCCGAGGTGGCGGAGCGGATCGTGGCGCTGCTGTCGCGCGGACCGGCCTCGGGCCGGGTGGAGGTGTGAGGTGACGCTGCAAGCCACCGCCGCGCGGCGGACCGTCCAGCCCGCCCCGGGCCCCGGGCCGCACGACGGCCTGCTCCACGTCGATCCCACCGCGGGCCGGTTCGCCCTGCGGCGGGTCGACGCCCTGCCCGAGCTGCTGCAGCCGGGCGACCTGCTGGTGGTGAACGACGCCGCCACCCTGCCCGCGGCGCTCGCCGGCCGGGTGCGCGGCGAGCCGGTGGAGGTGCGGCTCGCGCGGCAGCTCGGCCCGGACCGCTGGGAGGTGGGCCTGCTCGGCGCCGGCTCCTGGCGCACCCCGACCGAGCGGCGCGCGCTCCCCCCGGTGCTCTCGCCCGGGGACGTCGTGGTCGTCGGGCCCGAGCTGGAGCTCCACGTCGAGGAGGTACGCGACCGGCGGATCGCGACGGTGCGGCTCGTCGCGCCCCACGGCCGCTGGCTCGACGCAGTCCACCGGCTCGGCGAGCCCGTCCGCTACGCCTACCTGGCGGGGCGGACGCCGCTCGCCCCGTTCCAGACCGCGTTCGCCACGCGGCCGTGGGCGAGCGAGTCGCCGTCGGCGGCGCTCCCGCTGACCTGGCGCAGCCTGCTCGCGCTGCGGCGGCGCGGCGTGGGCCTCGCGCGGCTGACGCACGCGGCGGGCCTGTCGTCGCTCGACGGCGGGGCGCTCGACGCGACGCTGCCGTGGCCGGAGCGCTCCGACGTGCCCGAGGACACCGTCGCCGCCATCGAGGCCACGCGCGGGCGGGTCGTCGCGGTGGGGACGACCGTGGTGCGCGCCCTCGAGGGCCGGGTGCGCGACCAGGGGGCGCTGCGGCCCGGCGAGGCCGAGACCTCGCTCGTCATCGGGCCGGGCTTCCGCCCGCGGGTGGTCGACGGGCTGCTGACCAAGCTGCACGCCCCCGACGAGTCGCACTTCGCGGTCGTGGCGGCGTTCGCGCCGCCAGCGCTGCTGGCGCGCGGCCTGGACGCGGCGGGGCAGGCGGGCTGGCACCACCACGAGTTCGGCGACGCAGCGCTCGTGCTAGCCTCGCGGCCATGACCGCGTTCCGCTCCGTCGACCCGTCGACCGGCCAGCTCGTGGCCGAGCGCCCCTTCACCGATCCCGCCGGCCTCGACCGCGCCATCGCGCAGTGCGCCGCGGCGTTCGGCGAGTGGTCGGCGCGCCCCCTCGCCGATCGCGCCCAGGCCGTCCGCGACCTCGGCGCGCGGCTCACCGCCGGGCGCGACCGCTACGCGCTGCTGATGGCCGAGGAGGTCGGCAAGGTGCTGGCGCAGGGCCAGGCCGAGATCGACAAGTGCGCCTGGGCCTGCGAGATCGCGGCCGACAAGGCGGCCGACTGGCTGGCCCCCCGCGCCGTGCGCACCGAGGCGGAGGCGTCCTACATCCGTCACGACCCGATGGGGCCCGTCCTCGCGGTGATGCCGTGGAACTTCCCCTTCTGGCAGCTGTTCCGCTTCGCCGCGGCCACCCTGATGGCCGGCAACACCGTGCTGCTCAAGCACGCACCCAACGTCCCGCGGTGCGCCGAGGCCCTGGCGCTGCTCTTCGACGCCGGCTTCCCGGTCGGGTCACTGGTGAACGTGCTCGTGGACGTGCCGGAGATCGAGCGCATCGTCGCCGACCCGCGGATCGCCGGCGCGACGCTGACGGGGAGCACGCCGGCGGGCCGCTCGCTCGCGGCGCTGTGCGGGCGGCACCTCAAGCCGTCGGTGCTGGAGCTCGGCGGCAGCGACGCGTTCGTGGTGTTCGCCGACGCCGACCTCGACCAGGCCGCGCGGATCGGCGCCGCGTCGCGCCTGCAGAACAACGGGCAGTCCTGCATCGCGGCGAAGCGGTTCCTCGTGCACCGCGACGTGATGGAGCCGTTCGTGGAGCGCCTGCGCACGGAGCTCGAGGCGGCCGTGGTCGGCGACCCGCGGGACGCCGCGACCACGCTCGGGCCGCTGGCGCGGGCCGACCTGCGCGAGGCGCTCGACCGGCAGGTGCGGGCGTCGGTGGCGGCGGGCGCGCGCTGCATCCTCGGCGGGGCGGTCCCGGAGGGGCCGGGCTTCTGGTACCCGCCCACGCTGCTGCTCGACGCCACGCCCGGGATGCCGGCCTGGGACGAGGAGCTGTTCGGCCCGGTCGCCGTGGTCCACGGGTTCGACGACGAGGAGGAGGCGCTCGCCCTCGCCAACGCGTCGGTGTACGGCCTCGGCGCCACGCTGTTCACGGCGGACCAGGGGCACGCCGAGGCGCTGGCGAAGCGGGTCCGGTGCGGGGCGGTCTTCGTGAACGCGATGGTGCGCTCGGATCCTCGCCTGCCGTTCGGCGGGGTGCGCGACAGCGGGTGGGGCCGGGAGCTCGGGCGGGAGGATCCTCGCGTTCACGCACACCAGGACGGTGTGGATCAACGGGTGAGACGACGGGCCGCGCGCCCGGCTATGCTCCCGGGAGAGGTCCGCATGTTCGCCGTCCGCATGGGAGCCGACACCGCCGGGGGCCCGCTGCTGACCCGCCCCAGGCCACCGTCTTCGTCGGTGGCTCGCTGTGGGCGGTCATGGGCACCCCGATCACGCCCCACGGCCCGCCGCCGCACGCGAGCGCCACCATGGTCAAGGCGTCCCTCACCGTGTTCGTGCAGAGCATCCCGGCCTGCCGCGCGGGCGACGTCGCTTCCTGCGGCTGCCCGGCCGCCCCCGGCGTGCCCACGGTCACCGCCGGCGGCTGATCCGGTTGCGGCCGCGATCCACCCCGGATATCGACCGGGGCTCATGATCCGGCCCTGCCCCAACCCCTATTGCCACGAGGGCGTCGTCGCGCCGATGCGCAACGCCCGGCTCCCCGCGCGCGCCCGCCCGTGCGAGGTCTGCGGGGGCGCGTCCACCGTCGACGAGCGCGACGAGGACCTCCGCGAGGCCGGCATCGTCGTGGTCGACGCGACCGACGAGGACTTCCGCTCCTCCCCCACGCACTGGCCGGGCTGATGGGCGCCGGCGCCCGGCTCGTCGTGCTGGGGGTCGCGCAGGACGGCGGGCACCCCCAGGCCGGCTGCACCCGGCCCTGCTGCGAGGGCGCCTGGCGCGCCGGCCGGCGCACGCGCGTCGCCTGCCTCGGCCTCGTCACGCCCACCCGGCGCTACCTCTTCGACTGCACCCCCGACTTCCCGTCCCAGCTGCGCGACGTCGGCGGCCCCCCGCTCGACGGCATCCTGCTCACCCACGCCCACATGGGCCACTACACGGGCCTGCTCCACCTCGGCCCCGAGGCCTGGGCGCCCGAGCGGGTCCCCGTCCACGCGATGCCCGGCATGGCGGCGTTCCTGCGGCAGCACGCCCCGTGGAGCGCCATCGTCGCCGAGGGCCACGCCGAGCTCGTGCCGCTGGGCGCCGACGTCCCCGTCGACCTCGGCGACGGGGTCACCGCCACGCCGATCCTGGTCCCGCACCGCGGCCCCTGGTCGGAGACGGTCGCCTTCCGCATCGCCGGGCCGCGCGGGGCGGCGCTGTACCTGCCCGACCTCGACCGCTGGGAGGACTGGGACGTCGACGTGCCGGCGCTCCTCGCCACGGTCGACCGCGCCTGGGTCGACGGCTCCTTCTTCGGCGCCGGCGAGGTCGGCTGGCGCGACGCCGCGCAGATCTGCCACCCGCTGGTGGAGGACACCCTCCGCCGCTTCGCCGGGCTGCCCGACGCGCTGCGCGCCCGCATCTCCTTCCTCCACCTCAACCACACGAACCCGCTGCTCGACCCGGCCTCCGAGGCCACCCGGCGGGTCCGCGACGCGGGGTACGCGATCGCCGCCGAGGGCGAGGTCCTGCCGCTGTGACCCGGCGGACGCAGCTCGCGCTGGGCGTCCTGTTCTGCGCCTCCGGCGCGACCTCCTCGTCTACCAGACGGTGTGGGCGCGCGGCTGCACCTCGTCCTCGGGACGTCGAGCTTCGCCATCTCCGTCGTGCTGGCCGCGTTCATGGCGGGGCTCGGGCTCGGCGGCTTCGTCGCCGCGCGGCTCGCCGGCCGCGTGGCCCGACCGCTGCGGGTCTACGGCGGGCTCGAGCTCTTCGTGGGGGCCTGGGCCGCCGCCTTCCCGGCGCTGCTGGCCGCCGCCACCCCGTCTACCGCGCGCTCGACGTGGACCCGCCCGCGCTGGCCGCCACCCTGCACGCCCTGCTCGCCGGGGCGCTGCTCCTGCCGCCGACCACGGCCATGGGCGCCACGCTGCCCCTGCTCGCGCGGCTCGTCACCGACCGCCGCGGCACGGCCGGCGACCGGGTGGGCGCGCTGTACGCCGCCAACACCGCCGGTGCCGTCCTCGGCACCGCCCTGGCCGGGCTGGTGCTGCTGCCGCAGGTGGGCCTGGCGGTCACCACGGGCTGCGCCGCCGCGGGCAACCTCGCGCTGGGCCTGGCGGCGATCGCGCTCGACCCGCGGTTCCCGCCGCTCGTCCCCCGCGACGACCTCGAGCCCGTCGACCCCGACGACGCGCCCGACACCGCGCCCGTCCGCACCTGGGACCTCGCGCTGCTCGCCGGGATCGCGGCCCTGGCCAACGAGGTCGCGTGGACGCGCCTGGTCGCGCTGGTGCTCGGCGGCACCACCTACGCGTTCACCGCGATGCTGCTGGCCGTGCTCGTCGGCATCGCCGTGGGGGCTGGCTCGGCGGCATCGTCGCCGACGACGCCCTGCGCTGGCGGGGCGCCCGCGGCGTGCTGGCGGGGCTCGCGCGCCTGCAGCTCGGCCTGGCGGGCCTCGGCGCGCTGCTGCTCTTCGTGTGGCCGCTGCTGCCGTTCCTGTTCGTCTGGCTGTTCGACGCGCTGGGCGGCAAGGAGCACCCCGCCGTGTTCGGCGCGGCGTTCGGCTGCTCGGTGCTGGCGCTGCTCCCGCCGGCGAGCCTGATGGGCGCGACGTTCCCGTTCGCCGTGCGCGGCGCCATGGGCGACGGCGAGCACGTCGCGGCGCCGGTCGGCCGGGTGTACGCCGCGAACACCTTCGGCGGGGTGCTCGGCGCCGTGGGCGCGGGCTTCGTCGTGCTGCCGGCGCTCGGGCTGCAGGCCGGGCTCGCGCTCGCCGCGGCCGTCAACGCGCTCACCGCGGCGCTGGCCTGGTCGCGCGGGGGCGCCGCGGGCTCGCCGCGCTGGCGCTGATCCTCGCGGTGGGCGCCGCGGTGGTGCGCGCGCCGTGGGACCCGCTGTGGATGAGCGGCGGGATGTACCAGTACGTGAGCCAGTTCCACGACCACAGCGCCGCGGGGATCCGCAAGTTCGCGCTGAAGGACCAGGAGCTCCTGTACTACGACGAGGGACGCAGCAGCGTCGTGACGGTCGGGCGCAACGCGAACAGCGGCAACATCTGGCTCGCGAACAACGGCAAGATCGACGCGAGCACGGTGGGCGACCGGCCGACGCAGGTGCTGGTGGGCCTCGTCGGCGCCCAGTTCGTCGAGCACCCCCAGCGCGCGCTGGTCATCGGCCTCGCGAGCGGCATCACCGCGGGGGCGGTCACCCAGCTCCCGGGCCTCGACGACGTCGAGGTCGTGGAGCTCGAGCCGGCCGTCGTCGGCGGCGCGCGGGTGTTCCGGGAGCACAACCACGACGTGGTCGACGGCGGCCGGGCGCGCATCGTGGTCAACGACGGGCGCAACCACCTGCTCCGCGCCGCGCCGGGGACGTACGACCTCGTCGTCAGCGAGCCGTCCAACCCCTACCTGTCGGGGGTGGCGAACCTGTTCACGCAGGAGTTCTGGGCGCTCGGGCGCACCCGGCTCGCGCCGGGCGGCGTGTGGGCCCAGTGGGTGCAGCTGTACGGCATGGGCCCGGACGAGCTGCGCGGCCTCGTGCGCACCTTCGCCGAGACCTACCCCTACGTCGCCGTCTACGTCGCCATCGAGGGCGCGGACCTCGTGCTGCTCGGCGCCGATCACCCGCTGGTGCCCACCCCCGAGGCCGCGGCGGGGCTGCTCGCCGACCCCGCCGTCCGCGACGAGCTCCAACAGGTCGAGATCCGCTTCCCGCTAGATCTCGTGGCGTACCACGCCATGGATCGCGCCCAGGCCCTCGCCTTCGCCGGCAACGCCCCGCTCGTGACCGACGACAACCTCCGCGTCGAGTACGCCGCGCCGCTGTGGCTGCACACCGACGTCGCCATCCGCAACTGGGACGATCTGCTCGCTGCGGCGCGGGTCCCCTGGGGGGCGGTGCCCCGGGAGCCGCTGGCGATGCTCGATCTGGCCGAGACCTACGAGCGGCTCGGCGATCCGCGGCGCGCCGACGAGGTGCGGGCGCACGCCCTGGCCTGGCTCGATCCCCGCGACGACCTGTGGGCCGAGGTCGTCGACGCGCTCGACCGCCGGGCGGGCACGCCGTAGATTCCCAGGCTGGGAGGATCGACGATGGAAGAGCACGAGGCGTTCGTGGAGCGGGTGTTCGCGCACCTGCCCGACCCGACCCCGTCCAGCTGGACCTTCGCCCACTGGAACCAGGGCGGGCGCCCCACCGACGAGGGCTTCGGCCTGCTGCCCGTCGCCGGCGCCGACCCCGACAAGATCGTGGCCGCGGTGATGGACGTGGACCACTACCAGGGCAACGTCGAGCACGTGGCCGAGTGCCGCAGCGTCCCCGACCCGCGCTTCGCCGCGCCCGCGCACGTGCGGTTCTACCAGCGGGTCGACCTGCCGATGCTCGGCGCGGTCCACCACGAGCTCGTGCTGCACGACCTCGGCACGCGCAACGGCTGGCGCGTCGCGTCGTGGAGCGTGCTGCGCGCCGAGACCGACGCGCTGTCGCCCAAGCAGGCCTTCCGCTCCGACTACAACCACGGCGCGTGGATCGCGAAGCCGGGCCTCGTGGGCTACGCGCTCGGCTCCGCGCCGAAGCGCGAGGACGTGGGCTTCGTGAAGTGGAAGGTCCTCACGAGCGGCGCCGACGTGGCGGCCTCGCGGGTCGTGCGCAGCAACATCGAGGGCATGGCCCGCTGGGCGGCGCGCCGGTAGAATCCCCCCATGGTCCCGCTGCTCTGGCTGCCGTGGCTCTCGGCCTGCTCCGCGCCGCGCTTCGTGGCGCCGCCGGGCGACCTGCGCAGCCCCACGCTCGCCGGCTGCACCTGGGCCCAGACCGACGCCTTCGGCGACGCCGAGCGCTGGTCCTACGACGACGAGGGCCGCCTCGTCGAGCACCTCGACGAGGCCGACGGCTGGCGCGCCACGCTGCGCTGGGAGGGCGCCTGCCTGCTCGAGCAGGACTGGATCTCGCTCGCCGAGGGCGGCCCCGCCCAGGCGCCCGACGGTGGCTACACCGGCCAGCGCACCGACTGCGACGAGCGCGGCAACCCCGTCTGGCGCGACGACGTGCTCCAGACGCCGAGCGGCTCCGAGTTCGTCATCGCCTCGCGCAGCTTCGTCAACGACTACCAGGGCGCGGAGCGGGTCGCGTCGGTGGAGCGCTGGAGCGAGTCGAGCAGTGGCGACGCCGATCTGCTCGACGTGACCGAGTACGTCTGGCTCGACGACCAGCAGCCGCTGCAGGTCCGCGTCAGCCGGCCCGGCGCGACCACGGTGACCACGCGCTACTGGTGGGATCACCAGCTGCTGCTGGGCGCCTCGGTCTCGGGCGGCGGGCTCGAGCTCGAGCTGGCCCGCACCTACGACCACCGCCGGCTCGTCACCGAGGTGCTCATGTCCGGCGAGAGCGAGCTCGGGGCGACGTCGTGGGCCTACGCCGAGGGGGAGGGCTTCCCGAACACCGTCCGCCAGACCGGGGACCGACCCGGCACCTACGACGTGTCCGTGTCGTGCGGGGCCGCTGGCGGCGGCTGAAGCGAGCGGGTAAAGCGGCCGAGACCGTCCGCGATGGGGACGGCCGGAGGGAAGATGGCGTTCACCCACCTCGGTGAGATGGTGATCAGTCGCGCGCGCAACTCGCCCGACTCGGTGGCGGTCCGCGCCCGCGGGGCCGACGGTGCCTACCGCGACATCCCCTGGCGCGAGGCGCTGCAGCGGATCGAGCGGATCGCGGCCGGCCTGCTCGGCGTGATCGACGACCTGCCGCGCCACGCCGCGGTCACCATCCTCGGGGAGACCTCCACCGACTGGATCCTGTGCGACTTCGCCGCGCAGACCATCGGCCTGCGGACGGTCCCGGTGTACGCGAGCCTGCTCCCCGAAGAGGTCGGCTACTGCCACGTCGACACCGGCGCCGTGATCGCCATCTGCCAGAACGCCGAGCAGGTCGCGAAGGTGCGCGAGATGCGCAAGGGCTTCACCTTCTTCGAGGAGGACTACGGCGCCGACGCCGTGAGCCTCCGCAAGATCGTGGTGATGGACCCCACGGGCCTCGCCGCGGCCGACGACTGGGAGACCCTCGCGGCGCTTCGAGGCGCGCGGGGCCGAGCAGCTCGAGGCGCTGCGCGACGAGGTGGCGTCGCGGGCGGCCGAGATCACCCGCGACCGCACGGCCACCTACACCTACACCTCGGGCACCACGGGCCCGCCGAAGGCCGTCACCCAGACCCACGACAACATGCTGTCGATGCTCGAGAGCATCGAGCGGGTCGACCTGTTCAACGACAAGGTGCAGGCGGCCGGGCTGTTCCTGTTCCTCCCGCTCGCGCACAGCTTCGGGCGGCTGGTCGAGCTCGCGGGGCCGTACTTCGACTCGGCGCTCGTGCTCTCGAGCGTGCCCACGCTGGCCGACGACCTCAAGGCCACGCTGCCGGGCTTCTTCCCGTCGGCGCCGCGCGTCTTCGAGAAGATGAAGGCCAAGATCGAGAGCGCGGTGGCCGGCGCGTCGACCACGCGCAAGCGGCTGTTCCACTGGGCGCTCGGGGTCGGGCGCGAGACCATCCCCTACCGGTGCGACGGCAAGCCGCTGCCGTTCGGCCTGTCGCTGCGCTACCGCATCGCGGATCGCCTGGTGCTGTCGAAGCTGCGGGCGCGGCTCGGCTTCGACCGGGCGGAGATCCTGCTGTCGGGCTCGGCGCCGCTGTCGCAGGACGTCCACGAGTTCTTCTTCGCCTGCGGCCTCACGCTGCTCGAGGGCTACGGCCTCACCGAGACCTGCCCCGCGCTCACGGCCACGCGCCCGGGGCACATCCGCATGGGCACCGTCGGCCTCGCGTTCGACTGCGTCGAGCTGAAGATCGCCGACGACAACGAGATCCTCGCGAAGGGCGCGAACATCACGAAGGGCTACCACAACCGCGACGACGCCAACGCCGAGGCGTTCGACGAGGCGGGGTGGTTCCACACGGGCGATCTCGGCGCGCTCGACGCCGACGGGTACCTGCGGATCACCGGGCGGAAGAAGGAGCTCATCAAGACGAGCGGCGGCAAGTACGTGTCGCCGGCGAAGATCGAGGGGCGGCTGAAGAGCCCGCCCTACGTGCAGGAGGCCGTGGTGATCGGCGACCGGCGCAACTTCTGCGTCGCGCTGATCGCGCTCGACCCCGAGGGGCTCGCGGACTGGGCGCAGCAGAACGGCGTCGCGGCGGACCCGGCGAGCGAGCCCGTGCGTCAGGCGCTGCAGGCCCACGTCGACGAGGTCAACGCGGGGCTCGCGAGCTTCGAGACGATCAAGTACTTCCGGGTGCTGCCGGAGCCGATGACGGTGGAGAACGGCATCCTGACGGCGTCGCTCAAGGTGAAGCGGCGGGTGGTCGAGGAGCGCTACGCCGATCGCATCGAGGAGATGTACCAGTCGGCGTCGTCGGCGGCGTAGCGGCGGGTGCAGGGGCGCAGGGGGGTTCCCCCGGCGCGGTCACCGGCAGAACGACTGGTTCGTGTGCTCGATGGTGTCGATCTCGTCGATCCGGGGGGCGCAGCCGTCCTGCCAGTCGACGGTGGCGACGCGCCACAGCTCGCCCTCCTCGACCAGCCGGTGGGCGAACTTGCCGAGCAGCTGGCCGTCGGCGTAGACCCGGACGGAGGCCGTGGTCGGCTCGCAGCGGCCGACGCAGTGGTCGAGGCCCGCCTCGCCGTAGTAGTGCACGGCGATCTCGTAGGCGCCGTCGGCGGGCGCCTGGATGGAGATGGCCTCGGGGCCGTAGCCGTAGATGGCGTCCCAGTCGAGGTGCGGGTCGTCGCGGCCGCCGCGGGTGCCCCAGTCGGGCGCCATGTTGCAGAAGTTGCAGTCGCCCTCGCCGAACAGCGACGCGCTGCCCGAGAGCAGGTGCAGGTCGAGGTCGGGCTCGGTGCTCCACGACAGCTGCACGTAGAGCGACTCGGCGGGCACGGCCTCGAGCACCAGCTCGTCGGGCGTGGGGTCCCACAGGCCCGGCCGGTTCTGCACGTTCAGCTGCAGCCGGTAGGTCCCGGCCAGGTCGAGGAACAGGGAAGGGCGGGCCTTGTCGGGCGCGTCGACCTCGGCGGTGCTGCCCTCGGGCCGCTCGAGCAGCTCCCAGCGGACGGCGACGATGTCGAGGCCCGCGGGATCGTAGGAGCGCGTGGCGTCGAGCTCGATCTCGTCGAGCGGCTCGAGCAGCAGGTCCGGCCCGGCGTCGGCCACGGGCGGGGCGGGGCCGAAGACGGCGGAGGAGACCGTGGGCGCCGGGGGGCGCTCGGACGCGCCGGCGCGATGGTCCACCCGGTATTCCGAGCAGCCCCACGCCGCGCTGAGCGCGACCGCCAGCCCCGTGGTCCGACGCGTTGTCAAGCTCGCTCCCCGCCCCCACGGTTCTAGCAGGTTCTGCGGGCGCCCGCTCGGACCGCCGTCGGACATCAGTCAGTGGGCGACCACGTCCCCTTCGTCGCGCGGCTCGATCTTGTAGGCGCCGTAGCTGTAGGACAGCGGGCCCGTCACGGCGTCGAAGCGATCGCCGGCGGAGAGCGTGGCTGCGCCGGACCAGGTGTGGATCTTGTCGTCCACCACCACGGTGCCGGCGCCGCCGACCCGCGGCGTGAGCGACCACTCGCCATAGCCCAGGTCCGGATCGGCGACGATCACGTCCTGGACCGTGACGAGCACGCCCTCCCAGGCCTCGGTCGCGTCGGCGACGGCGACGACCTGCGGGGTCGGCGCGGGCCCCGAGCCGAGCACGACGAGCTCGGGCGCGGCGGCGCCGACCAGGTCGAGCTCCGTCAGCCCGTTGTACTCGTTGAGCTCGGCCCACACGCCGATGCGGTCGCCGGGGACGAGGTTGCCCCAGGTGAGCTCCCAGTCGTTGCCGAGGTACAGCCAGACGCCGCTGAAGGGCCCGCCGGCCTCGGACTGGGCGAAGACGCCGTCGAAGGCGGGGCCGTTGACGACGAGGTCGAAGATCTCGACCGGGGTGCCGAGGGGGATGCCGCCCTGGTTGAGCGCGGCGGCGTCGACGGCGGCGACCTCCACGTCGTCGTCGTCGCGCGGGTCGAGCACGTAGGCCGCGCCCACCTGGTCGACGACGCCGGTGACCGCGAGGACCGTGGCGTCGGCGGGCAGCTCGCCGAGCGAGGACCAGGTGTGGAGCTTGCCGCCGATGCGCAGCGTGTCGCCGCCGTCGCCGATCTCGAAGGCGCCGTTGCCGGCGTCGGGGACGGTGATGACGGCGTCCTCGACGGTGACGAGCACGCCTTCCCAGCTCTCGCCCGACGCGCCGCGCAGGTCGGCGAGGGAGACGAGCGCGGGGGTGGGCGCGGACGTGGTGCCGAGCGGGTGGACGCCGGGGGAGGCGGCGTGGGGCAGGTCGATCGTGGAGGCGGCGCCGCTGTCGTCGAACACGCCCTCCAGCTCGACGCGATCGCCGGGCGACGCCGTGAAGCCGGCGCCGCCGTAGACCCAGATGCCGGAGGCGGGGCCGCCGGCGCGCTCCTGGACGAAGAAGCCGTCCGCGGCGACGCCGGTGACGACCACGTCGCTGACCACGACCTCGGTGCCGTCGGGGACGAGGCCGGCCTGGAGGTCGTAGATGCTGGTGGCGAGCGGGGTGGACGTGGTCGACGTGGACGTGGACGTGGTCGGGGTCGACGTGGACGTGGACGTGGAGGTGGTCGACGTGGACGTGGTGGACGTGGAGGTGGTCCAGGTCGTCGACGTGTTGCCGTCGTCGTCGTCGTCGTCGTCGCCGCCGACGGTGTGCGTCTCGGTGGGGACGGTGCCGTCGTCGGTGCTCGGGGTGGGGTCCCTTGGGCAGCAGCCCGAGGCAGCCGCCGGCGAGGGGAGGAGCGCGAGGAGCCAGGTGCGCATGTCGAGTCTCCCGGTTGGGACTCGCAAGGTAGGCGGCGCAGGCGTGACGGGCTCGTATCGGGGTGTGTCAGATTGTACGCGCCGGAGCGGCCGTGCCTAGCCTCTCGCCCGTGGGGCTGGAGTGCGCGCAGGGCCGGGCGGCGGGCGGGCGAACGTCACTCCGGCTCGACGGCGTCGCTCCCGTCCGCACGTTCGGGTGCCCGGCGCCCGGCCCGAGCACACTCCCATGAATTGCGGCGCGCGGGCCGCCCGCCGACGCAGCGGTTATGCACGCCCCCGGAGGCGAAGGTGGGGAGCATGCTGTGGGCGATGGTGTGGCTCGGGGGGCTCCTCACCGGCTGCAGCGGGGGCGCTCCCGCCGCAGCCCTGGAGCAGGCCCAGGCCCAGCTGGAGGCGGCCGACTGGGCCGGCGCCGAGCAGACGGCGGCCGAGGCGCTGGGCCGCCCCAAGGGAGACCCGAGCGTGCGCTGGCAGCTCGAGCTCGTCCGCGTCGAAGCCGAGGCGCGCAGCGGCCGCGGGAGCGAGGCCCGCCAGCAGCTCGAGCGCCTGGCCGCCGAGTACCCGCCCCAGATCTCGGCCGCGCTCTACGCCACCACCGCCACCCAGGCCGCCGACGCCGACGATCCGCCCGGCGCCCGCTCGGTGATCGAGGCCGGGCTGGCGCGGTTCCCCGACGATCCGGCGCTCGTGGCCGCGTCCCGGCGCCTGGCGCCGGCCCCCGAGGTCGTCGACGCGCAGGAGGGCGGCCCCGACCTGACCCCGCCTCCGGAAGGCCCCGAGGCCGAAGGCGAAGCCGCGGCCGGCGCGCCGAACGCCGGCGGCGCTGCCCCGCCGGTCGAGGCGGGCGACGAGGTCGAGCCCGCCCCTCAGTAGGGCTGCACGAACAGGCTGTACTGCACGTAGTAGGCGCGGGCGAGCTGGCCGCCGCCGAGGTCGAGGTCGGCCGCCGGGATGAACACGGCGTTGTCGAGCGCGTCGAACACGAGGTTGGCGTCGGCGTCGACCTCCAGCGCGTACGTGTAGACCGAGGGGTAGGGCGCCGACGACAGCTCGGGCAGCAGCATCGCGCCGCCCCAGACGTTGGTGAGGTCGACGCCGGCGCCCTGCAGGTAGCTCTGGACGTACGGGTCCATCCGGCCGACCGCCCCGCCCCAGGGCCCCAGCGAGAGCAGGTGCCCGAGCGGGTCGGCGCCCCACCGCTGCGCGAGACGGGCGTCGTCGCAGTCGGTCGCGATGGTGACGCCGTCGTGCGTGACCCCCCAGGCCAGCGCCGGCACGGAGGTGACCCAGCTGTCGTTGATGCTCCCGGTCTGCAGCTGGAGCTGGACGGTGCAGTAGTGCGCGGTGTCGGCGAAGTCGCCGACCACCCAGGCGTCTTCGCCGATGCGCAGGTTGAGCTGCGGGATCACCTCGGTGCCGTCGATGAGCACGGAGCCGAGGCAGCCGTCGTCGTCGATGCCGTAGCGGGCGTCGAACCAGAGCACCCCGCCCGTGGGGAGGCCCGTGTCGCCGGTGGACGCGGCGGTGTCCCCCGTCGGCGGGGTCGTCGTGGTCGTGGTCGTGGTGGGGGTGGTGGTGGTCGTGGTCGTGGTCGTCGACGTGCCCGTCGAGCCGGTGCTCGTCGTCGGGCCGCCCGTCCCCGTCGGGACCGTCTGGATGACGCGCGCGCCCAGGCAGTCCACGGTGCCCGCCGTGTCGGTGTCGGTGTCGCTGTCGCTGTCCGTGTCGGCGTCGCTGTCGCTGTCGCTGTCAGCGTCCGTGTCCGCCTCGTCGGACGTGGGCGTCGTCGGATCCTTGTCGCCCGCACACGAGCCCAGCAGCCACACGCACACCCCGACGGCCCCCCACGTCCGCATCTCGCCTCCTCGCCCGCACCACTGTACCCCACCGGCGACCGCCGCGATCGGCGTCCGAACTGGCCCGCGCGCGACGTCGACGTCCGATCCCGATCTCGGGCGTAGCGAATACGGGACCCTGTGGTGTCGTTTGGTGTGAGGAGGAGATCCCATGTCCCGCTTGGCCGTGTCCGTGGTCGCCCTGCTGTCCGCCTGCGTCGTCAACCCCAACGGAGGTGGCACCGACGACCCGATCCTCCCCGGCACCGTCGAGGTGAGCTGGCAGGTCGGCCCCTCGGGCTGCGACGCCGCCGGCGTGTCGTCCATCGAGATCGACGTCGACGGCATCACGAGCTCGTTCGCCTGCGCCGACCTGCGCGGCTCGATGAGCGTCCCCGCCGGCCGCCACGACGTGGCGATGTACGGCCTCGACGCCGACGGCGTCGCCCGCTACGCCGGCGAGGCGCTCAACGTGACGGTGCGCTCCGAGCAGACCGTCCAGGTGCCCACCGTCATCCTGAGCGCGCTGCCGGCCGAGCTGTACGTCAGCTGGTACTTCGACAACGGCAAGCTGTGCAGCAGCGCCGAGAACAACGGCGTCACCGACATCGAGGCGATCCTGTACCAGGACGACTTCGTCGAGTCCTCGGTGAGCGCGAGCTGCGACGAGGGCGAGCTGCTCATCGAGGACGTGCGCCCCGGCACCTACACGCTGTCGCTCATCGGCCGCAACGACGCCCAGGGCATCACGCACCAGGGCGAGGCGGTGCTCGAGGTCGAGAAGGGCGACCAGCTCTCGGTGGACGTGGAGCTCGTCACCCAGTAGCGGCGACGGCGCGCCGCAGGGCCTCGACCTGCCGGGACACGAGCGCCCGCGGCCCCACGCCCATCGCGCCGAGCCCGCGTTCGGCCTCGGCCAGCGCGGCGGCGGCGTCGCCGCCCTCGGCCAGCGCGACGTGGCCCGCCTCGACCCAGGCCTCGACCGCGGCGCTGCCGCCGATGGTGCCGAGGAGGGGCAGGGCGGCGTCGACGGCGGCGCGCGCCTCGGCGATCCGCCCCACGCGCGTGAGCAGGCGCGCCTGCGCGACGCGGACCTCGGCCCCCACGCGCCCCGCACCCGCCCGATCGCTCTGCGCCACGGCATAGTCGAGCAGCGGCTCGGCCTCGGCGGCGCGCCCGAGCTCGAGCAGCGCCTCCGCGGCGTTGCAGGCCTCCACCGCCGACGCCGACGCGTCGTTCAAGCGCACGGCCAGCGCCCGCGCGCGCTCGGCGTGGCGGAGGACGGCGGCCCAGTCGTCGCCCAGCCGCGCGACCCAGCCGTGGTAGTTCTCGTTGACCATGCGCTCGTACAGCGAGCCCGACCGCTCCACGGCCTGGTCGGCCTCCTCGAGCAGCGCCACCGCGGCCGCCGCGTCGCCCCGCTCCAGCTGGACGTGGGCGAGGTACTGCAGGCCGCGCAGCACGCTGGGGGTCCACTCCCGCCGGCGGTGCCCGGCGAGCGCCTGCGTCAGCAGCGCCTCGGCCTCGTCGAGCCGGCCGGCGCGCAGGGCGAGGGAGCCGAGGTTGCCCGCGGCGTTGATCCGCTCGACCTCGCAGCCCTCCTCGGTGGCGGCGACGGCGAGGATCTCGCGCTCGCAGGCCTCGGCCGCGGCGAAGTCGCCGGCGCGGCGGGCCAGCGACGCCATCGCCCGGATGCCCCGGCAGACGGTGAGCGGCTCGCCGCTGCGTCGGGCGGCGGCGAGGCAGGCCTCGGCCGTCTCCTTCAGCTGGGCGTCGCCGGCGTGGCGCACCATCAGCTCGTGGTGGAGGAGGTGGCGACGAGGTCGTCGGAGCCGGTGGCGCGGGCGCGGGCCGTGGCGGACGCCGCGCGCGCCACGGGCTCGCCGACGCCGATCCACCGCTCGAGCACGGCGAGGCGCCCCTCTCCGATGACAGCGGTCCGGTTCGCCTCGCCCAGCGCGTCCACCAGCGCCACCAGGCGCCGGGAGGGCTCGATGGCGAGCTCGAGGGGCCCCTCCGTGGCCGCGATGTCTTGCAGGACGAGGCCGCAGGACCAGCCCGCGGCCCACTGCCCCTGCTCCACGGCGTGCTCGACGGCGAGCAGCAGGTTGTCGCGCTCCTCGGCGAGCAAGTGCCCACGCTCGTTGGGCTCCTCCGCCTCGCAGACGGCGGCGTAGTGCGCCAGGTGGCGATCGAGGGCGCGCGCGGCCTCTCCCTGCTCCTGCAGGCGCGCCGCGGCGTACTCCCGGACGGAGGCGAGCGCGCCGAAGCGCCCGCCCTGCCGCACGAGGAGCGACCGCTCGCACAGGGCGGCGAGGCGCGCGGGCACGTCGACGCTGGCGTCGGCGCCGACGGCGGCGGCGGCGTCGGCCAGGAAGCCGCCGCGGAAGACGGCGCAGGCGGCCAGCAGCCGCTGGTCGACGGGATCGAGCAGCGCCCAGGAGACGTCGAGCGCGGCGCGCAGCGTGCGGTGGCGCTCGTCGACGTCGCGGGCGCGGGACGCGAGGAGGCGGAAGCGGTCGGACAGCCGCTCCGACAGCTGCCGCGGCGACAGCGCGGACGAGCGGCCCGCGGCCAGGACGATGGCCAGCGGCAGCCGGTCGAGCTGCTCGACGAGGGCGCGGATCTCGGCCTCGGCCTCGACCCAGCGCGGCGCGGAGCGCTCGGCGAGGCGCTGGAACAGGGCGACGGCGGCGTCGACGTCGAGCGCGCCGAGCGCGAAGGTGCGCTCGTCGGGCAGGTGCAGCGGGCCGCGGGAGGTCGCGAGCACGGCCAGGCCGGGCTGCGCGACGCGCCAGCCCGGGATGGCGCTGCGCAGCGGCTCGTCGACGCCCTCGCAGTTGTCGAACAGCACGAGCGTGGGCCCGCGCGCGACGAAGGTGTCGGTGAGGCGGCGCTCCAGGTCCTGCGCCGACTCCGGCGCGGTGAGGCGCAGGCTGCGGGCCAGGGCATGACGCACGTCGGCCGGGTCGCGCGCCGCCGCGAGGTCGACGAACACGGCGCCGCCGGCGAAGCGCTCCGCGAGGGTGTGGGCGGAGCGCAGCGCCAGGCGCGTCTTCCCGACGCCCGGCGGGCCCGTCACCGTCACCAGCGCACCCTCGACGACGGCGGCCGCCAGGGCCTCGAGCTCGGCGCCCCGGCCGAGGAACGGCTCGCTCTCGGCCGGCAGCGGGCGCGTCGGCACCACGCCGGGGACGAAGCGGTAGCCCTCGCCGAAGACGGTGAGCAGGTGGTCGGGGTGCTCCGGATCGACCTCGATCTTGGAGCGGACACGCCGCACGGCCGTGTCGACGGCGCGGCTGATCGCGCGGTCGGAGTAGCCCCAGACCTGGCGCAGCAGCTCGGCCCGCTGCACGATCCGCCCCTGGCGCGCCGCGAGGTAGCCGAGCATCTCGGACTCGCGGGGGGTGAGCCGGGCGCGCTGGCCATCGGCGCGCAGCACGGTGCGCCGCACGAGATCCACCGTCCCGGAGCGGAGCGACACCTGCTGGAGCGGAGCGGACATTCGCCCCAGCTATCCCGGTGGCGGCCGCGCGGTGGCGATCCCCGCGCCGGGACGGTCCGCCGCCCGCGCGGGGTTGGAGCGTCGTGTTCGTCTTCGCCTACGGATCGCTGATGTACGAGCCCGAGCGTCCCGACGCCCTCCGGTCGGTGCGCCCGGCGCGGCTGCCCGGGCTCGTGCGGCGCTTCAACAAGCGCTCGAGGGCGCGCGGCTGCGCCCGGCACCTGGCGGCCGAGCCGCGCGACGTCGAGGGCTTCGTGGACGGCGCGCACCGGGTGTCGCTGGCGCTCGGGACCGTGCCCGGCGCCGGGCTCGACGGGCTCCTGCTCGCCTACGCGCCCGACGCCGCCGACGACGTGCTGGCGCGCCTCGCCGCCCGCGAGGGGCCCGGGTACCGGCGGAGCGAGGTCGTGGTGGAGGTGGACGGCGCGGCGTGCGCCGCGGTCACCTGGCTCACCGACCCCGACAGCGGGCTGGTCGTGGAGCTGGACCTCGCCGCGCAGGCCCGCGTGCTCGCAGCCGCCACGCCTCGGCAGCGCGGGGAGCGGGCGCTCGGCGCGGACTATCTGCACGGGGTGCAGCGGGCGCTCGGTGCGCACGGGCTGCGGGACCCCTACGTGGACGCCCTGGTCGGGTTGGTGACAGGTGGTGACGGGTGACGGCCGGGGGTCCCTGCCGGGCGTATGGAATTCTCTCCCGCCGCTCGTGGGCCAGGCTAAGCTCTCTGGGAAAGTAGGTGGTGCGTACATGCTGATGCTGTCGATGCTGTCGTCGCTCTCTGGCTGTAAGGTCGTCGACGCGCCCGTGGACCTCGAGTCCCTGATGGTGTACGGCTTCGTCAACTTCGACCAGGACAGCGACGCGTACCTGCGGGAGACGGCCGACTCGCTGCTCCCCGTGATCAACGCGAACTACCCGGCGCTGACGGGCGACGGGTACCGGGTCAACAACCTGACCCGCGCCGACCTGCGCTCGGTCGGCGTGAACAACGACACCGAGGACATCGTGGGCGCGATGGGCCTCGTGGACTACACGCACAAGATCGACCCCGTGGTCGACGCGGCGTCGCGCGGGGACAAGGACAAGATGTTCCCCGAGAACTTCGTCGAGTACGAGATCCTGTCGCAGAGCGACCGGCCGTGCTTCCTGTCCCACGACTGCGACACGCTGGACCAGAAGGTCCACGAGGTGGCCGACGTGGCGATCCTCAAGGAGGCCGAGCGGACGTACGAGTCGGCCTACCGGCGGGTGGAGACGGACACGCTGGGCGAGGTGACGTTCGTGCGGCAGCTGTCGCCGGATCCGGTCGAGTTCTCGACCAACATCGCGAACGTGTTCCAGCAGTACTCGTTCGTGATGCTCTACGGGGAGAAGAACCACGCGCGGCGGATCGAGGCGTTCTGGGTCGACGCCGAGTTCATCGGGATGGACGTGCCCGACGTGACGGCGGTGAACCAGGCGGTGAAGCAGATGGGGGAGCAGGCGGCGCGGATCGACGCCTGGATCGACGCCCAGCCCTGAGCGCTTCGGTACGCGATCGCGTGCCGCCAGGGTCCCGCGCTCCCGCTCGTGCAGTCGTCCTGACGGGCGAAAGGGACGATTGGCGGGCAGGCGCTGAAGATCTGGCGACGATGCAGGCTGGCTGCGCCTGACCGACAGGGTCCGCCGCCCGGCGGCACCGTAGGAATTGCGCGAGCAAAGCCGATGGGGCTTCCCCGATTCCTGCTCCGTTCACGAGGTCGTTCCTGCGTGACCAGGAATCGGGAAGCCATTTCGGCGCGCACGCGCCAGTAGTATTGTCGTACGCCCGGCTTCGCACGGGCGAACGCCAATTCCCATCACCATGGCGCGTGCTCGCACGGCGGCAGCGCCGTGCGACCGCGAGCTCATGGCGGTTGAGCCTCGGCAGGTGGCCGCATCGCGCTCCCGCCGGCTCCGCTCGCACAATTCATCCTGTTGCGGAAGCAGATCCGGCCCGACCTGAGTCGAGCGCCTCGCGATAGCGGTGGTTCCTAACTGGGTACCGCCATCCGGAAGCGGATCCGGCCCGACCCGATTTCATCCTGAGGCGATAGCTCTGGTTCTTGCTTTGTTATTCCCGCCCGCAAGCGAATCCGGCCCGACCTGACTTGTGCTGACGGGCGAAAGGAGACTATTGGCGGGCAGGAGCTGAGCGGATCTGGCGACGATGCCGGCTAGCTGCTCCTGACCGCCAGGGTCCCCCGCCCGGCGGCACCGTAGGAAGCGCTCCTCGGCCTCGAGCTGGTCGAGCACCGATTGCGTCGGTAGCCGGCGGCCGCCACGGGGAGCAAGCCGGGCCGAGTGAGACACCCACGGCAGGTATGCCCCCCTCGATCGCACAGTTGGCCAGGCTTCGGGCGCGTCGGCACGGCGCACGAGCCCGAGAGTGACGGTTGCATCGTGGCGGCGACCGCCGGGGTGGCCCCGGGTGTGCGATCGAGGGCGGCATACCTCCCCGAGGTGTTCGATCCGACCCAGCGTACCTGGTGGGAAGCCGGTCCGATTGTCCTGGCCCCGGCTTCGCACGGGTGAACGCCTGTTCCCACCACCATGGCGCGTGCTCTCACGACGGGAGCGCCGTGCGACCGCGAGCGCTGAGGATGAATTCAGGTCGGGCCGGTTCCGCTTCCGGACGACGGGACCAAGGCAAGAACCACCACTATCGCCGGAGGATGAATTCAGGTCGGGCCGGTTCCGCTTCCGGCGGGTGATCTTCAGCCTCGAAACACGACGATTCGCGCAGGATGAATTCAGGTCGGGCCAGATCCGCTTCCGGACGACGGTATTGTCGTACCAACCATTACTATCGCCAGCGGATGAATTCAGGTCGGGCCGGATCTGCTTCCGTTGCGCGAATTGCTACGGTGCCGCCGGGCGGGGGACCCTGTCGGTCAGGCGCAGTCAGTGGGCATCGTCGCCAGGTCTGCTCCGCGCCTGCCCGCCAATAGTCCCCTTTCGCCCGTCAGCACAACTCCAAGCAGATCCGACGCATCTCGCCCTCGGGCACGGGGCAAAGGGCAAAGGGGATGGGACAGCGATGTACAATCGTGACGATTGGGGACGAAGGGTCGAATATCGCCCGCCCCCGCTCGTCTCCCCCCGAACCTGCCACTCAGGAGTGCCCGTGGTCCGTCGCTCGTGGATCCCCCTCGTCTGCTGCGCCGCCGCCCTGCAGCTGTCCTGCAACCTCGTCGACAACGTCGTCGACAACGCCGCCCTCTGCACCGACGCCTGTCTGCAGATCCAGGACTGCGACGCCACGCCCCCCACCCCCGAGTTCGCCGGCTTCGGCGCCGCCTCCACCGGCGAGGGCGGCCTCGACTGCGCCGCCTCCTGCACCGCCGACGACCGCGAGCTCCGCGGCTACGCCGACTGCCAGCTCACCTGCATCACCGAGGTGAAGTGCGGCGAGGTCCAGGACTGCTGGAAGCCCCGCTCCGCCGCCTACGCGAAGTACTGCCTCGACGGCCGCGACGTGCCCGACCTCGGCGCCCCCGCCGACGAGGCCCCGGCCAACGGCACCGTCACCGGCAGCGCCCAGGTCGACGAGATCGTGACCGACCCCGCCGTGGCCATCGCCGTCGACGAGGCCGCAGACGACGGCTTCGAGCTGAACTACGGCGACGACCCGCCCCAGCTCGTCGGCAAGTACCAGGTCTCCGGCAAGATCGATTCCTCGTCGAACGCCCGCCCGGAGGGCTCGCGCATCGAGACCTCGATCTGCTTCTGGGACTTCGACGACAGCGCCATCGACGGCGTCCGCGTCTCCTACTGCGAAGACGGCGTCCCGGGCGAGGACACCGCGCCGCTCACCGGCACGAACGGCGACTTCACCGCCTACTTCGAGTTCCCCGGCCAGGCGACGATCCTGTTCTCCGGCGCGATGAACGGCGACGGCACGCTGTCGCAGGTCGAGGCGCTGGTCGTCTACACCTACGCCACCGACGTCTGGGAGCTGTCGCACACCGACTGGACCCCCATCGGCACCTGCGACCGCTGCGATCCCTGACGCCTACTTCCAGGCCGCCTGCTGGGCCTGGATCTCGGCCCACGACTCGTGGCACGCGACCTCCTCGTCACAGGTCCGAGCCGCGCGCACACAGTCGGTGAGCGCCCGCGGCAGCCGCGCGCAGTCGGCCCGGCACCCCGCCGGATCGCGCTCGGGGCACGCCGCCTCGAGCTCGGTGCAGGCGGCGTCGCAGCCGATGCCCGTGACCTCGTCGCCCTGCCAGACCTCGCACCGCTCGCCGAGCGCGCCGTACCGCGCGACGAACTGCTTCGCGCCGAGCACGGCGATCAGCACCGGCGCCTTCTCGATGGCGCTCGGACGCCCCGGCCCGAACAGCGCGTGCCCGTCCCACATCGAGTACGCCGTGTAGGTGTCGTCCTCGAGGCCGGCGCGGTCCCCGACGACGTTCCCGCTGCCCCACAGCCCCACGACGGAGTACCGCACGGGGTCCCCGTCCGGGTCGACATCGCGGCGAAACACGTCGCCGCCGGCGATGATGGGTCAATAGTCGACGAGCAGCGGCTCCCCGTCCCAGTCGTCGTTGACGAGCTCCCGCTTGTAGAGCCCCCGCAGCGCGTAGGCGCGGGCCCGCGTGCCGTCGAACACGGCCATGACCCGCTCGTCGAGCGTCGCGTCGGCGCAGGCGACGTAGACGGGGTCGTCGATGGGCACCTTGTTCAGACCGGGGTTGTCGCCGCAGAACAGGAAGCCGTCGACCTCGAACATCCCCGGATCCTGGCGCTGCCGGCAGATCCGATCGGTCGGGTGCGACCACGGCGCGCGGCCGCCGGGCGCCACGCTCGGGTCGGGCCACGGCGTGGGCGTGAGGTTGCACCCCACGAGGCCGAGCAGCAGCGCCCTCACGGGCCCCTCCGGACGGACCGGACCACGCTCACCCCCAGCCCCAAGGTCGTCAGCACGGGATAACGCGACCCGGCGACGGTGCGCGCCCCGGTGGCGAGGACGGAGATCCCCTCGGCCACCTCGACCGAGCCGCCGAGCGACACGGCGAGCGACCGCTGATCGTCGACCACGAGCGGGCCCTTGCCCCACCGGTCGCGGAAGACGTCGGGCGCCTCGCCGTTGCCGAGCGACACCGCCCAGTCGGCCCCGACCCACGCGGCCACCGGCGCCACCGGCTTCACGCCGACCTGCACCCGCCCGGGCACCACCAGCGAGAAGTGCCGGTTGCGCGCCCGCAGCCCGGCCTCGACCAGCGCCCAGCCCTTGCCGAAGCCCCGCCCGCCGCCGGCCGTCGCCTCGAGCTCGTAGGTGCCCTGCCCGAGCGGCACACGGTCGTCAGCGAGGTCGGAGTTGCCGGCCTCCACCCGCAGCGCCTCGGGCGAGTTGTCGTACAGCGGCGCGCGGGCGACGAGGCCGCCCGAGCCGGCCCATCCGCCCGCCACCTTGCCGAGGCGCAGCCCGACGGCGAGGTCGCCGAGCCCGACGCCGTGGTTGCGCAGGTCGGGCCAGTCCGAGGCGAACGACCAGCGGCGCTCGGCGTACCGCAGCGGCACGGCCGCGGACAGCTCGAGGCCGTGGCCCAGGCCGAGCTCACCGTACGCGGAGAGGTCGGTGGTGGAGAACGCCGCGCGGTCGAACAGGGGCGCCAGCTGGCCGAGCAGCGCCGGGTTGGCCTGCGGCACCGCCCGCCCGCCGGCGAGGTACATGCGGTCGGCCCAGGCGTGGCTGAGCCCCGCCTGCACGTAGGCGTCGCCCGCGTCGCGCACCCACACGCCGGCCGAAGCCTCGCCGACGACCGCCGCCCACAGCCACACGCGCCGCCATAACCCACGGCGGGTGGCGCAGCGCCGCCGCCCGTGAGAAAACAGGCCCGGTAGGAAGTCGATGCCGGGTCTGGGGGAACCGCGCTACCGCGTCGGGCGCTGCATCGGCACCGGCGCCACGGGCGTCGTGTACGAGGCGTTCGACAGCGAGCGCGCCGTCACCGTGGCGCTCAAGACGCTGCACACCGCCGACCCGCTGGGCCTGCGCCGCCTCAAGCACGAGTTCCGCGCGCTGGCCGACATCGCCCACCCGAACCTGGTCGGGCTGCACGAGCTCGTCTCCACCGACGACGGCTCGTTCGTCACCATGGACCTCGTCGACGGCGTGCCCTTCCTGCTCTGGGTCCGCGGCGAGGCCGCCCGCCGGCGCGCCGAGCCCACCTTCGAGCTCGCCGCCGACGCCGAGCCCCTCCCCTACGTCTCCCACGCCCCGCCGCGCGGCCGGCCGCCCCCCGATCCCGACCGCCTGCGCGACGCCTTCCGCCAGCTGTGCCAGGGCGTCCAGGCGCTGCACGCGCACGGCTCGCTGCACCGCGACCTCAAGCCCTCGAACGTGCTGGTGGAGCGCTCGACCGGCCGGGTGGTGCTGCTCGACTTCGGTCTGCTGCAGGCCCTGGAGCCGGTGGGCGGCGCGGCGCTCCAGGGGCCCGTCGTCGGGACGGTGCCGTACATGTCGCCCGAGCAGGCTGCGGGCGCGCCGCTCACCGAGGCGAGCGACTGGTACGCCGTCGGGACCATGCTCTTCGAGGCGCTCACCGGCGAGCGGCCGTTCACGGGGCCCGTGGCGCAGGTGGTGCGCGACAAGCAGGTCCGGCCGCCGCCCGATCCGGCCGAGCTGTGCGACGTGCCCGACGACCTCGGCGCGCTGTGCCGCGCCCTGCTCGCGGTCGCACCGCAGGAGCGACCCGACGGGCCCACGGTGCTCGCCGCGTTCGGGGGCGACCCGATCAGCACGCCGCCGAGCGTGGGCCTGATCGGGCGGACGGACGAGCTCGACGCGCTGTCGACGGCGTGGGCGCGGGTGGCGCGCGGCGACAGCGTGCTGGTGGCGGTCCGCGGGCCGTCCGGCATCGGGAAGACGGCGCTGGTGGAGCGCTTCCTGAGCACGCTCCAGGCGCCCGTCCTGGCGGGCCGCTGCTACGAGCGGGAGTCCGTCGCGTACCGCGCGCTCGACAGCGTCGTGGACGCGCTGGCCGAGCGGCTCGGCGGGCGCCTGCCCGACGTGCCCGAGCTGGCCTCGGTCGGCGCCCTGTTCCCCGTGTTGCAGCCGCGCGCCACGCCGGTCACCGTCGACCGGACCAGCGACCCGCACGAGCGGCGCGCCCGCGGCTTCCGCGGCCTGCAGCGCCTGATCGCGTCGCTGGCGCCGCTGTGCGTGTTCGTCGACGACGCCCAGTGGGGCGACCCCGACTCCGCCGGCTTCTTCGCCGAGCTGCTGTCGGGCACGCCCGTGCTGGTCGTGCTGACCTGGCGCACCGAGGAGCAGGACCAGTCCGCGTTCCTGGCCGCGCTGCAGCGTCTGCGCGTGGTGCCCGCGGTGACGGTGGAGGTGGGCACGCTGCGCAGCAGCGAGGCGGTGGCGCTGGCCAGTGCGCTGCGGCCGGCGGCCTCGCCCGACACGCTCGACCGCATCGCCCACGCCGCCGACGGCCACCCGCTCTTCGTCCACGAGCTCGCCCGCAGCGGCACGGACCCCGACCACGCCGCGACCCTCGACGAGGCCATCCGGCGCGCGTCGCGCAGCTCGGGCGGGACGAGCGGGCGGTCCTGGCCCACGCCGCCGTGGCCGGGCGGCCGCTCGCGCCGCGCACGCTGGCCCGCGCCCTGGGCGCCACCGACATCGTGCCCGAGCTGGCCGTCCTGCGCGCCGGGCGGCTCGTGCGCACCGGCCCCGACCGGGTCGAGCCGTACCACGACCGCGTGCGGGAGGCGGTGACGGCCTCGCTGACGGCGGACGCGCTGCGGGACGCCCACCGCGCCCTGGCGGAGGCCCTGGACGGCGATGGCGACGACGAGGCGCTCGCCGTGCACTGGCTCGGCGCCGGCGAGCGCGCCCGCGCCCTGCCCCACGCCCTGGCCGCGGGCGAGGCCGCCTCCGAGGCCCTGGCGTTCGACCACGCCGCGCACCTGCTGGCCCTCGCCGTGTCCGCCTGCGACGACGCCGACGAGCACCGCGCGCTGACGGAGCGCCTCGGCCGGGCGCTGGCCGCCGCCGGCCGCTCGGCCGAGGCGGCGGCCGCGTGGCTCGGCCTCGACGCGCTGCCGGTGGCCCTGCACTGCGACGCCGTGGGGCAGCTGCTGGCCGCCGGGCACGTCGCGCGGGGCCTGGCCGAGCTCGCCACCGTCTCGGCCCGGGTCGGGCTGGCGCCGGTCCCGGAGGGCCGCACGGGCCAGCTGCTCGACCTCGTGGCGCGCCGCGGCTGGTCCGCCGTCCGCTGGCGCCTGGCGACCCCGCGCTCCTGGTCGCCCGCCGCGCCCCGGCCGCTGCAGGACCAGCTCACCGTCTGCTGGGCCGCCGTGGACGGGCTCGCCTACATCGACCCGCTGCGGATGTCGTCGTACCAGGCGCGGATGCTGCCGCTCGCCGCCCGCGCCGGCACCCCCGGCGCGCTGGCGCGGGTGCTGCTCACCGAGGTCGGCACCGTGGCCTTCGCGGGCGGCGCGCGGGCCTGGGGCCGCGCCCAGGCCCTGCTCGACGAGGCCGGCCGCGCCGTCGCCGCGGCGGACGAGCCGCTCCTCGCCGGGCTGCACCGCTACATGGCGGCCATGCTGGCGTACCACCAGCACCGGTTCGACGAGGCCTACCAGGTCGCCGTCGACGCCGAGGCGCTGCTGCTCGAGCGGTGCGCCGCCGAGGCGGCGTCGCCGGTGGCGCGCATCCGCATCCTGCAGTGCTGGTGCCACATCTGGCGCGGGCGTCTGCGGCGCATCGCGCAGACGGTGCCGCGCCTGGTGGAGGACGCCGAGCAGCGCGGCAACCGCTACCTCGCCACCAGCGCGCGCACCGACATCGGCTACATCCTCGGCATGGTCGAGGACGACCCCGCGCCCGTGCTCGCGCACCTCGACGCCTGCGAGGCCGCGTGGCAGCCGAGCGGCTTCGACCTGCAGCACCTCAACCTCGGGCTGTCGCGGATCCAGCTCGCCGCCTACCAGCAGCAGCCAGCCGCCGCCCACGCGCTGGCCGACGCGCTGTGGCGGGACTGGCGCCGCTCCTGGCTCGCCCGCGGGCTCATGTTCCAGGGCCTGGTGCTGCAGCTGCGCGCGCGGACCGCGCTCGGCCTGGCCGAGGCCGATCCGTCCCGCCGCGACGAGCTCCTCGCCGTGGCGCGGTCCTGCGCGGCGACGCTCGCGCGCACCGAGCTGCCGCACCTGCCCGCGGGGCTCGCCCTGCTGGAGGCGCGCGAGCTCGAGATCCGCGGCGAGCGCGACCAGGCGGTGGCACGCTTCAAGGAGGCCGTCGCCGGGCTCGACGGCTCCGGGATCGCGGCGCTCGCAGCGTCGGTGCGGCGGCACCTGGGCGCGCTGATCGGCGGCGACGAAGGCGCCGGCCTGGTGGCCCGCGCCGACGCCTGGCTGCGCGAGCAGGGCGTGGTGGCGCCCTCGCGGTTCGCCGGGGCCCTGGTGATGACGGGGCGCGGGCCGTGAGCCGCTGGGACGCCCTACGGCGCGACGCCGAGCGGATCCGTGCGGCGGCGATGCGGGCCGCGGACCCGGCGCCGCGCGTGCGGGACGCCCTGCGGGAGCTCCCGGACGGCGGGGGCGCGCTGCGCGTGCTGGGCGCCGGCAAGGCCGCCGCGAACATGGCCGCAGCGGCGGAGGCGGCCCTCGGTGACCGGCTCGACGGCGGGATCGTCGTGGTGCCGGAGGGCCACGAGGTGCCGCTGCAGCGCGTCGAGGTGCGGATCGGCGCCCACCCCGTGCCCGATGCGCGCTCCGTCGCGGCCGGCGGCGCCCTGCTGGCGGCGGCGCGTGCCGCGGCCCCGGGCGACCGCTTCGTCGGGCTGTGGTCGGGCGGCGCGTCGGCGCTGGTGGAGGTGCCCCAGCCCGGCTGGACGCTCGAGGCCATCGCCCGCGAGACCGACCGCCGCCTGCGCGCCGGCGACGACATCGCCACGATCAACGCCGCCCGGCGGACGTGGTCGGCGCTCAAGGGCGGCCAACTCTGCCGCGCCGGGCCGGGTACCTGGCTCAACCTCGTCCTGTTCGACGTCCCGGGCGACGACCCCGCGCTGGTGGGCAGCGGCCCCGCCATCGGCGCAGGCACGCGCGACGTCGCCGTCGGCAGCTCGGCCGACGCCCTGGCCGGGGCGGAGGGCGAGGCCTTCGCGCTGCGCTACGCCGTGCTGGTGCTCGACGCCGAGCTGCGCGGCGAGGCCCGCGACGCGGGCGAGCGCCTGGCGCGGGCCGTGTCGGCGCTGCCGGCCCCGCACCCGCCGATGGCGCTGCTCCTCGCCGGCGAGCCCGTCGTCTCGGGGGTGCCGGCGGGCGCGCGCGGCGGGCGCATGCAGGAGCTCGCGCTGGCGGCCGCGCTCGCGCTCGACGGCGCCGACGCTGTGGTGCTCGCCCTCGCCACCGACGGCCGCGACGGCAACAGCGACGCCACCGGCGCCCTCGTCGACGGCGGCACGGCGGAGCGGGCGCGGGCGGCGGGCGTGGATCCGGCGGCGGCGCTCGCTGCCCACGCGTCCAATGGCGCGCTGGCGGCCTCCGGCGACCTGCGGTGGTCCGGCCCCACCGGACCCAACGTCCGCGACCTCGTGGTGGCGCTCATCCCGGCCAGCTGACGGCCCCCGCCGGGACGAAAGTCCTTGACGGGGCCGCGGGACCGGAGCATCCCTTGGTAGGCGCGGGCGCGGAGCCCGCCAGCGGAGGCCGCCGTGAAGCGGTACCCTCACCTGCACAACGTCCAGAGCGGCCCCCGTCCGTCGTCGGATCCCTCCTTCGGGGGCGAGCTCCGCACGGAACCGGGCATGCCCGAGGTGTGCGCGTAGAGGCGTCGGTGTCGGCGGTCGAGCGCGTGGAAGCCCCGGGCACCGTCAGGTCCTGGGGCTTTTTCGTTGGCCCTGTCGTCGTTGTCGTTGTCGTTGTCGTTGTCGTTGTCGACTCCATCCCCCACAGGCACGAGCGAGGTGTGTCATGAGCCAGGTCCTCGTCCTCAACGCCGACGGGACCCCGCTGCGGGTCGTCCCGTGGGAGCGCGCGGTCACCATGCTCCTCGAGGACAAGGTGGCCATGGTGGAGGCCTACGCCGGCCGGATGATCCGCTCGGCGTCGGTCGGCATCCCGCACCCGGCGGTCGTGGTGCTCCGTCGCTACCAGTCGTTCCGGAACCGCGTGCGGTTCAACCGTCAGAACGTGCTGGCCCGCGACGGCTACACCTGCCAGTACTGCGGTGCTCGCCCGGTGCGGGAGAGCGGCCGTCCGGATCTGACGGAGCTGACCCTCGACCACGTCGTCCCGCGGGCGCGCTCGGTGCGCGGCCGCGTCGTGCTCCAAGACGGGGAGTCGGTCCCGGTGACCTGTTGGAGCAACGTCGCGACCGCTTGCGTCCAGTGCAACGCCGACAAGGCGGACCGCACCCCGGCCGAGGCCAAGATGCCGCTGAAGCGGCGTCCGCGCCCGCCGACCGGGATGGATCTGCTGTGGATGGCGGTGCGTCAGGTGGAGGTGCCGGACGAGTGGCGGGACTGGCTGCCCGCGACCTCGCCGTGGCGCCACTACTGGACGGCCGAGCTGCAGTGAACCGGCGCCCGGGGGCCACCACCCCCGGGCGCCTCCCGCAGAAACATGGATCGTTCGGGGGGCCGCGCGGCATCCTATCGAGCGATGACCCTCCCCCAGCCGAGCACCGATCTGCTCGAAGCCGTCCGGGCGGGCGACGACGAGGCGCTGGCCGCCCTGTTCGACGCCTGGATGCCCGTCGTCCTGGCGTGGTGCAAGCGCCTCGGCGGCCCGCGCGTCGACCCGCACGACGCCGCGCAGGACGTCCTGCTCATCGTCATGGACCGGCTCGACCGCGTGTGGTCGCCCGAGCACTTCCGCCCGTGGCTGTTCGGCGTCACCCGCCGGGTCCTCGCCCGCCACCGGCGCGCCACCTGGGTCCAGCGCTGGGTCGGCGACCTGTTCGGACGCGACGAGCGCGACGAGGGCGGCCGCCCCGACGCCCACGTCGAGGCGTCACAGACCGCCGCCCGCGTTCACCGCGCGCTCGACGGGCTGTCGGTCCACCACCGCGAGGTGCTCGTGCTCTGCGATCTCGAGCACCGCACCGACGAGGAGGCCGCCGAGCTCGTCGGCGTGCCCGTCGGGACGGTGAAGAGCCGGTTGCGCCGCGCCCGGGTCGCGTTCCGGGCGGCGGCCGTCAAGCAGGGCTGGGCGCCCTGATCGACGACACCCTGGAGGGGCGATGAGCGACGAACCCCGCCGCGACGGGCCGCTCGACCTGCTCGCCGCCCACACGGTGCCGACCGAGGCCGAGCTGGGCGCCCTCCGCCGCGCGCTCGCCACGCGCACCGAGGACGCGCGTGTCGCGGGCGCTGCTCCGGACGCCCTCGACCCGACCCCGGCGAGGTGGACCGCCTGCGCCGCGGCCTGCGCCGGCGGCCGCGCCTGCTGCCGCTGCTGGCGCTCGGCGGGCTGACCGCCGCCGCCCTGGCCGCGCTGCTCGCGATCGTCGGCGGGGTGGCCGCGGCGCGCTGGGCGCGGCCGAGCGATCGCCCGGTGGCGGCGCCCCTGGCGGACGCCCCGGTCGCGGTGGGCGACGACGTGCGCCTCGTCGCCCACGGCGCCGGCGAGGTGGGCGGCCCCGAGCGCGCTCCGCGCATCCGCTGGACGGCGGGCGCGCTCGACGTCGACGTGACGCCGCAGCAGGGCGTCGACCTGCGCGTGGTGACGCGGGAGGCGGAGGTGCGGGTGATCGGGACGGCGTTCCGCGTCGATCGGGACGCGCTCGGCACCGCGGTGGACGTGGTCCACGGCCGGGTCGAGGTGCGCTGCGTCGCCGGGGGCGAGCACGTCCTCGGCGCCGGCGAGCACACCGTGTGCCTGCCGAGCACGCCGCCCGGCCTGCTCGGCCGCGCCAACGAGCTGAAGCGGCGCGGCGCCGATCCGGCCGAGGTCCTGGCGACGGTGGACGCCGCGCTGCCCGCCGCCGCCGGCCCCTTCCTGGCCGAGCTCCTCGCCCTGCGCGCCGAGGCGCTGCTCGCGCTCGATCGCCCCGCGGAGGCCCGCGCCGCGGCTGACCGCTACCTCGACGCCGGCGGGGCGCGCACCGTCGACCTGCTGCAGATCGCCGCCACCGCCGCGCTCGCCGACGGCGGGTGCGCGGCCGCCCTGCCGTACCTGCAGCGCCTCGAGGCGCAGGGCGCGGGCGACCCCGAGCGGCTCGCGCGCTGCGAGGACCAGCCGTGATCGCGCTGCTGCTGTCGGGGTGCCACATGGTGGTCGACTACGGCCGGCCCGACCCCACGGGCGCGACCGACACCGCCAGCCCGACCGGCACCTCGACGACGGCCGCGGGGCTGGGCCAGGTGCAGGGCGATCCCGGCGACGGGCTCGGCGCCGGCGGCCTGTGGTGGGCGCCGGGGCCGCCGCTGCGGCTCGTCGTGGGCGCGCCCGGGCGGGGGGCGGTCGGCCTGTGGGACGCCGGCGCGCTCGGCGGCTGGGACGAGGCGTCCGCCGTGGTCACCGGCGCGGGGATCGGCGCGGCGGTGGCGCCCGGCGCGGAGGCGCTCGTCGTGGGCGTCCCCGCCCTCGAGGAGGTGTGGCTGCTCCCGCCGGTGCCCGCTGGCGCCGTGGGCCGCGCCGACGCGCTCGCCATCGGCACCCCCGGCGACGAGGAGGAGGACGAGGGCGGCTTCGGCGAGGCCGTCGCGCTCGGCGACGCCGACGGCGACGGCCGCCCCGACCTGGCCGTGGGCCACAGCGGCGCGCAGGAGGGCGAGGGCCGGGTCAGCCGCGACGACCTCGCGCAGCTGCTGGCCGCAGGCGCCTGGATCGCCGACGACGCCGCCTTCCAGGTGTGGGGGCCCGGCGGCGGCTTCGGTGCGGCGGTCGCCCAGGGGGACGTCGACGGGAGCGGGCGCGATGCGCCTGTCGCCTGCGCGATCGGCACCTGCTGGGTCGTCCCGCCCGGCGCGGAGGACGAGCGCTCGGTCGACGAGGTGGCGACAGCGCGGATCGCCGTGCCGGGTGCCGGCGCCCGCGTCCCCGTCGTGGGCGACGTGGACGGCGACGGGCAGCCCGAGCTGGTCGTGCCCGGCAGCGACGCCGTGTGGGTCTTCGCCGATCCCGCGGGCGCGCTGGGCGACGGCCAGGCCGCGGCGGCGCTGCAGGCGCCCGGTGCGGCCGCGGCGGTGGGGACGGGGAGGTCTGGCTGGCGTGGCGTCGCGCGACGCGGTGTACGGGCCGCGGCGCTGGGCACCGTCGATCCGGCCGACGCCGCGCGCTGGTCGGCGGCCGGGCCGGCCGGCTTCGGGGCGGCGCTGACGGGCCCCGCGGTGGTGGACGGCGTCGAGGCGGCGGCAGTGGCGGCGCCGACGGCCGACGTGGTGCAGCTGATCGCGATCCCGGGGGCTGAAAGTCCTCGCGCGAGCGGAGCCGGCGCGAGCGAAGCCGGGCGAACGAACATTCGGATCGGTCTGGGGCTGGTTGTACTGCCCGTGCACAACACAAGGAGCGTGTCATGCGTCTGTTCCCCCTCGCCCTCCTGGGGCTGTTCGCCTGGGCCGGCTGCAACACCGACGGGCTGGCCTCCGGCAAGGCGGGCGCGCCCGCGGCGGCGCGTCCCTCACCACCGTCACCACCGGTGACGACGACGACGACAGCTCGTCCGCCGACACCGGCGACGACGACGACGACGACGACAGCTCGTCCGCCGACACCGGCGACGACGACGACGACGACGGCTCCGACGCCGACACCGGCGAAGAGGACGAGGGCGACGACGACTGATCGCCGGGCAGCAGGATCCCCGCGGAGGCGAGACGCCCTGGCCGCATGGTTGCTGGCGCTGTGTGTGATCGCCGCCCGGGCGGGGGTCGGGGTGGCCCTGCCCGCGGGCGAGGCCGCCGAGACCTGGTCGCCCATCCTCGCCCTGGCGGGCCTGCAGTGGGCGCCGGAGGGCGCCGCCGTCACCGTGTCCGCCACCGCGTCCGGCACCTGGTCGGTCGAGGCGGGCGGGCACCGCACGCCGTGCCCGCGCCGCACTCGCCCGACGCGCGCGAGGACCTGGTCTGGCTCCTCGCGAGCCTGGTCACCCCCGTGGCCGCGCCGCCGGCGCCCGAGCCACCGCCCGCGCCCCGCGCCGAAGCCGAAGCCGCGCCCCACGGCGCCGCCGCCGCCGCCCGCCCCCGAGCCGCTGGTGGCCGTGGCGCCCGCCGCCACGCCGCCGCAGCGAGCCCCGCCGCGCCGAGCCCCGGAGGAGCTGCCGGCGCTGGACCCCGCGACGCCGACGTTCACCGCGTCGCCGCCTGCACCTTCACCCGACGCCCACGCCGGTCCCCCGGCCCCCACACGCACGCGCCCCACCCGCCCGCCGCTCCTCCCGCCGCCACCGGCCCCCGACGGCCGGCTGCGCCCCTGGGCCTCGGTCGGCGCCCTCGGCGGGCTGCGGGTCGGTGTCGCTCCGCTGTGGCGCGTCACCGGCGCGGCGGGCGTCTCCCGCGGGCCGTTCGGGCTCGGCCTCGGCGGCGGCCTGGCCGGCGCCACCGCGCTCCGCCAGGCCGGCGACGCGCGCCGCGTCACCGCGAGCGAGCTGCTGCTCGCCGGGTGGGCCGCGCCCGGGGTCGGCCGGCTCGATCTGCAGCTCGGCGCCGAGCTCCGCCGCTTCTGGGAGCGCGACCGCGTCGTGCAGGGCAGCGCGATGCCGTTCCTGCGCGCCGGCGCCGGCGTGGGGCTGCACCTCGGGCACCGGCTGTGGCTCGATCCGCAGCTCGCCTACCGCCGCGACCTCGGCACCACCGAGATCCGCGTCGACGGCCAGCCGGTGCAGGTGCTCCCCGCCGGCGCCGTCGAGGCGCTCGTGAGCGCCGCGGTCCGGTAGCGTCACCCCGCGGTGACGAGGCCGCGGGACCCGAGGTCCTGGAACCACTCGCCCACGTGGGCCGTGAGCTCCTCGGTCGTCGTCCACCCGTTCGCGAAGGTGCGCTCGATGGCCTGCGACAGCGTGCACCCGGCGGCGATCCCCTCGAGGATCCCGAACAGCCCGAGCGGCACGCACCAGTGGCGCATGCGGATCCCGCGCCGGAAGACGACCAGCGGGAAGTGCCCCTCGCGCAGCGCCGGCAGCGGGCCGCCGCCCAGCGCCGCCCCGCGCACCTCGTGGACGTTGTGGGTGGCCAGGACGAGGTGGACGTGCGGCTGCAGCGCCAGCTTCGGCGTGACCGACAGCGCCGCCGGATCGAGCGGCGCCCCGGCGGCGGCCTCGAACCCGTGCTGCACGGCCCAGTCGAGCCGCGCCATCTCCACCCAGGCCACGGGCACGCCGTCCTGCGCCGCGAGCCAGTCCGGGAGGCCGTCGGCGACCCGGTTCAGGGTCCACTCCCGCGACGGGCGCTCCCGCAGGAACCGCCGCAGCAGCGCCTCGGCGCCCTCGGGCACGGCGTCGGGCGCGGCGTCCATCAGCGCCGACAGGCCGATGAGCTCCTCGCGCAGCGCGTCGTACAGCCGCAGCGAGTACTGCCGGCGGTAGATGCCGATCTGGTCGAGCGGGCTGCACACCGGTCCGCCCGTGAACCAGCTCCCCTCGAGGTCGGACGCCCCGCGGATCATCTCGACCATGCGCTGCTGCCAGTCCTCGGGGAGCGGCTCAGCCACGCGCCGCCCACACCGCCACGGCGTCTTCGCGGATCCGGCGCGCGGCAGCGGCCTCCTCGGCGAGGCGGTCCCAGCTCGGGATGTTGCCGTCCCACTCGATGAGCGTCGAGACGGGCCCGATCCGCTCGATCACCCGGCGGTACAGGTCCCACACCTCGTCGCAGACCGGCGCGTCGTGGGTGTCGAGCCGGTAGCCCTCCATCACGGAGTGCCCGGCGAGGTGGATCTGCACGACGCGATCGGCGGGGATGGCGTCGAGGTAGGCCATCGGATCGAAGCCGTGGTTCACCGACGACACGAAGACGTTGTTCACGTCGAGCAGGATGCCCACGTCGGCCTGCTCGGCGAGCGCCGCGACGAAGTCCCACTCCGGCATCGAGGACGCCCGGAAGCCGAGGTACGACGACGGGTTCTCGATGGCGAACACCCGCCCGAGGGCATCGGCCGCGCGCTTGCACCGGTCGACCATGTGGGCGAGCGTGCGCGGCTCGTAGGGCACGGGCAGCAGGTCGTGGGTGTTGATGCCCGGCGGCTGGCCGTGGGCCGCGGCGGCGCGGGTGAAGCAGACGTGGTCGCTCACCCAGGGGGTGTCGACGCGGTCGCACAGCGCGCGCAGCCGGCGCGTGTGGTCGGGGTCCTCGTCGCTGCCGAGCGACATGGACACGCCGTGGAGCACGATCGGGTAGTGCTCGCGCACCCGGTCGAGCCAGTGCAGCGGAGAGCCGCCCTCCACCATGAAGTTCTCGGACAGCGCCTCGAACCAGGGCATCGCCGGCCGCTGCTCGGCGACGTGGGCGTAGTGCGGGACGCGGAGCCCGACCCCGACACCGAGGTCGGGCACCGCGAACCGGGAGACGCGACGGGTGGCCGAATCCGACAGAACGGCGCTCACGTCACGTCTCCTCGGCCGAGATCAGGACTCGGTGCTGCAGCCGCCCTTGCCCTTGCAGTCGTTCTGACCCTTGCACTCGTTCTGGCCCTCGACCGCACAGCCGCCCTGGCCCTTGCAGTCGTTCTGGCCCTTGCAGGCGTGGGCCGGCGCGGCGGCCGGCTGCTCGCCCTCGGCGGCCATGTCGGCCGGCGCGGCGGCGCCCTCGTCGGCCGCGGGCGCGGCGGCCTCTTCCATCGGCTCGGCCGGGGCGGGCTCCTCGGCGGTCGGGGTGGGCGCGGGCTCCTCGCTCGCGGGGGCGGTCTTGTTGCCGCAGGCCACGGCACCGGCGACGAGCCCGGCCATGGCGGCCTTGAGGATCAGATCCTGAACGCTGTTCGACATGGGGTCCTCCAGAACCGGCTGACGATATTTTCGGCACCAGCACTCTGTCAAGCGCCGGCGGCGTGTCCGGTCCACGACGCCAATACGACGAACCCCAGGAAGAGGATCGACACCCAGCCATTGAGGTTGAAGAACGCCGCGTCCACGCGAGACAGGTCGGTCGGCGTGACGATTGCGTGCTCGTAGATCAGCACCCCGGCGATGATCGCGAGCCCGACGGCGTAGGGCCAGCCGAGCGGCGCCAGCCAGGGGAGCGCCGCGAGGAGACAAACCGTGACCACGTGGAGCGCCGCCGAGACGGCGAGGGCCCCGCGGATCCCCAGGGCGGCGGGCACGCTGCGCAGGCCCTCCTCGCGGTCGAACGCGGCGTCCTGGCAGGAGTAGATGATGTCGAAGCCCGCGACCCAGCACAGCACCGCGAGCGACAGCACGAGCGGCGCGGGGGCGTAGCCGCCGGTGAGCGCGATCCACACCCCGGTCGGCGCGAGGCCGAGGCCGACCCCCAGCACCACGTGGCACAGCGCCGTGAACCGCTTGGTGAGCGAGTAGCCCCACACGACGGCGATCGCGACGGGCGACAGCGCGAGCGTGGCCGGGCCGAGCAGCGCCGCGCAGCCCACGAAGGCCAGCGCCGAGCCGATCGTGAAGGCCCAGGCGGCGCCGACCGAGATCTTCCCGGCCGGGATCTCGCGCCCGGCCGTGCGCGGGTTCTTCGCGTCGATGTGCCGGTCGACGAGGCGGTTGAAGCCCATGGCGGAGGAGCGCGCCAGCACCATGCAGCCGAGGATCAGCCCGATCTGGGCGGCGGTGACGGACACCTGCCGCGACGCGATCACGGCGGCGGCGAGCGCGAAGGGCAGCGCGAACACCGAGTGCGACAGCTTGATCATCGACGCGTAGGTCGCGGACGCGCTCAGCCAGCGGCTCACTCCCACGGTCGCACCTCCCACCGCCGCGCGGGCGGCGCCTCGGTCACCTCGCCCGGATCGCCCACGGCGAGCCGGACCACGCCGGGCGCCGTGCCGGCCAGGAGCCTCCCGTATCGGGGCCGGCGCAGGGCGTCCGCCCCGCCGGACGTGGCGAGGGCGAGCCAGCTGGCGACGGGCACGTCGGGGTTCGCGCGGGCGAGCGGCGGGATCTCGCCCAGCACGTCGAGGTCGGGCGACGACGCCAGGCTGTCGGTGCCGAGGCACAGGGCGACGCCGGCGGCGCGCAGCGCGGCCACGTCGGGCAGGACCCCGCCGATGTGCAGGTTGGACCGCGGGCACAGGCAGACGGGCGCGCCGGCCGCGGCGATGCGGGCGCGGTCGTCGTCGGTCAGGTGGACGGCGTGGACGAGCAGCAGGTCGGGGCCCAGCAGGCCGAGCCGGTCGAGCCAGGCGGCGGGGGTGCAGCCCGGGGGCGTCCACCAGCGCCAGTCGATGCCGGCGGCGTCCATGCTGTCGGCCAGCGGACCGGTGCCGTCGCGCAGGAGCTGGGCCTCGGCGGGATCCTCGGCCAGGTGGATCGACGCCGGGGCGGCGCCGGGGCGGGCCGCGGCGCGCAGCAGCGGCTCGGGCGTGGAGTAGACGGCGTGGGGCGAGGGCCGCACCCACAGCCGCCCCACGCGGCGGTCGGGCCGCTCGGCCAGCGCCAGGCGCTCGTCGAGGCCGGCGCGGCGCATGCCGAGCAGCTCGTGCTGGACCACGCCGGCCAGTCCGGCGGCGTCGAGCGCCTCGGCCGTGTGGCCGCCGTTGGCGATGTCGCAGACGACGGCGGTGCCGGCCTCGACCAGGGGCGTGGCGTCGAGGGGCGGCGCGTCGGGCCGCGGCAGCCGCAGCAGGCGGCGGACCCAGGGCCCGAGCCCCTCCCCGCCCGGGACGAGCCCCGCGGCCCAGCCGAGCTCGAGGTGCAGGTGGGCGTCGACGAGGCCGGGCAGCAGCAGGCCGGGCTCGGCGGGGCCGTCGGCGGCGGCGCGGGGGCGCAGCTCGCGGACGGTCGGGCCGTCGAGCACGACCGCCACGTCGTCGACCAGCTGTCCGTCGGGGCCAGGGCCCACTGCGCCGTGAGGATCCGCGTCACGCCCCCGGTATCGTGCCCTGCCCGAACGGGGCTCCCCGCGGGGTCCGTGCGGTCGCAGGACGGAGGGGCACCCAGCACGCTACGGGATCCACATGCTCCGGACGATGGTGATGGTCGCGGCCCTGCTCTGGGCCACGCTGGTGGGCGCGCCTGCCGGGGCGCAGCAGTGGGCTGCGGCGCCGGAGGCCGAGCCCGTCGAGCTCCCCACCGTGCCTGCCCACTGGGTCACCGTCCCCGGCACCTGGCTGCGGGTCCACGGCGACGAGGCGCACCTGCCGCTGATGATGGAGGTCGCCCGCCACGGCTCCCGGGAGCTGCCCGCGCTGGCCGAGCGGCTGAAGGTGCCCGTCGGCACCACCGTCCACGTCTACGTCGCCGACGACGACGCCGTGTTCCGCGCGATCCAGCCCGGCGTCCCGCCCACCTGGGCCGACGCCACGGCGTGGCCCACGCTCGGCGCCGTGTTCCTGCGGGCCCCCCAGGCCCGGGCCGGCGCCGACGCGCCCATCGAGCAGGTCCTGGAGCACGAGCTCGTGCACGTGCTGCTGGGCCGCGCGTTCGCCTCGGGCGCGGCCGAGCGCCCGCCCCACTGGCTGCAGGAGGGCGTGGCGCAGCTGCTGGCCGGCGAGATCGGCCCGGAGGAGGCGGCGACGCTGCAGCGCTCGTCGCTGCTGGGCGGGCCCATCCCGCTGCGCAGCCTGGAGCACGGCTTCCCGGCCGACCCGCGCAAGGCGCAGCTCGCCTACGCCGAGTCCGCGGACTTCGTCGCCTGGCTGGTCGACGAGCACGGCGAGGAGGCGCTGCCCGCGCTGGTGCGGGCCAGCGCCGGCGGGGCCTCGATGCGTCAGGCCGTGCGGCAGGCGACGGGGCAGTACCTCGAGGACGTGGAGGCGACCTGGCAGGCGCGGTGGGCGCCGCGCCCGGGGCTCGAGCTGGCCGCGCTCGCGTCGGGGGACTGGGTGTTCGGGCTCGGCGCGGTCGCGCTGGCCGTGGCGTTCGTGCAGCGGCGGCGCCGGTTCCGGCGGCGGCTGGCCGAGATGGCGCGCGAGGAGGCCCTGGTGGACGCGCTGCTCGCGGCGGGCTGGGGACGGGGGCGCAGCGGCGAGATCGGGGCGGGCGCACCCCGGGGGTGACGCGCGGGCGGAGCGCGATATGCTCTTCGGCCGTCGATGGAGGGCACCCGATGACGTTCGCCGAGCTGAACGCCGTGCTGAGGGCGCGGCTCGAGCAACTCGGCGCGGACGCCGGCTCGATGTGGTCCGAGCAGTTCCGCGAAGAGCGCGGCCGCGATCCCGAGCCGGAGGAGTGCGACGAGCAGTCCGACGTGGCGGCGGAGCGGGTGGCGCGCCGGGCGCGCAAGCTGCTCGCGGCGGAGGGGATCGAGGCCGACGATGCGTTGATCGCGGAGATCCGCGAGGTCGTCCAGCAGAAGTTCATGGACTTCGCGCTGGACTGAGTCGACCGAGCCTCAGGTCAGGACGAACAGCAGCAGCGCGACCACCGCGAGCCCGGACGACCCCCACGAGGAGGCCGCCGACGCTCGAGGCGACGGCGACGAGCTCGGGCGTGAGCCGCAGCGCGCGGGCGGGACGGGCGCGGGCGGCCGGCGGCGGCGCGGCGGCGCGGGCGCGGGCGACGCGGGCGCGGCCTCCGCGGGCGCGGGCGCGGGCGCGAACGGCGACGGGGAGACCTCGGTGGGGACCCTCGCCCGGCGTCGGACGCGGCGGGCGCATCGCCGGCGGGGAGGTCGACCGGGCCGAGATCCGGCAGCGGCGCCGGCGCCACCGGGCGCTCGACGGGCAGCTCCGGCGCCGGTTCGGCGGGCGCGGGCGCCTCGGCCGCGGCCTCCGGCTCGGGCGCGGGCGCCTCGGCCTCGGCCGCCGCGGGCGGCTCCGGCACGTCGGCCACCGGCTCCGGGAGCGGCAGCTCCTGGACCAGCATGCGCGCCGTGGGCGCGTCCTCGAAGGTGGAGGCGAAGGACGTCGGCACGGCGCCGCCGACGGGCTCGGGCGCCGCGGGGGCCTCCGGCGCGGCGGCCTGGGGCGCGTCCGTCGGCTCGCGCTCGGGCGCGTCGGTCGGCTCGGGCTCCGGCTCCCCGGCCGCCTCGCTCGGCGCGTCGGCGCGCACCGGCAGGGGCTCGGGCGCGGCCGGCGGCGGCTCGTCCAGCTCCGGTGGGGGCGCCGGGCCCAGCGGCTCCGTCGCCGGCTCGCTCGGCGGCGGCGGCTCGTCGGCCGCCTCGGGGATCCCGGCCGGGCCGATCACCACCAGCTCCGTCGGCGCCACGTCCGCGTCGTACGGCGCGTCCGGCTCCTCGCGGTCGACGCTCGCGCTCCCGGGGTCCTCCACGGGCGGCGGCGGCGGGCTCGCCTCGGCCTCCGGCACCGGCGTGTTCGACGCCTGCTCCTTCGCCCGCAGCGAGGGCGGCGCCGTCAGGTCCGTCCCCGCCAGCGCCTCGGGCCGCAGCCCCCGCTCGCGCGACGGGTCGGTGACCGTGTCCTCCGGCGCCTCGCCCTCCCAGCGCTGGCGCACCAGCTGGGGGATCCGGATGCCCGGCTCCGGCTTGCCCGCGAGGACCGCGGCCAGCTCCGCCGCCGACCAGGGCACGGCCCCCGTGTACAGCGACCGCGCCTCGCGCTCCGCCGTCATCGCGCGCGTGGTGGACTCGCCGAGCACGAGCTCGCGCGACACGGCGTCCTCGTCGATCTCCGGCGGCGGGCGGCGGATCGGCCCCGCCGGCGACGGCGACTCCGCGTCGACGGCCTCGGGCAGGCCGGCCACGTCGACGTGCGTGGTCGTGAACCGCATGCCGTCGAGCGGGCCTTCGACGGGCGCGGGCGCGACGTCCCAGCTGCGTCCGCGGCACCACTGCGTGAGCGTCGGCCCGTCGGTGCTGTCGGAGATCTGGTCGCAGCGGGCGGCGACCTCCACCGACGACGGCCGGCTCTGCTTGCGCCAGGCCGTCATCGCGCGGAACAGCGCCACGGCGCGCTCGCCGCCGAGCCGCTCCCGGTGCGCCGCAGCCCGCTCCGCCACGAACTGGTCGAAGCGCTTCTCGTCGACCATCAGCAGGTACATCTGGCGCATCGAGCGCCGCGCGAACAGCGCCTCGCCGACCAGGGCCTCGAACAGGGTGCACCCGAGGCCGAACACGTCGGACTCGGGGCCGACCTCCTGCTGCACGAGCCGCTCGGGGGCGAGGTATTGCGTGCTCCCCATGATGATGTTGGCGGAGGTCTGCGCCTCGCGCACCACGGTCTGCGCCTGGGCGATGCCGAAGTCGAGCAGCTTGACCACGCCGTGGGGATCGATGCGGATGTTGTCGGGCTTGATGTCGCGGTGGACGAGGTGCAGCGGCTTGCCGTCGGTCACCGACGGCCAGCTCCACGCGGCGTCGAGCGCGGCGGCGACCTGGGCGATGCACTCGAAGACGGCGCGCGGCGGCAGCGGCTCCTGGCGGAGGAGCCTGCCGAGGTCGGCGCCGCCGACGTACTCGCTGACCAGCGCGGCGCGGCCGTTGATGACGACGAGATCGTAGACCCGCAGGATGGTCGGGTGCGTCAGGCGGCCGAGCAGGCGCCCCTCGTCGCGCAGGCGCTGGACGCCCTGGCTCGCGGGGTCGAGGTCGGGCCGCAGGACCTTGATGGCCACGTCGACCTCGACGCCGCCGACACGGGACATCACGCCCTTGTAGACCTCGCCGAACCCGCCGCGGCCCAGGCAGCGCTGGATGTGGAACTCGGGCACCCGTGGGTTTTACACCACGCGGGGGCGCACAGGAAGCGCTCAGGCCGCCTCGGGCGAGGTCTCTTCGTCGAGGACCTCGCCCTCGCGCTGCAGGGCCCAGTACAGGCCGAAGAGCAGGACGCCGACGAGCAGCAGCGAGTCCGCCACGTTGAAGATCGGCCAGACGTTCGTGTGGAACCGGTCGATGAACATGCTGCGCAGCGGCTCGACCCCGGCGTAGGCCTTGGCGAAGTCGGTGACGTAGCCCTGGCGGAGGCGGTCGATGCCGTTGCCGACGGCGCCCGACAGGATCATGCCCAGGATGAGGGGCATGAACCGCGCGTCGCGCGGCTGGCCGCGCAGGAGCCAGGGCACGACGGCCACGGCGACCAGCGTGAACGCCAGGAACAGGCCGAGCTGGCCCTCCATGGTGCTGAAGGCGGCGCCGGTGTTCTGGGCGTGGACGATGGAGAACCAGCCGGGGACGATGGGGATCTCGTCGACCAGCGGGTCGAGGTGCGCCACCACCCAGGCCTTCGACGCCTGGTCGAGGCCGACCCCCACGGCGAGCACCGCGAGGAACACGAGGTTGCGCGGGCACAGCAGGCGCTGCTGCCAGGTCGGAGCGGCCGGGGGCGTGTCGTCCATGTGGATGACTACCCACGGGGCTCGGCCATGTCGAGCCGCCGGGCGCGCCTCAGCTCGCGACCTCCGCCTCGAGCCGCTCCCACTCGGCGTACAGCGCCTCCACCCGCGCCGACGCGGCGTCGCGCTCCTGCCCGAGCGCCATCGCCCGGGCGTGATCGGTCGCCGCCTCCACCAGCGCCTCGTCGATGCGCGCCACCTCCGCCTCGGCGGCCGGGATCTCGACTTCGACCTCGCCGAGCCGCCGCCGCGCCCGCTCGAGCTCGCGCTGGCGCTTCTTGCGGTCGGCGTGGGCCTCGGCCTGGGGCGCCGCTGCCGCGCCCTCCCGCGCCGACGCGTCGCGCAGGAAGTCCTCGGGGCGCACGCCCTCGTGCTGCTCGATGCGCCCGTCGCTGCGGACGCGGGCCACGTGCGTCGCGACCTGCTCGACCAGGTAGCGGTCGTGCGTGACGATGAGCAGCGCGCCGTCGAAGCCGCGCAGCGCCTCGACCAGCACGTCCACCGTCTCCACGTCGAGGTGGTTGGTGGGCTCGTCGAGCAGCAGCACGTTGCACGGCCGCACCACCAGCAGCGCCAGCGCCACGCGCGCCTTCTCGCCCCCCGACAGCTCCCCGATGGGCCGCTTGGCGTGGTCGCCCGACAGCCCGAGCGCGCCGAGCGTCGCGCGGATCTGCTCCGGCGGCACCGTCGGGCACTCGGTGGTGAGGTGCAGGATCGCCGAGACGTCGGCGGGCAGCGCCTGCGCCTGGTCCTGGTCGAAGGTGCCGACGCGGATGCGGTCGCCCTGCCGGCGGCGGCCCTCGCGCGGGCGGAGGCGGCCGGCCAGGGCCTGCAGGATCGTCGACTTCCCGCAGCCGTTCGGCCCGAGCAGCGCGATGCGCACCCCGCGCTCGAGCCCGAGGTCGACGTGCGACAGGACGGGCGGGCCGTCCTCGTAGGCCAGGGTGGCGTCGACGAGGCCCAGCGCGTCGTGGGCGCCGGCCGGCGCCTCGGGCAGCCGGATGCGGGCGCGCTTCGGCTCGGGCAGCGGCGCGTCGAGCCGGTCGATGCGGTCGAGGGCCTTCTGCTTGCTCTTGGCCTGCGTCGCCTTGGTGGCCTTGGCGCCGAAGCGCTCCACGAAGCGCTCGAGGTGGGCGATCTGCCGCTGCTGCTGCGCGAGCGCCTTCTCGTGCTCGGCCGCGCGCTGGTCGCGCTCGCGCAGGAAGGCGCCGAAGTTGCCGGCGTAGGTGTGGAGCCCGCCGCCGCGGACCTCCGCGATGCGGGTGACGCAGCGGTCGAGCAGCCAGCGGTCGTGCGACACGACGATGAAGGCCCACGGTGCCTCGGCGAGGAAGCCCGCGAGGAAGCTGCGCGCCTCGAGGTCGAGGTGGTTGGTGGGCTCGTCGAGCAGGGCGATGTCGGGCTCGGAGAGGAGCAGCCGCGCCAGCGCCACGCGCATCTGCCAGCCGCCGGAGAACGTGTCGCAGGTGCGCTGCCAGTCCTCGGGGGCGAAGCCGAGGCCGTGGAGGACCTGGCCGATGCGCTCGTCGGCGGCGTAGCCCCCGGCCAGGCGGAAGGTGTCGACGGCGCGGGCGAGGCGCTCGGCCTGGCCCGGGTCGGCACGGACGGCGGCCTCGGCGGCCTGGAGCTCGGCGCGCAGGGCGTGCAGGCGGGTCATGCCGCTCGCGACCTCGTCCCACAGCGGGCGGACGGAGCCGCTGACGGCCTGCTGGGGCAGCCAGCCGACGCGGGCGCCGTTGCGGACGCGGATCCGGCCGGCGTCGACCGGCAGCTCGCCCACGATGGCGCGCAGCAGTGTGGTCTTGCCGGTGCCGTTGCGGCCCACCAGGCCCACGTGGTCGCCGGGGTGCACGTGGAGCGTCGCGCCGCGCACCAGCGGGTCGCCGCCGGGGGCCACCGTCACGTCTTCGAGCTGGATCATGGCGCCTGCTTATGGCGATCGGGAGGAAACGCGCGAGCGGGATCGCCTCTGGGGCGGTTACCCGGTCGGATGTCCTGGTGGATGCTGGCGCTCGGCTGCGTGCACACGCTGCAGCCCACGATGGTCCCCGACGAGGTGCTCACCGTCACCACCGACGACGGCTGGCACAACGGGCTGCTGCACTATCCGCCCGCCGGGGGCGCCGACGGGCCGCCCGTGCTCCTCGTCCACGGCATGGCCGCCAACCACTACAACTTCGACTTCCGCGAGGAGGTCTCGCTCGCCGCCGCCCTGCAGGAGGCGGGGTTCGACGTGTGGATCCCCGAGCTGCGCGGCGATCCCGGCGCCGTCCCGCCGGGCCGCCGGGGCCAGCGCCGCGAGGTCACCTTCGACGCCCACGCCGAGCTCGACGTGCCCGCCGCCGTCCACGAGGTGCTCGCCCGCACCGGCGCCGACCAGCTGTCCTGGGTCGGCCACAGCATGGGCGGCATGCTGCTGTACGCGTGGCTCGCCGAGGAGCCCGAGACCGTGGCCGCGGGCGTCTCCATCTGCTCGCCGTCCACGTTCGCCGCGCAGACGGCCCCGTTCTACGTGCGCGCCGCGAAGATCACGCTCGGCGGCCCGGGGCGGGTCCGCGTGCCCGTGTTCGCGCGGCTGATGCACCCGCTCGGGCGCACGAACCCGTTCTTCGGCCGGGTCGCGAACCGGCAGAACCTGGACTGGCCCACGGCCAACGGCCTCGCGAAGTACGCGCTCAACGACGTCTCGAAGCCGCTGGCCCGCCAGGCGCTCGGCTGGGTGCGGGCCGACGCGCTGACCCACCTCGACGGCTCGCCCTGGGTGGTCGCCGAGGGTGTGCCCACCGTCCCGATGCTCGTGCTGGGCGCGCCCGACGACAACGTCGTCGCGGTCGACGACGTGCGCGCCACCTGCGACGTGTACCCGGACTGCACCTACCGCGAGCTGTCCGTCGCGGAGGGCTTCTCGACGGACTACGGGCACGTCGACCCGGTCGTCGGGACGACGGCGCGCACCGAGGTCTACCCGCTGGTGGTCGACTTCCTCCAGGCCCACGCGCCCGAGCCGCACTGAAGCACGCTACGGCGTGCCGCTCGCCGTGTTGCCGTGCATCTCGAAGTCGAGGTCCTGGTCGTAGGGCTCGGCGTTCACGTACGCGTTGCAGAACGTGTCGAACGACTGGTTGATCCCCGCTGCGCAGACGAACGCCGCCGTCACCTCGAGCGAGTCGCCCGGCGCGATGATCACGTTCGCCAGCGTGGGCCGCAGCTGCCCACCGTCGGCCTTCCACTGGATGACGCGGGCGCCGTCGGGCCCCACGCCGTTGCAGTAGATCTGGAACTCGGCGTCGGTGTCGTCGGTGCGGTTGAAGACGTGGAACGTCCCGAGCTCCTTCTGCGGACAGTCCGAGCCGGCGTAGTCGAACGTGCAGTCGGCGCCGGTGCAGAGGTCCTCGTCGAGGACGATCTCGACCTCGGGGGGCTCGGTGACGGTGTCGTCGTCGTCGCCGTGGGTGACGCAGGCGAGGCCGCCGCAGTCGTCGCCGTCGTCGCAGTCGACGAGGCCGTCGCCGTCGTTGTCGATCCCGTCGTCGCAGATCTCGGGATCCGGCCGCTGCACGGGCCCGTCCCCGCTGCAGCCCGCCAGCCACGCGGCCGTCGCCAGCCATCCGATGAGGCGCATCGTCCCTCCGTCCCGCATCCGTACACGGGTCCGTCCACGCCCGCAACGCCCGCGCGCCGTCACTTCCAGAACAGCAGCGCCCGCAGCACGCCGTCCCACGTCGGGGCGACGAGGCGCACCCGGTCGTCGGCGACGGCCTCGGCCCCCGGGTAGTGGCTCGCGCGGTAGGCGTCGTGGTGGACGCGGAACCGCACCTCGAGCGCGAACGGGCCCTCCGGCGGCGCGACCCGCTCGGCGCGCGCGAGGCCCTCGCGGACGCCCGCGCGGATCTCGTCGAGCACGTCGTCGGGGTGGCGCGCGACCGTGGAGTGGCCCACGCCGCGCCCGGACGGCACGACGACGGCGCCGGGGAGCAGGGCGCGCGCCTCGTCGCACAGGCCGGCGTCGCCGGAGACGAAGGCGGTGGGCACGCCGTGGACCCGCGCGGTCGTGGCGTTGAGGCGCAGCTCGGAGAGGCGCTCGCCGTCGAGCTCGATGCGGGCGAACTTGCCGGTGAGCGTGTGGGACAGCGGGTGGCCGCCCGAGGTGGCGGGGGCGTGGTAGCCGACGAAGCACACGGCGTCGTAGCGGTCGTCGAGCTCCTGGACCATGCCGTAGGGGTGGCCGCTCCAGCCGCGGATGAGCGAGACGGGGCGCGGGAAGCGGTCGGGGTGGAGGTTGCGGCCGGAGCCGTGGGCGTCCTTGACGGTGATCGCGGTGGCGCCGGCGGCCAGGGCGCCCTCGCAGGCCGCGGCGACCTCGCGGTGCATGCGCTCGCGGAACCAGGCGTAGTCGGGGTGGGCCTTGTCGGCCTCGTCCCAGTGGGCGATGCCGGTGACGCCCTCGATGTCGGCGGAGACGTAGACGCGCATCCGGGGAGCGTACCCCCGTCAGCTGGCGGGGACGAGGCGGGCTTCGGCGTGGCCGGCGCGGTGGCTCCGCGGGACCTTGGCGCCGAGCGGCCACAGGGCGGGGCCGACGGGCTCGGCGTAGAGCAGGGGCGTGCCCTCCACGGTGAAGCGCTTGTCGGCGCCCTCGGCGGGCAGCCCGACGCCGACGAGCATGTGGCCGGGCACGTACAGCGCGGCGAGCGGGAGGGTCGGCAGCTCGGCGCGGACGAGGGCGAGGAACAGGACGGACTTGCTGTCGCAGTCGCCGCGGTTGCGGGCGAGCAGGGCGAGCGGGCGGCGGTAGCCCGGGTCGCCGCCGCGGCGCTTGCGGGCCTCGTAGGGGATGGCCTGGACGAAGGCCAGGGCGCGGGCGACGAAGGCGCGGTCGCTGGCGGTGCCCTCGCGCAGGGCGGCGGCGACGGGGGCGAGGGCGGGGGCGTAGTCGGCGGCGAGGGCGGCGTGGTCGAAGGACAGGGAGCCGTCTTCGAGGCGGGTGCCGCCGTGGTCGGCGAGCCAGGCGTCGGTGGCCTGCTCGCGGACGAGCTCGGCCTGCTTCAGGGCGGCGCGGAGGTCGCCCGTGCCGCTGACGCGGACCTGGACGGTGCCCTTCTCGACGGTGGCCTGGACCTTGGTGCCGGGGAGGGTGCGGCCCCAGGCGCGGATGGCGGCGGCGCCCTGCTCGTTGATCTCGCGGCGGGGGAGCCAGGTGATCTCCTCCTTGTCGGCGTCGACGGCGGCGGCGGGGAGGGAGAAGGAGAGCTGGTCGGGGTGGCCGCTGGCGTCGGTCCAGGCGACGTCGAAGCGGACGGTGTCGCCGGCGGGGTGCTGGGCGAAGGAGCGCTGGGGGCCCCTGGCGGCGAGGGCGGTGAGGGCGGTGAGGAGGAGCGCGATCATGGGGGCCCCGGGGCGAGGGTGAGGGCGGTGGACGCCGGGCGGCGGGGCGGGATTCAGTGACGCGAACGCGCCCGACGCCTTTCCGTCATTTCCTACGGTGCCGCCGGGCGGGGGACCCTGTCGGTCAGGCGCAGCCAGCGGGCGTCGGCGCCAGATCGGCTCAGCGCCTGCCCGCCAATAGTCCCCTTTCGCCCGTCAGCACAATTGACGCGAACGCGCCCGACGCCTTTCCGTCATTTGACGGAAAGGCGTCGAGCGCGTCTCGTCACTGGCGGCGGCGGCGGCGGTAGAGCAGGGCCAGCGCGGCGAGCCACCCGCCGCCCGCGCCCGCGCCGGCGCCATCGCAGCCGCAGCCGTGCGCCTCGTCGCTCGGCGGGGGCCCGTCCGCCGGCGTCGTCGGCTCGGTCGTCGACGTCGTCGTCCCGGGCGTCGTCGACGGGGTCGTCGCGGTGTCCGTCGTCCCCGTGTCCCCGGCCGCCCCGTACGCCACCGGCGCCGTGCACGCCTCGTTCCCCGCCCGGTCCACCGCACACACCCACACCGTCCCCGCCGCCGGCAGCCCGTCCGTCTCCGCGCGCCACACGACGTGCCCGCTGTGCTGCATCCGGCGCGAGCCGCCGCCCCAGCGCAGCGTCACCACGGCGTCGTCGGGGGTGACCGGCGCCTTGCGGTCGTCCACCTCGGCGTGCACCACGGCCGGGAGCGCGCCCTCGGCCAGCGCCTCCAGCGCCACCGACGGGGCCACGACGTCGACGGGCACGTCGACCCCGCGGTACCACCGGTCCGTGAACGCGGCCTCGCCCTGCCCCATCACCAGGTCGAGCCGCCCGTCCCCGTCGAGGTCGCCGACCGCGATGCCCAGCGTGCCCGGCGTGGACGGCCCCGTCAGCACGTCGGTGTCGACGGTGAAGTTCCCGAGGCCGTCGTTGACGAGCAGCCGGTCGGGATCGGTGAGGCTGCCGATGAGGACGTCGATGTCGCCGTCGCCGTCGGCGTCGACGAAGACGAGCGCGTTGTCGTCCTTGCCGAGGTTCTCGGCGTCGGGCAGGCGCGCGGCGGTCTGGTCCTCGAAGCCCGTCCCCACGTTGACGAGGATGCGCTCGTCGAGGTTCCGGCCGTCGTTGATCGTCGCGAGGTCGGGCAGGCCGTCGCCGGTGAGGTCGAGCGCCTCGAAGTCGTAGTTGTTGCTGCGCTGCGGCAGGGCGGCGCTGCGGTCGGCGAAGGTGCCCGTCCCGTCGTTGTCGAACAGGAACGAGCCCGAGCAGGTCTTGCAGCTGACGAGCAGATCGAGGTCGTGGTCGCCGTCGATGTCGGCCAGCTCGAGGTCCCAGGACCAGCCGACGCGGACCTGCGGCAGCTGCGCGGTCGCGTCGACGAAGTGGGCCGTGCCGTCGTTGAGCCACAGGCGGGTGACCTCGCCGGGGCCGAACAGCGCGTTGCCCTCGCCGGAGTCGGACAGGACGAGGTCGAGGTCGCCGTCGTCGTCGACGTCGCCGGGCTCGGCGTCGCCGACGGACAGCGGGTCGGTGGGGAGGCGGTCGCTGGCGTCGACCCAGCCGCCGGCGCCGTCGCCGAGCAGCAGGACGCTCGGCGTCTGCCAGGCGCCGGCGAAGAACAGGTCGACGACGCCGTCGCCGTCGAAGTCGCGGGCGCGGGCGACGCGGTGGAGCCCCGTGGCGAGCGGGACGTCGGTGAAGGCGCCGGTGCCGTCGTTGAGCAGCAGGTGGGACGGCTCGGGGGTGCCGGCGGACGAGTAGCCGCCGCCGTTGGCGAGGAGCACGTCGAGGTCGCCGTCGGCGTCGACGTCGGCGAGGTCGACGTCCTGGGTCCAGCCGCCGAGGCCCTCCACGACGGGGTCGTCGACGTGCTCCCACGGCGCCGCCGCGGCGGTCAGGGCGGTCAGGGCGATCGAGAACGGCATCGGCTCCTCCCCCGGGGCGGGAAGGTACCCTGAGCGCGCGTGCGGCCGCTCTGCTTCCGCGCCAGGATGAAAAGGGGTCGGGCCCGATCCGCTTCCGGTGGGGCAGTTCACGGCGTCGGAGCGAGCAGATGCGCCGAAGGGGGGGCCGATGCCCGGGACCGATCTGCCTCCGCAACAGGATGAAGAGAGGTCGGGCCCGATCTGCTTCCGGGGGCGTCACGTCGGCCCCGCTTCGAATAGGCTGGATGCGTCCGACGTCGAAGGCGCTCGACGTGCACGAGGGGGGGAACGGTGGACGGCAGGATCGGCTTCGGCCTGGGCTTCCTCTTCGCGGCGCTCGCCGCCTGCACCGGCACCGACGGCCCCTCGCCCCCCTGCGCCGACGGCTGGGGCGCCATCACCGCCCCCGACAGCGCCACCCACGTCCGCACCGACGGCGACGACGCCTCGGCCGACGGCTCCGCCGACCTCCCCTACGCCACGGTCGCCGCCGCCATCGACGCCGGCGCCACGCACCTCGCCCTCGGCCCCGGCGACTTCCCCGCCACCCTCGCCCTCGGCGCCACCGACAGCCTGGTCCTCCAGGGCTGCAGCGCCGACGAGACCCGCCTGGTCGGCGACACCGCCTCGGCCCCGATCCTCTCCCTCAACGGCACCGCCGGCGTCATCGTCAGCGGCGTGACCCTGGCCGAAGCCGACCGCCCGCTCTTCGCCACCGGCGGCGCCACCGTCACGGCCGACCACGTCGCCATCCGCGACGGCAACTGGTCGGGCTTCGTCGTCGACGGCCCCTACACCGTGGTCGAGCTCGAAGACGTCACGGTCGCCGACACCCGGTCCGTCGGCGGCGCCGGCGGCTTCGGCGGCGAGGTCGACGGCGCCACCCTCCGCTGGACGGGCGGCGAGCTCGTGGGCAACCGCGCCGCCGGCCTGGTCGCCGCCGGGAGCAGCGCCGTCGTCGAGCTCACCGACGTCCGCGTCGCCGACACCGCCCCGGCCGACGACGGCCGCTTCGGCCGCGGCATCCAGCTCCAGGACTTCGCCAGCGCCTCCCTGACCGACCTCGTCGTCGCCGACAACCACGACGCCGGCGTGTTCTCGCTGCTGGCCGCCGACCTCGTCGTCGACGGGCTCACCGTCTCCGGCACCACGGCCAGCGCCGCCGGCGGCGACGCCCTCGTGGTCACCGCGGTCGACGCCGACGGCCGCCAGCTCGACCCCGCCGGCTTCCGCGCCACCCTGACCGGCAACACCGTCGACGGCGCCGACCGCGCCGGCATCGTCCTCGAGCGCGTCACCGCCACCGTCGACGGCAACACCGTCGCCAACGCGCCCCAGGCCATCGTGGCCCAGCAGGACGCGGTGGTGTCGGGCGCCGACCCCGTCGACGTGCTCACCGAGCCGCTCCCGCTGGAGCGCGCCGCCATCGCCGGGATCGGCGCCCCGTGAGGCTGCGCTGGCTGGCGGGCGCCGTCTGCCTGGTCGTGGCCCTCGGCTGCGCCTGCGGCAGCGACGATCCCTGCCCCGAAGGCCAGCGCCCCTCCTACGGCAGCTGCCTGCCCGACGACTGCGGCGACTACCCCTTCGGCGCCTACGCCGGCGGCGACTACATCTTCGTCGAGGGCCGCGACGAGGGCGCCATGGAGCCCGACGGCACCGAGACCGCCCCGTTCCGCACCCTGACCGAGGCGATCGCCGCCGCGACCGCCCGCCGCAACCCGCCGCCGATCGTCGTCGCCTCGGGCACCTACGGCGAGCGGTTCCTGCTCGGCGACGCCCACGACGGCCTGCACATCGAGGGCGTCTGCCGCGAGAACATCGTGGTGGCCTCGCCGGACGACCTGCCCGCCGTCGACGTCGAGGCCGGCGCCGACACCGAGATCACGCTGCACGGGCTCACCTTCCGCAACGGCGGGGGCCCGGCCGTCGTCGTGGGCGGCGGGCAGCTGGTGCTCGACCACGTCACCGTCGACGACGCCGTCGCGGCTGGCGTCGCGGCCTACGGCGCCGGCGCCTCGCTGCTGCTCACCGACGCCCTCGTCGCCGGCGTCCGCCGCCACGCCGACACCGGCGCGGGCTACGGCCTGGCCGTCGGCAGCGGCGCCCACGCCGCCGCCAGCGGCATCTCGTTCGGCCCCACCGGCACCGCCGCCGTCCTCGCCGACGGCTTCGGCAGCGACCTCGTCCTGGCCTACAGCGCCGTCGACGGGCGCCTCGGCGTCGCCCAGACCGCCCTGCAGGGCGCCGGCGTCCTCGTCGTGAACGGCGCCACGGCCCAGGTCAGCGACGTGGTGCTCACCTCGCCCTTCGACCTCGGCCTCGCCGTGGCCGGGCCGAGCGCGGCCACGCTCACCCGCGTGTCGGTGCTCGCCGTGCTCCCCGCGGCGGACGGCGGGCTCGGCGGCGGCGGCACGGGCGTCTCCGTCTCCGGCGGCGCGACCCTCGACGCCGCCGACCTGTCCGTCCACGGCGCCTCCCGCTACGGCGTGTCCGCCTGGGATCCCGACACCACCGTCGACGTGCGCCTCCTCCGGATCGTCGACGCCGTCCCCGCCGGCCACCCGAGCGCCGGCGCCGGCCTCGTCGTCGGCAACGGCGCCGCCGTCACCGCCAGCGACGTCCTGGTCCAGGGCGCCCGCGTCTACGCCGCGATCGCGTCCGGCACCGGCGCGCAGCTCACCCTGACCGACGCCGAGCTGCTCGACCCGTTCCCCGGCGACGCCCTCGGCATCGGCGGCGGCCTGCTGGCCCAGGGCGGCGCCGCGCTGGACGCCGAGCGCGTCACCGTCCGCGGCGCCACTGGCGTGGGCGTCCTCGTCGACGACGCCACCGCCACCCTCACCGACGTCGACGTGCGCGGCACCCTGCGGGCGCTCGACCAGACCGCCGCCGCCGGCGCGGCCGTCCAGGCGGGCGGCGCACTCGACGCCGAGCTGCTCGTCGTCTCCGAGAGCGAGGGCCCCGGCCTGCTCGTCAGCGGCGGCTCCGCCGGCTGCACGGGCTGCGACCTGCTCGGCAACACCTTCGCCGGGCTGGTCGTCACCTCCGGCGGCGATGCCACCCTCTCCGACGCGCAGCTCGCCGACACCGTCGTCGACGCGAGCCTCGCCGGCGGCCTCGGCGCCGTCGTCGACGGCCGCCAGAGCGCGCTCGACCTGCAGGGCAGCACCGTCACCGGCAACGCGCTCGGCGGCGTCTCGGTCACGGGCGACGCCGCGGTCACGCTCGTGGGCAACGTCCTCGACGGCGGCCCCGTCGACCGCGCCGTCTGGCCCACCGGCACCGCCGTGTTCGCCTCCGGGAGCAGCGCCGCGCGCCTGTGGCTCGCCGACAACGACCTGCAGCACAGCGAGGGCGGCGCCCTGTTCCTCGACGACGGCACCGCCGCCCTGGGCGGCAACCGCTGGCTCGACAACGCCGTCGACGTGGTCCAGCAGCTCTGCGGCGACCACCCGCCGCCCGACGGCCTGCAGGCCGAGCCTACCGCGTCCACCCGCCTGTGCCCCGCCTACGACCAGCCGGTGGAGCTGCTCTCCTTCGCCACCACCTACCAGCCGCTGGTGCTGGCCGAGTAGTCACTCGGGCGGCGCACCGAGCAGGATCGACACGTCGGCCGGCATCGGCGCCTCGGCCTCGAGCAGCTTCGCCACCGGCCAGCCGCTCGGCGCGTGGGCCCACAGCTTGCCCTGCACGCGCACCTGGCTGTCGAGCATCCAGTCCCACCCCTCGGGCGGCGCGCCCTCGGAGACGTAGACGGGGGTGCCGTCGCGCAGGACGATGGCCGTGCCGTCGGCCGCGACGCCCTCGGGCCGCACCCGCTCGAGCGTGCCCACGACGGTGGCGAGCACGCCTTCGGCCCCGGCCACGTCGGCCGCGGTCTCGACGTTGCGCGAAGCCGCCTCGATCACCGGCGCGGTCGGCCCGTGGTGGGGGCAGCCGGCGGCGAGGGCGACGACGGAGGCGAGCAGCAGAGAGCGCACGCGCCCTTCTACCACGCCTTGCGGTACAGCGCGTACCGCCGGACGAGATCCCCGGACAGCCAGGTGGTGTCCTCCACGCCGTCGCCGCTGACCCGGATCTGCGCGTGGACCCCCGCGACGTAGCCTGCCTTCCGCGCAGCCTGGTGCGACGCGGCCACGAGCCAGGTCGCCACGCCCGTGTGCCGGTGCTCCGGCGCGACTGCGAGCGCCAGGATCTGGAACCACTTCCGCGCGGGCTGCGCGGCGTCGCGCACCGCGAGGACGAAGGCCGCCGGCGCGCCCTGCGGGTCGTACGCGAGGAGCGACAGCCGCGGATCGAGCTGCGCGGCGTGGGGCCGGTACCAGTCGGCCACCACGTCGAGCGGGAGCGCCAGGTAGCCGGGCACGTCGGCATAGGCGCGGGTCGCGAGGTCGTGGACGATGGGCGCGACCCGATCGAACGCCTCGGGCGTGACGGCGCTGACGGGCGCGGTCTCGACGGGCACGAGCCGCCACCCGCGCGTGCCGAGCTTCAGCGCGCGGTCCATCCCGGCCTTGATCTGCAGATCGTGCTGCGCGACGATCGAGACGTAGCGGTCGATCGCCTCGTAGCCGGCGGCCGCCCAGCGCTCCGGGCGCTCGGTGGGCTCGAACAGCAGCGGCGGCTGCTCGTAGGGCCCGAGGTTCACCCGGCTCGGGAACCACGGCGCGAGCAGCGCCGGGCCCTCCGCCGCGGTGCAGCCCTGCTCGGCGAGCCAGCGCTCCGCGGCGCGCAGCACGCTGTCGTCGCCGACCCAGTCGCCGACCGTGCCGGTGTCGCGCCGATCGGGGTGGATGGCGGCGAGGATCCGCGCGTCCCCGTTGGTGAACACGCCGACGCGCCCGCCGCGCGACAGCACGTCGAGGCGCGCAGCGTCGCCCCCCGCTTCCACCCACGCGGCGCGGTCTTCGGTCACAGGCCCCATGCCTTCTCCATAGGGCCGCTGGCCGCCTGCGGCAACGGGTCTCGGGTGCCAGTCGGGTGTCGGTGGACGCCAGTGTAATCAGGGATTACATCGGCTCCCGGAGGTGCTGGATGATGGTGCTCCTGACGCCGTGGATCGCGCTCCCGGCCGCCGCGGACCCCGACGTCGCCGTCTCGGTCGCGGTCTCCCACGAAGCAGACGGCGACGCGGTCGACGAGGCCCGACCCGCCGAGGATCGCCCGCACATGCGGATCGACAGCCGTCACGGCTTCCGCATCGGCTACGCCTACTACCCCGAGGCCGAGCTCGACGACCCGCACCTGTTCGTGATGGGCTACGAGACGAGCCAGCGGATGTACGGTGGGGCGGGCCTCGACGTGCTGCTCGTCGAGAACGTCGTGGTGGGCGGGCTCAACCAGAGCCTGGTGATCCCGTCGGGCAACCTGCTCATCGGCGCCTCCGTGCGCGACACCTGGGAGTTCGGGGTGGGCCCGAACTTCGCGGTCGTGCCGAGCCCTCGGTCAACATGATTGTGCTGACGGGCGAAGGGGACTATTGGCGGGCAGGCGCTGAGCAGATCTGGCGACGATGCCGGCTGGCTGCGCCTGACCGACAGGGTCCCCCGCCCGGCGGCACCGTAGTAGTTGCCGCGGCGGGCGTCACGCTCCCCGCGGGCCTGTTCGAGATCCCCGTCCACCTGGCCTGGGTGTCGGCGGCCGACGGCTGGGGCCGCGTGATCGCCACGACGGGCGTGAACTGGGGCGCCGCGCGCCTCGATCGCTGACCACCGCTCAGCCGCCCCGCGCCGCCCGCGCCGCGCGCACGGCGGCCTCGAGCTCCTGCGTGGCCGGATCCGCGGACGGCAGCAGCGGCGAGAGCACGTGTTGCGCCCCCTGCAGGTCGCCGAGCCGCAGCATCGCGCTGGCCAGGCCCCGCCGCGCCACCACGTCGGCCGGGTACATGCCGAGCACGCGGTCGTAGCTCTTCGACGCGGCCTGGGCGTCGCCCCGCTCGAGCTGGAACGACCCGAGCGCGTGCCAGGCGGGCGGGTCCTGCGGGAAGTGGTCGACCTCGGCCTGCAGCTGCGCCAGCGCCCGGTCGGTGCGGCCCCGCCGCCGCTCGATCTCGCCCAGGGCCCGGTGGACGCCGAGCCAGGGCACCGGCGTGTGCGACGCGGCCTCGAGCTCGGGCCACGCCTCCTCCTGGCGGCCGAGCGCGACGAGCGTGAGCCCGGCCATGGCGTGGAGGAAGGTGTCGTCGGGCTGCTCGGCCTGCCAGCCGCGGATCCGCACCAGCGCCGCCTCGGGCTCCGCGGCCTGGACGAGGATCTCGCGCGCGGCGTGGTCGCCGGGCAGCAGCGCCAGCACGCGCTCGGCGTCGGCCACGGCGCCGGCGCGGTCGCCGGTGGACAGCCGCAGCCGGGCGCGGTTGACGAGCAGCGGCGCGGCGTCGGGCAGCAGCGCGATGCCCTCGTCGAGCAGCGCGAAGGCCTCGTCGCGCCGGCCGGAGCGATCGAGGCTGCTCACGATCTCGAGCCGCGCCTCGACGATGTCGGGGTCGGTCCGGATGACGGAGCGCCACAGCGCCTCGGCGTCGGGCCGCCCGCCCGGCCGGCGCACCAGGTGCCGGGCCTCGTCGAGCCGGTGCAGGGCGTCGGCGCGGTCCTTCGCGTCGACGACGGGGTTCGCCGCGCCGTCCGCCGGGGTCGCCGCCACGTAGCCCAGCGCTTCGAGCTGCTGCGCGGCCAGCCCGGGCGCGGCGTCCTCCGCCACCAGCGGCTCGCGGCTGCGCACCTCCGTGAGGAACGCGCGCAGCCGCGCGGCGTCGTCGGGGCGCGCGGCCGCCAGGTCCTGCCAGCCCGCGCGGTCCACGCCGTGCACCCCGCCGTCGCGGGCCACGAGCGCCCCCTTCGGCGACGCGAACAGCTCCAGGCCGGCGTCGATGGCCACCACCTCCGGCGCCCAGCCCAGCCGGTGCGACGGCGCCTCGGACTCGGCGTAGACCGGGCCGTGCGCCACGGCCTCGCCGCGGGCCGCCGCCGACAGGTCCACGCCGTCCAGCGCGTCCGGCGCCGGCACGCCCAGCAGGCCGAGCGCCGTCGGCAGCACGTCCACCACGCTCACCGCCCCGTCCACCACCGTCCCCGCGCCGCTGCCGTCGGGGGCGCGGACGATGAGCGGCACACGCAGCGTCTCGTCGAACAGGAACGAGCCGTGGCCGCGCTCCAGATCGTCGCCCAGGCCCTCGCCGTGGTCGCCGACCACGATGATCGCGGCGCCCGCCGGGCCCGCCGCGCGCTCGACCAGCTTCCGCAGCCGGCCCACCTGGGCGTCGGCGAACGCGATCTCGGAGTCGTAGGCGTCGAGGCCGCGGCTCGCGAAGATGCCCGGCGCGGCGTAGGGCTCGTGCGGGTCGTACAGGTGCGCCCAGACGAAGACGGGCGCGTCGGGCGGCGCGTCGGCGAGCGCGGTGGCGATCGCCGCGGTCACCTCGGGGCCGGTGCGCTCGAGCCCCCAGCGGTCGTCGACGCCGGGGCCGAGGTCGTCGTCGAAGGTGTCGAAGCCCTGGTCGAACGCCCAGGTCCGCGTGGTCACGAACGCGCCGGCGGCGCCGATCGTGGTCCAGCCCTGCTCCTGGAGCACCTCGGCCAGGGTGACGGCGGCGTCGGGCAGGGCGTGGTCGCCGTTCACGCGGACGCCGGTGGACGGCGGGTAGCGGCCCGTCATGATCGACGCGTGCGCCGGGATCGTGAGCGGGACGGTGGTGAACGCCTGGTCGAAGCGGATCCCCTCGGCGGCGAGCGCGTCCAGCACGGGCGTGTCGGCGCGCTCGTGCCCGTAGACGCCGATGCGGTCGGCGCGGGTCGTGTCCATCGTCACGAGCAGCAGCGACGGGCGGGACGGGGCCGCGGGGGCCGGGGCGGGCGCCTCGGCCGGGGGCGGATCGGAGCGACCGCACCCGGCCAGGGCGGCGAGCAGCAGGGTCATCGCCACCTCGGTGGGACCGGCATCGTACACCAAGCGGCCGGTGACGCGACGGTCTCACGCGGGCCGCCCGCGGCCGGGCCCGCCGAAAATGATCCGAGGAGCCTCGGGAAGCCAGGAGGCCCCGATGTCCCGGTTGCGTTCCCTCACCGCCGGCGCGGCGCTGGTCGTCGCGTCCACCGCCCTCGCCGGCAGCAAGTCCCACGACACGTCGCACAGCGGCGGCAGCAAGGGCGACGTCCACTGGTCCTACGACGGCGAGACCGGGCCGGCGCACTGGAGCGAGCTGTCCCCCGACTTCGCCGCGTGCGCCCAGGGCCGCCAGCAGACGCCCGTGGACGTGAACCTGCGCTACGCCGACACCGTGGGCCTCGAGGACCTCGTCCTGCACTACCACCCGTCGCACAGCAGCCTGCTGAACAACGGCCACACGGTGCAGGCGTCGCTCGAGAAGGGCAACGCCGTGGAGCTCGACGGGAAGTACTACGAGCTGCTGCAGCTGCACTTCCACTCGCCGAGCGAGCACCGGCTCAACGGCAAGCTCTACCCGATGGAGATGCACCTCGTGCACAAGGACGCCGAGGGGCACCTGGCCGTGGTGGGGGTGCTCATCGAGGAGGGCGAGGCGACGCCGGCGTTCGACCCCGTGTTCGCGGAGATGGCCATCAAGGCGGGCCAGGAGAAGGAGCTCAAGGGCGAGCTCGACCCGGCGGCCCTGCTCCCCGCGCGCCACGAGCTCGTGCGGTACAGCGGGTCGCTGACGACGCCGCCGTGCAGCGAGGGGGTGCGGTGGACGCTGTACACCGAGCCGGTGACGCTGTCGGCGAAGCAGATCGAGCAGTTCAAGAAGCTGTACGACCACAACGCGCGGCCGATCCAGGCGCTGAACGGCCGTCCGCTGTTGGTGGACGCGACGCCGTGACCGACGGGGGGGGCGTCCCGCCCCCCCTTCGCCCCTGCCCTGTACATGTTTGGTGGAGCCCGGCGTTGCCGGAAGCCGGTCGCGCGCCCTCGGGGAGGACCCATCCCTGCCCGAGCTTCGAGCTCTCGGCAAGGACTGTCCTCGAGGGTTGCTGCCGATGCGGGCCAGTAGGAAGTAGTGCCCGGGCAAGGAGATCTTTCGATCGATGGGCCGTAGCACCAGTACAGGGCAGCCGCGCATCGCGGCGCGATCTCCCTAACCTTGGGAGGGGCCGTGAAGACGCTGTTGGTCGGAGTGGACTGGGGCCGCGAGCACGTGCAGTTCGTGGCCGAGGAGGAGGATGAAGAGCGGGTGCTCTGGAAGGATCGGAGCCGAGCGACGCCGAAGGCCATCGACGTGGTGCTGCGCCACATCCGGAGGCCTCGCCGAGCAGAACGATGTCTCCCTCGTTCGGGTCGCGATCAACAGAAGGCGAGTCGACTGGTCGAGGCGCTGATGGACGCGGGTTTCGAGGTGTGGTTCGTCCGGCCGCAACAAGTGGACCTGCTGCGGAGGCCTGATGTTCTCGAGCAAGGCGAAGGACGATCTGCGGGACGCGCGTGCGATGGTAGGCCTGCTCCGGTCGATGCGCTCGGCATTGGTCCGGCCCGGGTGCTCCAGCCTGAGCGAGCCGAGCTGCGCTCCCTGACGAGAGCTCGCAAGAGTCTGTCGTCGATCGACCGCGCTGCTGAACAAGCTTCAGAGCACGTTCACGACTGCTTCCCGGAGCTGCTGGAGATCGTCAAGCCCAACGCGCAGTGGTTCACCCTCACCATGTGGCGCCTCGTGCGGACGCCGGCAGGCGCGCGCGCCACGTCCCTCGACGACATCCGGTCGCTCCTGAAGGCCTCGCGCGTTCGGAAGATCACGCCGGAGGAGGTGCACGCCCGGCTGGTCGAGGCGACCGACTACTGTGGCCAGGGCGACTGGACGCTGGTGGTCGAACTCGAGCTCGAGCGCCTGGAGCTGGTGCGGAAGCAGATCAAGCGCCTCGAAGCGACGATCGCAGGGAAGCTCGATGCCATCCATTGGCGGAGCGGGTTCGTCGCGAAGAGGCCGGCGAGACGCTGACGAACGTGGATCATCGATTCACGTGCCGGGCGGGGCCCGTGCAGACGTCGGTGATGGTCGCGGAGCAACTTCCGAGCTCATCGAGGCGCAGGTGGCCCGCATGGTGACCGGGGTAGCTCCCGTCTTGAAGACGACCGGGCAGCGGCAGACGAAGCGACAGGGAACCGTGTCGATGCGGCGGGCCTGCAATCCGTACCTTCGTGACGCGGTGCACGGCATGGTGGAGCGAGCGATCGGTGTCGATCCATGGGTTTGCGAGCAGTACGGCGTGCTGCGTGCGCGTGGGCATACCCACGGACGGGCCTGCCGTCAGATGGGCGACCGGATGTGCTGAAGCGCCTGCGGGCCATGCTCCGGGAGCGCACGCTGTGGCAGTCTCCGCCGACGCAGAAGAGGTGCGCAGCGTAGGCCGGCCGCACCCCTGCACTGGCTCAGCGGCCAGCCGACCGGAGGCCAGGTCGGCCTGCCCCTGCCAGCGTCCGGCGATCCCTCGGCCGACCTGGCCGGAGTGGAAGCGGCCGCGGTACCGGGCTCTGCAGGGGTGTGGCCGGCCGCCCGGGAAAACCGCAACACCTGGTCCTTGACAACGGGTAGGAAGTCCTTGCCCTGCCCTGCCCCCCTCGGCGTTCGGAAGCCTCTCCGTGACGGATTGCGCGCGCGTGACGGATTCGCGCCCGACGCCTTCCGTCAATTGCGCGAGCAATGACGGATTCGCGCCCGACGCCTTTCCGTCAAAATGACGGAAAGGCGTCGGGCGCGAATCCGTCATCTCGGGTCGCTTCCGGCGAATGTCCGGCCTGTGAGGCCCGGAACCAGGGGCAGGGGCAGGGGGCAGGGGCAGGGGGCAGGGCAGGGGGCGGGGATCCGTCACGGAAGGTCGGCCCACCGAACCCCCACCCGCGCCAGGCGCGCCACACCCGCGCGTCCGCCGTGAACAGGCGCGTCCCCGCGAGCGGCCTCACGAGGCACGCCTGCCCGTCGAGCGCCCAGCCCCTCGGGCGCCGCCGGATCCGCGTGGAGCAGCCGCGGCGGCGCTCGCCCCGAGCCTGGGCAGCGGAAAGTCGGCGATCGCAGCCGCCGGACCGTCGGGCCACGGCGACCGACCGCGCCCGCGCCCCGGCCGGCAGCGGCGGCACCTCCCGCACGCTCGCCAGCCCCTCGGCGCGCGGCCCCGGCGCGGGCGCGCCGCTGTCGAGCAGCACCTGCAGGTGCACGGTCTCGGCGCCGTCGAGGTGCACCGCCAGCCGGCCGGCCTCGGCCGTGGGCCAGATCCCGAAGCCGTCCCAGCGCGCGTCGACGGCGCAGCACGCCGCGGTGGCCTCGAGCGGCGCCGGCGGGCGGACCGGGACGGCGGGCGCACCGCGCCACACGCGCTCCCAAGCGAACGCCGCCAGCGCCGCGCCGACCTCGGGCTCGCCGTCGCAGCGGGTGGCGCGGGCGACCGCGCCGAACGGGCCGACCTCGCAGACCTGGGCGAGCGCCTCGGAGCGGCGGCCGCGCCGGTCCTCGTCGTAGGGCAGGTCGGCGCCGAACGGCGAGAACAGCAGGTCGCCCGCGGCGTCGAACGCCGCATCGGGAGCGTCGAGCAGCCCCTCCTGCCAGTCGAGCGCGTGGCAGAGCTCGTGCCGCAGCGCGATCCGCACCACGTCGGCCGACAACGCCTCGTCGAGCACCACCTGGGCGGTCGTCCGCCGGTACATGCCGTCCACGTGGTCGTCGCCGAGCGCGCGGAAGGTGACGGACGACAGCGCCACGCGGCCGGGGCCGGCCCACCCGTCGAACGCCGCCAGCTCCTCGCGCGCCGCCGCCCGGGTGGCCCGGGTGCCGCCCTCCACGGGCACCGCGGCGAGCGGCACGCGGGTGCAGGCGACCACGGCGCACAGGGCGAGCGAGCGGACCATCGGCGCACCTCCGCCCTCCCGTTCGGCGCCCGGTGCCTCCTGCGGGGTACGGCAGGTCGCACGGCCCACCCTGGGCTACGCTCCGGGGATGCGACGCTTCACGGTCGGTCGCCGCCGGGTGGACCTCGACACCGCCGAGATCCACGACCGGAGCGAGGTCACCGCGCTGACCCCGAACGAGGTCAAGGTGCTCGGCGTGCTCGCAGCGCACGCCGGGCAGGTGGTGGAGCGCGACGTGCTGCTCTGCGAGGCGCTCGGCTACCGCAAGGCCATCAGCACCCGCGCCATCGACCAGACGATCTGGCGGCTGCGCCGCAAGCTCGAGCCCGAGCCGCACGCGCCGCGCTGGCTGCTGTCGGAGGCCAACGTCGGCTACCGGCTGGAGCTCGATCCGCCGCCGCCACCGTCGCTGCTCGGCCGCCACGACGAGCTGGCCCGGCTGCTGGCGCTCCTCGACGAGGCCGCCGGGCCGGTGTACGTCGTGGGCCTCCCGGGCTCGGGGCGCCGCACGCTCGCCGCCGCCGCGGCGCAGGCACGCGGCGAGGCCGAGCCCGCCGTGGCGATCGCGGCGCACGTGCCGCCCGGCACGCCCCACCTGCGCCTCGGGCCCCTCGCGCCGGACGCCGGGCGCGCGCTGCTCGTGCGCGACGTGCTCACGGCGCGCGGCGGGGCGGGCCTGACCGACGACGAGGAGGAGCAGGCCGCCGCCGCCGCGGCGCGCGCCGGCCACCACCCCGCCACGCTGCGCGCGATGGCCGAGGCGAGCGTGCTGTACGGCTTCGCCGAGCTGCCGGTGCCCGCGCTGCCCGCCGTGGCAGCCCACGTCGAGGCGCTGCCCGTGGCGCTGCGCGCGCTGCTGCGCCGCTGCGCGCCGTTCCCCGACGCCTTCCACCCGGCCGAGGCCGGCGTCGCCCCCGGCGAACTCGCCGAGGCCTGGCGCGCGTCGGTGCTCGACGCCGTCGACGGCCCGGCGGGGCGGCGGCTCGTCGTCCCGGCGCCCGTCCGCGCCGTGCTCGACGCGCCGGATCCGGCGGCCACGCGCACGTTCGTCGACCGCGTGGTCGCCGACCTCGGCGAGGTCTCGCTCGAGCTCGTGGGGGCGCTGACCCGCCCCGCCCGCGACGCCGTCCGCGCCGCCGGGCCGCGCATCGCCGCCGCCTGGGCCGCCGCCGCGCCCGACCAGCGCGCCGGCGTGCTGCCGCTCACCCTCGCCCGCTGGGTCGCCGACGACGCGCTGCCCGACCCGCTCCCCGACCCCGACCCGCCGCTGCCGCCCGACGCCGCGGTGTGCCGCGACGTGCTGCTCGCCGTCGCCGCCGAGCAGGGCGACCGCGCGGCCGGCGGGCCGTGGATCGCGCGGGCGCTCGACCACGACGCGTCCCCGCCTCGCCGGCTACGCGCAGCGGTTCGCCGCGTCCCGCGCGATGTGGCTCGGCGATCTCCCGGCGCTGGAGCGCAACGCGCGCGCCCTCGACCGCCTGGCCGACGCGCACCCCGACCTCGGCGAGCTCCGCGGCGCGGCCTGCACCAGCTGGGGCATCCTCCACCAGCGTCGCGGCGAGCCCGAGCGCGCCCGCCAGGCCTTCACCGACGGCATGGCGGCGTTCTCCCCCGACTCGCTCGGGCAGCACGCCCTGATGGCCAACCTCGCCGACGAGGCCGCCCGCGACGGCCGCATGGGCGAGGCGCTCGCCTGGTTCGACCGCATGGCCTGGGACACCTCGCCGCCCCGAGGAGGCGCGGCGGCAGCTGAGCCGCGTCGCCGTGCTGCAGGCCGCGGGGCGGCTCGAGGAGGCCGCGCAGGAGCTCACCCTGGTGGACCTGCTGGGCCACCGCCACTACAGTGGGCCTCGCGCGGGCCAGCCAGGCGCTGCTCGCCGGGCGGGTCGACGAGGCCGTGGTCGCCGCCGAGGCCGTCCGCATGGCGCACCCGGCTCGGCGAGTCGTCGATCGGGCTGCCGATGGTGCTCGGCTGGGCCGCGTCGCGCAGGGCACCGCCGACCGCACGCTCGCCCTGCTCGACGCCCTGGCGGCGCGCGCGCTGACCCACGCCGACTACGCCGCGCAGGTCGCGCTGCTGCGCGCGGCCGCCCTGGCCCGCTGCGGCCGCACCGAGGAGGCCCGCGGCGTGCTCGACGCGATCGTCGCGCCGCGGCGCCGCTGGTGGCCCGACGCGCGCGCCGCCGTGGGCGCGCTCGTCGCGGGGGAGCGCCCGCCCGAGCCGGCGAGCGACGTGTCGCACGTCTCGACGCGCTTCGCGCTCGTGGCGGCGCGCCAGCCGGCCCCGCCCGCGCGCCAGCGCACCGACAACCGCCCCGCCGACGAGGTCAGCCGCCCAGCTGCAGACCCACGTCGCGAGGCTCGCGCACGAGCAGCGTCCGGCGGCCCTCCTCGGCCGCCTCGGTCGCCCCGACCCGCACCACGCCGGCGTGGTCGGCGCCGGCCCGCAGCGCCACCTGCATCATGCCGAGACCCTCCGACTCCGGCGCCGCCTCGACGTGGACCGCGCCGGGCAGCACGAGCCGCGCCAGCGCCGTGACCCGCACCACGTCGGTGGCGGTGTTGGCGACGCTGCCGAACGGGCCGGGCGCCGCCGCGGCCCACACGCGCACGGCGTGCAGCCCCGGCAGCTCGCGCAGCCGCAGCAGGTGCGCCGCCAGCTCCTCCTCGCTCTCGCCGCGCCCGAGCGCCACGGTGGCCTCGAGGCGCAGCCCGGCCCCGGCCGCGAGGCTCGCGCCGTGCAGCCAGGCCGCCGCGGGGCCGGCCTCGCCGCGCACCCGGTCGGCGAGGCTGCCCACGGGCTCGATCACGTCGGTGAGCCCGGCCGCCGCGAGCGCCGCGGGATCCTCGGGCATCGCGTCCACCGCGAGGGCGCAGCCGGGGCACGCCGCCGCCACCTCGGCCACGCGCGCGGCGTCGACCGGGCCCTCGAGGCGGATCCGCGTGGCGCCGAGCCGCACCGCCTCGGCGAGCGACGCCACCGGCGCCTCCGCCGGCAGCACGGCCTCGCGCAGCAGCCCCACGGCGTCGCCCGGGTGCAGCTCCAGCCGGCGCAGCTCGGCGGCGGCCGCGAGCTCGGCCACGGGCGCGTGGCGCAGCAGGGTGAGCAGGTCGCCCACCGGCAGGGCCGAGCCCTCCAGCGCCCGCGCCAGCAGCGCGTCGAGCCCGGCGGGCCGCGGCGGCGAGACCGGCGCGTACAGCTCGAGGTCGGCGCGGGGCACGAGCCCGGCCTGGTGGGCCAGCGCCCCGAACCGGCGCAGGCCGGTCAGCGCGGCGTCGTCGAGGGGGTAGCGCAGGTTCTGCGTGAGGTAGCGCAGGTCGGCGCCGGCGTACTTGTCGTCGATGCCGGCCACGCCGCGGCGCCCGGCCACGATCAGGTCCTCGACCACGGCCGGATCGAGGTCGGCGCGGCCCGCCCACACCGCGAACACGAACGGCAGGCCCGTCCACTGCGTCCACAGCTCCGCCAGATCGAGGCGCACCCCGAGCCGGTCGGGCAGGGCGCGGGCGGCGTCGCCGATCATGACGGCGGCCGTGCCCTTCTTCGCCTGCAGCACGGCCTGGTTCGGCGCCACCCGCTCGATCACCAGGTCCGGGCGGACCCGCGCGGCCAGCGGGCCGTGCTTCAGCAGCAGCTGCGCCAACACCACCGAGGTGCGGCTCACGCCGTCGAGCACCACCTTCGTCCACTGCTCGGGCTCGGTCTCGGCCACCAGCAGCACCGACGCGACGGGCCCCTCGGCGCCGATGCACCAGCCGGGCACCACGCGGTAGTCCGGGTCGTCGAGCGCTGCGGCGACGGGCACCAGCGCCACGTCGACCTCGCCGTCGCGCAGCAGGCGCGAGACCTCGGCCGGGTGGGCCAGCAGCAGCGTGTGGCGGTCGATGTCGACCCGGTCGGTCAGCGGCCGGGCGTTGAGGTAGCCGACGGTCCCGATGCGCGCCATCTCAGGCCTCCGCGGCGGCGTCGGCGCGGGTGTCGGCGACCGTCCGGTACAGGGTGTCCCGCTCGACCGGCACCCGGCCGGCGCGGCGGATGAGGGCCATGAGCTCGGCGCGGGTCAGCTCCTGGGGCGTCTTCGCGCCGGCCATGTGGTAGATGCGCTCCTCGCGCACGGTGCCGTCGAGGTCGTCGACCCCGAAGGCGAGCGACAGCTGCGCCACGGCGACGCCGAGCATCGGCCAGTAGGCCTTGATGTGGTCGAAGTTGTCGAGCACCAGCCGGGAGACGGCGAGCGTCTTGAGGCAGTCGGCGTCGGTCGGCGAGGTGAGCTTGCGCAGCCGGTTGTTCTCGTTGTGGAACTTCAGCGGGATGAACGTCTGGAACCCGCCGGTCTCGTCCTGCAGCTCGCGCAGGCGCAGCAGGTGGTCGACCCGCTCGTCGAGCCGCTCGATCGAGCCGAACAGCATCGTCGCGTTGGACCGCATGCCGAGCCGGTGGGCCGTGCGGTGCACCTCGAGCCAGCCCTCGGTGTCGACCTTGTCGTCGCACAGCTTCTTGCGGGCGCGCTCGGCGAAGATCTCGGCCCCGCCGCCCGGCAGGCTGCCGAGGCCGGCCTCGCGCAGCTCGGTGAGCACTTCGGCGTAGGTCTTGCCGTACTTCTGCGCGAAGTAGTGCACCTCGACGGCCGTGAAGCCCTTCACGTGCAGGTCGGGCCGCTCGGCGACGAGCGCGCGCAGGAAGTCGGTGTAGTAGTGCCACGGCAGGTCGGGGTTGAGCCCGTTGACGGTGTGCACCTCGGTGACGAACTGCCCGCGCAGGGCCCGCAGCCGGCCGACGGCCTCGTCGAGCGTCATCGTGTACGCCGCCGGGTCGCCCGTCTTCAGGCGCGAGAAGCTGCAGAAGATGCAGCTCGCCTCGCAGACGTTGGTGGCGTTGATGTGCAGGTTGCGGTTGAACCACGTGAGGTCGCCGTGGCGCGCCTCGCGGACGTGGTTCGCCAGCGCGCCGATGGCGGTGAGCGCGTCGGACTCGAACAGGCGCAGGCCGTCGGCGGCGGTCAGGCGCTCGCCGGCCTCCACCTTGTCGGCGAGGTCGCCCAGCCCGGCGCGATCGGCCGCGCGGCGGGTGATCCGCGACAGCGGGGCCGGCGCGGGGGTGCGTTGGTCGAAGGCGACGCTCATGACTGGCTCCTGTGGCCCACGAAGGCGCCGGTCCACCGGCGCATCCGATCGTTGTCGATCCCGATCTGGTCGAGGACCCGGGCGGTGACGGTGTCGAGCACCGCCTCGAGGGTGGACGGCGCCGAGTAGAAGCTCGGGCTGGCCGGCATCACGGTGGCCCCCGCCTCGGTGACGGTCACCAGGTTGCGGAGGTGGACGAGGTTCAGCGGGCTCTCCCGCACGACGAGCACCAGCCGGCGCCGCTCCTTGAGCATCACGTCGGCCGCGCGCGACACGAGGTCGGACGACACGCCCGTCGCGATCCGCGCGACGGTGGCCACCGAGCACGGGATCACCACCATCGCGTCGAACCCGGCCGAGCCCGAGGCGAACGGCGCCGTCATGTCGCCCGGCGCGTGGAACGGGAACGGGTAGTCGGCCGGGTCGGTGCCGACCTCGTCGCCCCACACGAGCCGCCCGTACTTCGTGAACACGAGGTGCACGTCGAGGTCGAGCGCCTCGGCCTCGTCGCGGAGGAAGTCGAGCACCCGCTTCGCGTACGGCGCGCCAGAGGCCCCGGTGACGCCGACCACGATCCGGCGGCGCCCGCTCACCGGACCCGCTCGACCAGGTGGCGGGCCAGGGCGCGCAGCCCGTCGCGGCCCGGGCCGTCGGGCAGGGCGTCGAGCGTGTCGAGGGCGTCGGCCACGCGGTCGCGCGCCTCGTCGAGGGCGAGCTGCAGCGCGTCGGTCGCGGTCACGGCGTCGAGCCAGGCCTCGACCCGCTCGGGCGGCGGCGGCCCCTCGGCGAGCTCGTCGCGCAGGCCGGGCAGGCGCTCCATGGCGCGGATCAGCGGCAGCGTGACCTTGCGCTCGCGCAGGTCGGCGCCGCGGGGCTTGCCGGTGCCCGGGGCGTAGTCGAGCACGTCGTCGGTGATCTGGAAGGCGATGCCGACCTGGCGGCCGAAGCGCTCGAGCGCGCGGTCGGCGCGATCGTCGCCGATCCGGAGCGCCTCGGCGCGGCAGCACCAGGCGATGAGCGCGGCGGATTTGCGCGCCACCACGTCGAGGTACTGCTCGACGGTGCAGCCGAGGTCGCCGGCGCGCTGCAGCTGCAGCACCTCGCCCTCGGCCATCTCGGTGACGACCTCGCCGAGCGCGTGGACCGCGGCCGGGCCGCCCGCCTCGGACGCGAGCAGCACGGCCCGCGCGAGGCAGAAGTCGCCCGTGAGCACGGTGACGGCGTTGCTGTAGACGCGGTGGGCGGTGGGCCGGTCGCGGCGCAGGTCGCTGTCGTCGACCACGTCGTCGTGGAGCAGCGAGCCGAGGTGCAGCAGCTCGCCCACGCACATCAGCCGCGGCGACGGCGCGATGCCGAGCGCGCGGCCCCCGAGGCCGGCCAGCGCCGGGCGCAGGCGCTTGCCGCCGGCGTCGACGAGGTAGCGCGCGATCTGCGGGATCGCCGCGACGTCGCTGTGGACCAGCGCGCGCAGCTCGGCCTCGGCGGCCAGCAGCTCCGGCGCCACCAGCGCGAGCGCCCGCTCGGGGCCGTCGATCCGCGCCAGCGGAGCGCCGGCGCGCAGGCCGGCGGGGCGGTAGCGGACGGCGGGGCCGCCCTCCAGGGCGTGGACCGGCTCCGCGCCCTGCGCCAGGGCGGAGTCGAGTGGCATCTGCGCCTCCTGCCCCGTCCCTATCGCCACCCGCCCCGAGCTTCAATCATTTTTGAAGCGAGTGATACCGAGCGGCGGACAGGCGCAGGGGCGTCCCCGTAACCGTCGGCACCGCCGCGGTCACCGCGCGAGATCGCCCGCGGGGAGCCGGGACAGCAGGAACGCCGCCATGCCGACCCGATCGGTGTGGGCGCGCGCGGCGGCCACGCGATCCGCCGCCGCCCGCCGCTGCGCGTCGTCGCGCGCCGCCCGCAGCTCCGCCCAGGCGACGTGCCCGTCCACCGCCGCGACCAGGCTGCCGTCGGAGATCTCGGACGCGTCCGCGTACACCCCGCGGAGGTGCTGGAGGATCGCCGCCGCCGCGGCCACCTGGTCGCGCGCCGCGAGCAGCGCCGCGCGGACCACCTCCACGTAGACCTGGAACGCCTCGCCGGCCGGGGCGACGATCAGCGCGTGCGCCTCGTCGAGCCGCCGCAGCCCCTCCTCGGGGTCGTCGAGCGCGAGCTGCAGCGCGCAGCGGTGGACGATCGCCAGGCCGTGGTAGCGCCGGTGCCCGAACCGCCGCCCGAGGGCCTCCGCCTCGGCCAGCGCCTCGTCGGCGGCGTCGAACGCGCCGCGGGCCATGCGGACCTGGGCGAGCGCCACCAGCACCGAGACCAGCCGGCGCAGGTTCCCGAGCCCGCGGTGCTCCGCCACGGCGCGCTCGAGCGCCTCCAGCGCCTCGTCGGGGCGCCCGGCGTCGAGCAGCAGGATGCCCAGGTTGCTGCGGGTGCCGGCGATCATCCGCGACCACCCGCGCGCCTCGGCCTCGGCGAGGGCCTCGCGCAGCAGCGCCTCGGTCTCGGGGCCCACGTCGTGGCAGATGACCCGCAGCGTGCCGAGGGTGGACCTCGCACCCGTGGCGTGGAACGGTGTGAGCCGCGGGATCGCCGCCTCGAGCGCCGCCCGCGCCTCGTGGACCCGCCCCTGGTTGCCCGCGAGCACGGCGAGGCTGACCTCGACGCTGGCGCGCTCGGCGTCGTCGGGCGCCACGTCGAGCGCCGCCCGCAGGTCGGCCTCGCCCTCCGCCCAGCGCCCGACGAGGTTGCGGGTCATCGCCCGGCTCACGAGCAGCCGGTGCGCGCGCGGGTGCCCCGACGCCAGCGGGACGACCCGGTCGAGGACGTCGAGGTAGGGCTCCACCGGCCCGCGCACCTGGAAGGTCTCGCCGAGCTGGACGGCGATGTCGACGGCGAGCCCGGCCTCCCCCGCCGCCGCCATGCGGTCGGCCGCCGCGAGCAGGTGGGGCAGCTCGGCGACGATCCGGTCGAGGAGGCCGTGGTCCTGGTCGACGCCGGGCGGGAACACGGCCATCAGCCAGTCGCGGTGGTGGCGCGCGTGGGCACGCTCGGCGGCGACGCGCACGCCGAGGGCCTCGGCGCGCTCGGCAGCGTGGGCGCGCACCGACTCGAGCAGGGTCCAGCCGCCGTCGACGGCCTGGACCAGCGACGCGTGGACCAGCCGCTCGAGGTGGGCCGGCGCGTCGTCGATCACCGCGGCCGCCGCCTCGGGGCCGAACCGCGCCGGGAACACCGACAGCCGGGCCAGGGCGTCGCGATCGTCGGGCGCGAGCAGCTCCCAGGACCAGTCGAGCGCGGCGCGCAGGCTGGTGTGCCGCGCCACCCGGTCGCGCCCGCCCGCGCGCAGCCGCAGCCGCTGGTCGAGGCGGGCGAGCATCTGGGCCGGGCTCAGCAGGCTGGCCCGCGCGGCGGCGAGCTCGATGGCCAGCGGCAGGTGGTCGAGCCGGGCCACGAGCTCGACCAGCGCCGGGTCCTCGCCCGTCCCGCCGGCGATCCCGCGGAACAGCGCCACCGCGGCCTCCGGCGACAAGCACGCCACGGGCACGGCGTGGGCGTCGGGCACGGCCAGCGGGACCCGGCCGGTGGCGAGCACACGCAGGCCCGGGGCCGCGGCGAGCCAGGCCGTGACCTGCTCGCCCAGGGGCCCGGCCAGGTGCTCCACCTCGTCGAGCACGAGCAGCACGTCGCCGCGGGCGTCGAGGAGGCGCGCGACCTGCTCGCTCGCCGCCTGAGCCGAGCCGCCCGTGGGCTCGCCCAGCGCCTCGACCACCCGCGCGACGGCCGCGGGCGCGGACCGCACGTCGCCGAGCGGCACGAACAGCACCAGCGACGCCTCCACCCCGGCGGCGACCCGCGCGGCGATCCGCGTCTTGCCGACGCCGCCCGGGCCCGTCAGCACGACGCACCGGTGCGCCCGGGTGGCGGCGAGGCCCGCGGTGACGGCGGTGTCGCGGCCCCACAGCGGGGTGCGCTCGGCGGGGACGCCGATCCGCTCGACGGGATCGACCCCCGCGCCGGGCTCGAACCGGTACCCGTCGCCGAACACCGCCACCAGGTGCACCGGATGGGAGGGATCGCGCTCGATCTTCGCCCGCAGCCGCGACACGGTGATGTCCACGGCGCGGCTGACGGGGTTGCGCACCCGGAAGACGTCGCGCAGCAACACGTCGCGGTTCACCGTCTGGCGGGGGCGCTGGGCGAGGTAGGCCAGCAGCTCGGACTCGCGCGGCGTGAGCCGGTCGGCGCGCGCGCGCAGCACGGCGCCGGTCACGAGGTCGACGGCGCCGTCGGTCAGGCGCAGGCGGCGCTGGGGGGCACGCTGCATCCGGGCACTACCTCGGCCGCCGGCGTCCGGCGCAGCGCGCAGTGTAACCGCCGGTAACCAGAGACACCCCCAACGCACCGAACGGACCTGGACCCAGGAGTTCGGGAATGCGTGCTGAGTTCCTCAACATCCTCGTGGTCGACGACGACCCGATCGACGTGATGGCCTTCCAGCGCGCCGCGAGGCGGTGCGGCTGGCCGAACCGCGTGACGGTGGCCGCGTCCGGCGAAGAGGCGCTGGCCCTCGTCCGCGGCCTCGCCGCCCCGAAGCTCGTGCTCCTCGACATCCGGATGCCCGGCATGGGCGGGCTCGAGACGCTGCGGCAGCTGCGCGCGGATCCCGCGCTCACCCACACCTGCGTGTTCATGCTCACCTCGTCGGACGACCCGAGCGACGTCGACGCCGCCTACCGCCTGCACGCCAACGCGTTCGTGGTGAAGCAGAGCGGCGCCGACGGGATGCGCGCCATCGTCGAGCGCATCCGCAGCTTCGCCGAGCTGGTGGAGCTGCCGCAGCGCGCGGGCGCCGCGTGACGTGGCAGGCGCGCTGGTCGTGGTGGGGCGCGCTCGGGCTCGGCGTGCTGCTCGCTGCGCTGACCTGGGCGGACGGCGACCGTCCGGCGCTCCTCGCCGCCCTGTCGCTCCACGTGCTGCTGGTGGCGGGCCTCGCCGCCCAGGCCGCCGCCGCGCGCGAGCACGCCCGGACGTCCGCCGCACGCGAGGCGGCCGAGCAGGCGCGCGCCGCGACCGTCGCCGAGCTCGAGGAGCGCATCGCCGAGCGCAACGCCGCCCTCGACCAGCGCACGAGCGACCTGTCGCACTTCGTCTACGCCGCGTCGCACGACCTCAATAGCCCGCTGCGCTCCATCGCGAACCTGGTGGGCTGGCTCGAGGAGGACCACGGCGACGAGCTGTCGGCCGAGGCCATGAAGCTCGTGGCCGAGCTCCGGGCGCGGGTGGGCCGGATGGACCGGCTGCTGGCGGCGCTGCTCGGCCACAGCCGCATCGGCCGCGTGGAGATCCCGGTCGAGCCCGTCGACCTCGGCGAGCTCGTGCGCCAGGTCGGCACCGAGGTCGGCTACGGCGAAGCGTTCACGCTCGACTACGCCGGCGACGCCGTCCTGCAGACCCAGCGCCCCGCGCTCGAGATGGTGATGACCAACCTGCTGCAGAACGCGCGGGTCCACCACGACCACCCGAGCGGCGTCACCCGGGTCGAGGCCGCCGCCGACGGCGACAGCTGGCGGATCCGGGTCGCCGACGACGGGCCGGGGATCCCGGCCGAGAGCACGGAGAGCGTCTTCCAGATGTTCACCCGCCTCGGCCGCTCGGCCGCGCCGGGCAGCGGGATGGGCCTCGCGCTCGTCCGCCGCCAGGTCGAGGTGCTCGGCGGCAGCGCCGAGGTCGTCGGCGCCGGTGGCCGCGGGACCACGGTGGAGATCCGCCTGCCGAAGACCTTCTCGCTGTGTCCCGTCGCACCGCCGCTGTAGCGGCCGAACCCTTCCCGCCTCCGAGGAGCGCATGCCCCAGCGCATCGACACCCTGCGGATCCTGCACGTCGACGACGACGAGATCGACCAGGAGATGGTGCGCCGGTGCCTCGCCCGGCGCGGCGACGTGACCATCCACCAGGTCTCCTCGATCGCCGCGATCCGGGACGCCGTCGAGCTGCACGGCTCCGACATCGTCCTGCTCGACCTGAACCTCGACGGGCTGCGGGGGACGGCCTCGGTGGAGCGGGTCCTGGAGCTCGGCATCGACCTCCCCATCGTCGTGGTGACGGGGATGGACGACGCCGTCGGCCTGCACGCCATCGAGGCCGGCGCCCAGGACTACGTGCCGAAGGAGGACATGCACCCGCAGCGGGTGTGGCGCACCCTGACCCACGCCGTCGCCCGCTGGCGCCTGCAGCGCTACGACGACGACGAAACCGAGCCGTTCCACCGCCGCTACGCCATCGAGGCCGTCATCGGCCGCGGGCGGGCCACCGTCGCCTACCGCGTCCGCCACCGCACGCTGCAGTCGCTGCACACGCTGAAGTTCCTCGGCCCCGAGGACCAGCCGCGCCACGCGCGCCTGCTGCGGGAGGGCCGCATCCAGGCGCAGCTGAACCACCCGCACCTCGTGCGCGTGACCGACGTGCTCACCACCTGCCGCGAGGTGGGCCTGGTGCTCGAGCACGTGGACGGCGTGCCGCTGCGGGAGTGGATGGCCGCCGGCGAGCACGTGCAGTCCGACTGGCTCGACCTGGTCCGCGGCCTGGCGCGGGGCCTCCGGGCGGCGCACCGCGCCGGCTACGTGCACGGGGACCTGTCGCCCGCGTGCGTCCTCGTGGAGCGGGGGACGCGGCCCGTCGCGAAGATCGGCGGCTTCGGCGCGCTCGGGCCGACGCCGTCCCCCGTCGACGACGACTGCCTCGGCTACGTCGCGCCGGAGCGCGCCGCCGGCCGCGACGTCGGGCCGCGCGCCGACCTGTTCTCGCTCGGCTGCCTGCTCTTCGAGCTCGCCTGCGGCACGCCGGCGTTCCGCGGCGCGACCCCGGGCGAGACCCGCAAGCTCGTGCAGCTGGGGCGGCACGCCGAGGTGCAGCTGCTCAACCCGCGCGTCCCGACCGGGCTCGCGCGGACCATCGAGCAGCTCCTCCGCCCCGATCCGGCGCAGCGGCCGCCGGACTGCGACGCGCTGCTCGACGCCCTCGCGCCCCACCGGACCCCCGGGCCGTCCCCGCGGGACCTCGCCGCGCGGACCCCGGAGGTCACGGCGACGGTGTGGATGGGCACCGATCCGGAGCTCCAGCGCCCGCAGTAGGCGGCGCTAGCGCGGCGTGAGGCTCGCCGTCTGGTCGACCGCGAACGGCACCGCGCCGAACGGCGTCCCCACCTGGGCGTCGGCCTTGAGCCGCACGTTCACCGGATCGTGGCTCTGCAGGATGTTCACGATGGCGGAGCCGACCTCGAGGAGCTTGATGTCGACGGGGAGCGTGACCTCCTTGACCCCCTCGACGGCGCCGATCTTCGTCTGCCCGTCCGCCACGTGCTTGCCGGCGAGCAGCAGGTCGTAGCCGAAGGTGTCGAAGCTCAGCGCGGAGGGCTGGTCGCTCTGCAGCTTCAGGCCGACCTCGACCGAGGCCGTCTGGTGCGCGAGGTCGATGCCGCCGACCCGCAGCGACGTGAGCGACACCTTCGGCACGTGCAGCGCGGGCAGGTCGCCCTGGTGGGCGAACGGGATGTTCACGTTGCCGATGGGCGTGTCGAAGCCGAGGTCGGCGTCGAAGGTGTAGGGCAGCTGCTCGAGGCCCTGCGACTGCGTCACGACCCGGAACGCGTCCTCGAACTGCAGGCTGAAGGGCAGCCGGAGCTTGCCCGTGTCGTTGGCCTCGACCGACAGGCCCTTGTCGTTGGTGCCGTCGAGGAACGGCGAGCCCGACAGCCCGAGCTTCCAGCTCGCCTCGGACAGGTCGAGGCCCACGGGGTACGGGTTCTTCACGTCGAGGACGATCTTCGCGTCGAGCCCCTGGAAGTCGATGTGATCGACCTTGAGGTCCTGGAAGGTGACCTCCGGGAGCAGCTTCTTGAGGTCCTTCATCGACTTCGGGTCGGTACAGCCCGCGAGCCCGAGCAGCCCCACGGAAACCAGCGTCCACCAGCGCATCGTCCCTCCGGCACCCCGTGTATCTCGCACCGCGCTATCCTGACCCGTTCGCTGGAGGTCCCGTGGTCCTGCTGACGGCCCTGCTCGCCTGCTCCGGCCCCGACGGGGGCGACACCGCCACGGCGGCCGCACCGCGCGCCTGCAACGGGAGCGCCGCGCTGTGCGACCGCCAGCTCGACGAGGTGGTCCTCGCCGTCGCCCACAACGCGATGAACGTCGAGGACGAGGGCTGGGACTACCCGAACCAGCACCACGGCTACGAGCAGCAGGTGGCCGACGGCATCCGCGGCTTCATGCTCGACGTGTACCTCGAGGGCGACGTCACCACCCTGTGCCACGCCGACTGCTCGCTCGGCAGCGAGCCCCTCCCCGAGGCGCTCGACCGCTTCACCGCCCTGCTCGACCAGCACCCGAGCGACGTGTTCGTGTTCGTGATCCAGGACGAGACCGAGGCGGCGCCCATCGTCGCGGCGTTCGAGGCCGCGGGGCTCGTGGACCGGCTGATCGTGCCGCCGGCGGCGGGCGAGCCGTGGCCCACGCTCGGGGCGCTGGTCGACGCGGGCACGCAGCTGCTCGTCACCCACGAGAAGGCGCAGCCGGGCGCGCCCGCCTGGTACCCGGCGGCCTACGACCTCGCGTGGGACAACGACTACTCCTCGCAGTCGGTCGACGACTTCGACTGCGCCGCGCTCCGCGGCGACCGCGCCAACCCCATCTTCCTGGTGAACCACTTCCTGACGGTGGGGCTCGCGAGCGACGCGCTCGCGGCCGAGGCCAACCCGGAGGCGGTGATCCGCGACCACGTCGACCGCTGCGAGGCCGAGACGGGCGACCGCGTGAACTGGATCGCGGTCGACTTCTACGACGTGGGCGACGTGGTGGCCGTCGTGGACGCGCTGAACGCCCGGTGAGCGCCGAGGTCGACGTCGTCGTGGTGGGCGCGGGGGCTGCGGGGCTGTGGGCCGCCGAGCGGCTGGCCCGCGGCGGGCGCCGCGTGGTGCTGCTCGAGAAGACGGCGCGGGCGGGGACGAAGATCCTCGCGAGCGGCGGCACGCGCTGCAACCTCACCACCACGCTCGGGCCCGAGCCCGCGGCCGCGCTGTTCGGCGAGGGGCGGCGCTTCGTGCAGCCGTCGATGCGGGCGCTGCCGCCGGCCGCGGTGCAGGCGCGCTTCCACGCCCTCGGGGTGCCCACCGTCGAGGAGCCGCACCTCGAGAAGGTGTTCCCCGCTCGCAGCGCGCCCGCGACGTCCGCGACGCGCTGCTCCGCGCCGCCCTCGACGCCGGCGTGGCGCTGCGGCTGCGGCCCCCGTCGCCGGGATCGAGCCCGGCGCCGACGGGTGGTGGGTCCACGGCCAGCAGCCGCTCCGCTGCCGCGCGGTGGTGCTGTCGGTCGGCGGGGCGAGCTACCCGAAGACGGGCTGCACGGGCGACGGCTACCCGTGGCTGCGGGCGCTCGACCTGCCCGTGGTGGCGCCCGTGCCGGCGCTGGTCCCGCTGCGGAGCCCGGCGGGCTGGGTGCAGGCGCTGGCCGGCGTCTCGCTGCAGGAGACCGAGGCGCGCCTGCTCGACGGGAGCGGGCGCATCGTCGCGCGGCAGGCGCGGCCCGTGCTCTTCACGCACAAGGGGCTGTCGGGGCCCGGCGCGATGGACCTCTCCGCGCCCGTCGCGCGGGGCGGCGCGTGGACGGTGGCGATCGACCTGCTCCCGCGCCGGCCCGAGGACGCCCTGCGCGCCGAGCTGCACGCCGCGGCGGGGCGCCCCGGCGGGCCGCGGCTCGCGCGCCTCCTCGGCGAGGGATTGCCGGGGCGGCTCCTCGCCGCCGCGGCCGCCCAGGCTGGCATCGACGACGACAACCCGCTGCCGTACGCCGTCGATCGGGCGAAGCGGAACAAGCTCGTGGACGCGCTCAAGGGGCTGCGGGTGCCGGTGGACGGGACGCTCGGGTGGGACGAGGCCGAGGTGACCGCCGGCGGGCTCGCGCTCGACGCCGTGGACCGGCGCACGCTGGCCGTGGGCGGCCGCCCCGGGCTCTCGGTCGTCGGGGAGCTGCTCGACCTGACCGGGCCGATCGGCGGGCTCAACTTCCAGGCCGCGTTCGCCACGGCCGAAGCCGCGGCCAACGCCCTGCTCCGGGGCTGACGAGATACGGGGCCCCGCGAGGCGCCCCCCCGATGTCCGAGACCTTCTCCGCCTGGTTCACGTCCACCGGGTTCATGCCGCACGGCCACTGCTGGCTGTGGACCCCCGGCCTGCTCTGGCTGCAGGTGCTGACCAACCTGTCCATCGGCCTCGCGTACGTCGCGATCTCCGCGACGCTCGCGCTGCTGGTGCACCAGATCCGCGACATCCCGTTCCGAAGGGTGTACCTCGCGTTCGGCGTGTTCATCATCACCTGCGGGTTCACCCACTTCATGGACGTGTGGGTCATCTGGCACCCGAACTACTGGACGGACGGCTTCATGCGCTTGATCACCGCGCTCGCGTCGGTCGCCACGGCCTTCCTGCTGCCGCCGCTGATCCCGCAGGCGGTGGCGCTGGCGCGCGGGGCCAACGCCGCCCACGAGCGCGGGCTGCACCTGCAGACGGCGATGCACGACCTCGAGCGGCTCTACGAGCGCGCCACCGAGGTCGACCGCCTCAAGACGCAGTTCTTCGCCAACGTGAGCCACGAGCTGCGCACGCCGCTGGCCCTCGTGCTCGGCCCGCTCGACGAGCTCGACCGGATGGGCGACGCCCTGCCGCCCGAGGCCCGGCGCGACGTCGAGGTCGCCGCCCGCAACGCGCGCCTGCTCCTCGACCGGGTCAACGACCTGCTCGACGTGGCGCAGATCGAGGCGGGCGAGGTGCGGCTGCGCGAGGCCCGCACCGACCTCGCCCGCCTGGTGCGCACCGCCGCCTCGAACTTCGACGGGCTGGCGCGCGAGCGGCGGATCCGGCTCGAGGTGGCGGCGCCCGGCCCGGTGTGGGCGGTCGTCGACGCCGATCGCGTCCGCCGCGCCGTGCTCAACGTCCTGTCGAACGCGTTCAAGTTCGCGCCGAAGGGCGGGCGGGTCCGGGTCGCGCTGTCGGCGGACGCCGCGCAGGCCCACCTCGAGATCGGGGACAGCGGGCCCGGGATCCCGGTCGGGCAGCGCGACGCCGCGTTCGAGCGCTTCCGCACGCTCGGCGAGGGGCCCGTGGGGCGGTTCGGCAGCACCGGGCTCGGCCTGCCCATCGTGCGCGATGTGGTGGCGCTCCACGGCGGCACCGTCGCGCTGGGTGACGCCGCCGAGGGCGGCCTGGCGGTGCGCATCGCCCTGCCCCTCGACCGGCACGCGCCCTCGCCGGCGGTCGTCGCCCCGGATCCAGGGCCCGAGCCCGAGCCCGAGCCGCCGCTGGTCCGCAGCGAGAGCGAGCACCCGGGCCTCGAGGAGGAGCGCACCGCGTCGGATCGGCCGGTGGCGCTGGTCGTCGAGGACAACCGCGACCTGCGCACCTTCATCCGGCGGGTCCTGGAGCCCGACTACCAGGTCTTCACCGCCGCCGACGGCGACGAGGGCGCGGATCGGGCCTCGGCCGTGCGCCCGGACGTGATCGTGAGCGACCTGATGATGACGGTGCCGGGCGAGGAGCTCGTCCGGCGGGTCCGGCGCGACGCCGCGCTCGACGGCGTCCCGATCGTCCTGCTCACCGCCCGCGCCGACGAGAGCCTGCGGGTCGAGCTGCTGCGGTCGGGGGCGCAGGACTGGCTGCAGAAGCCGTTCCTGCCCCAGGAGCTGCGGGTCCGGGTCGACAACCTCGTGCAGCTCACCCGCGTGCGCCGCTTCCTGCAGGACCAGCTCGAGAGCCGCTCCACCGACCTCGAGGAGCTCGCACGGCAGCTCGGCGTCGCGCGGCGGCTGGCCGAGCGGTCGAGCCAGCTGAAGTCGAGCTTCCTGCGCGCCGTCTCGCACGAGCTCCGCTCGCCGCTGCACGCCATCGGGCTGCAGCTCGCGGTGATCGAGCGCGGCGACGCCGAGGTGCGCGAGCGGATGCTGGAGCGGCTGCGGGCGAGCCTCGCGCGGATGCGGGCGCTCGTCGAGTCGCTGCTGCAGAAGGCGCGGCTCGAAGGCCACCAGATCGCGTTCACCGCCGTGCCGTTCGACGCCGCGGCGCTGATGCGCACCGTCGTCGACCAGGAGGCGGCCACCGCCGAGGAGAAGGGGCTGACGCTGTCGGTCGACGTGGCCGAGGGGGTGGGCCCCCTGCGGAGCGACCCCGATCTGGTGCACCTGATCCTGTCGAACCTGGTGCGGAACGCGGTAAAGTTCACGGCACAGGGCGGTGTGGAGGTGGGGTTGAGCGAGCAGGAGGGCCGGCACTGCATCCGCGTGCGCGACACGGGCCCCGGGCTGCCCGAGGCGGCGCGCGAGGGCGCGGTGGGCGCGTTCGGGGCGGACCTCCCGCCGCAGGCCCACCAGCCGGGCCTCGGGCTGGGGCTGTCGCTGGCCCAGGACCTGGCTCGCGCGCTCGGGGGCGAGATCGGCATCGACACGGGCGATGAGGGCACCACCGTCACGGTGCTGCTGCCCTCGCTCGAGGTCGAGCGGCTCGGATGAGCGTGCGCCTGTGGATGGCGCCCGCCTCGACCGGGGGCGGCGCGCCGCTCGCGAAGACGCCGGACCACCCGGTGCTCGTCGTCGACGACGAGGCGGACGCGCGCGGCATCCTCGCGATGCTCCTCGAGATGGAGGGCCTCCCCGTCCGCACGGCCCGCGACGGCCTCGAGGCGCTGGAGCTCATGCGGGAGGGGCTGCGGCCCTGCGTGGTGCTGCTGGACCTGATGATGCCGCGCCTCGACGGCTGGGGCCTGGTGCGCGCCATGCGCGACGACCAGCTGACCGAGGTGCCCGTGGTGCTTCTGTCGGGAGTGGCCGACCTCGAGGGGAGCGCCGCCGACCTCGGCGTGGCGGCGGCGCTGACCAAGCCGGTCGACGTGGACCGGCTGCTCGACATGGTGCGCGCCTACTGCGGCCGGGGCTGAGCGGGCCGGAGGTAGGTGGCGGCCATCACGGCCAGCAGCAGGCCCAGCAGCACGGCGGTCGAGCCGGCGGTGCCGAGGGCCAGGCCGCCCGCGGCGACGGGCTTGGTCATCAGGTCGCCGAAGGTCGCGCCGAACGGGCGCGTCAGCACGAAGGCGATCCAGAACAGCGCGACGCGCGAGGTGCGGGTGGTCAGCGCCAGCAGCGCGGTGACGGCGATGGCTGTGCCGATGAGGCCGGTCCCGGCAGCGAAGCCGAGCTGGAGATCGTCGGCGAGGTAGTCGCCGAGGGCCGTCCCGAGGGTGTTCGAGACGAGGATGGCCGTCCAGTAGAAGCTCTCGGCGCGCACGCTGCGGACGTTGTCGACGGCGAGGCCGCCGAGCGTCCACCGCCAGGCGAGCAGGACGACGACGAGCAGCGACGCGAGCAGCGCGGCGCCGGTGAGGTAGCCGAGCCCCACCGAGCGATCGAGGAAGTCGGAGAGGGTCGTCCCCGCCGTGCTCGTGGTGAGGATCACCGTCCAGTACAGGAGCGGGTGGAAGGCGCGGGCGCGCAGCTGCAGGGCCAGGCTCAGGGCGAACAGGCCGAGCAGCAGCGCCGAGCTCGGGCCGTAGCCCAGGTCCAGGGTCATCGACAGCAGGTCGCCCGCCGTCTCGCCGACGGTGGTGGCGCAGATCTTCATCACCCAGAAGGCCAGGGTGACCTCGGCGACCTTTCCAGCGGACGACTGCATCGCGGGGCTCCTCTGGGGCTTCAGGACGTGCGGACGTCGGCGGACACGGTGGCGCCAGTGTCGACCACCACGTCGCCCGTGTCGACCGAGACGGCGAATGCGGGCAGCGGCGCGGTGGCCGGCCCCACCACCGGCGCGCCGTCGGACAGGCGGAAGACGGAGCCGTGGCAGGGGCACAGGGCCGTGGGGTCGGCCGGGCCGGCGACGGCGCACGGGTCGGGCGGCGGCAGCAGCTGCGCGCAGCTCGCGTCGGCGCACAGGTCGACGAGGCAGCAGGCGTGCGTGCAGATGGCGCTGCGGGCGTAGTAGCCGCGGTCGTCGCGGGCCACGATGACGGCGTTGGCGTCGTCGACGACGGCGAGCACGGCCTCGCCCGGCGCCAGCCCGGCCGCGCCGCGGACCCGCACCGTCAGCGCGTCGACCAGGCAGAAGCCCGCCGTCGCGCCCGAGGACGGGCCGACGCAGTCCCCGGCCGTGTCGCTGCCGTTCGGCGGCGCACCCGCGCAGCCCGCGCACAGCGCTGCGAGCCCGCGCAGGGCCTCGCGGCGGTTCACGGGACGCACTTGCCGCTGGCCGCGTCGCAGGTCAGCGGGGCGGTGCAGTCGGCGTCGCGGGCGCAGGGGAAGGCGCAGGCGTGGTCGACGGGGCCGAAGCCGGCGGGCGGCGTCGTCGGGAAGCGCTGGCAGACGTAGCCCTCGGCGACGCGGCAGTCGGCGTCGACGGTGCAGGCGGCGAAGCACGCGGGCGTCTCGTAGGGCATGGCCACGCAGGTGGCGCCGGGCGAGCAGACGGCCACGTCGTCGCAGGGCTCCATGCTGCAGTAGCCGCCGGGGTAGTCGTCGCCGACCTCGCTGTTGCAGGCGTCGCGCCCGTACACGCCGCACTCCGCGGTGGTGACGCAGGGCTCGCCCACCCGGGTCGACGCGGGGTCGGGCGCGCAGATGCCGCCGCGGTTGGCGAGGTCGCAGACCAGGCTCGGGTCGCCGCAGTCGGCGTCGGCGGCGCAGGTGGCGCCCAGACCGCTGTCGGGCTGCTGGCCGTCCGGGACGCAGTCGAAGAGCAGCTCGAGGATGTCGACCTCGAGCAGGCCGGCCTCGGACTCGACCTGCGAGACGTCGACGTCGGCGGCGCCGGGGCTGGCGGCGAGGTTGAGGATCGTCTCGTCGATGTCGCCCACCACGGACTCCGTCCCCGCGACGCGGTGGCAGGTCGGCACGCGGTCGGCGGCCGCGCCCTTCACCAGCGCCCAGTCCTGCTGGATCTGCAGCAGGTCGGCGTCGTACTCGGTGCCGCGGCCGAACCAGCCGTCCAGGCCGATGCGGAGGAACAGGGCGTCCATCTCCACGATCTCGACGGGGGTGTCGGGCGCGAAGGTCTCGAACAAGGGCGCCATCTGGCGGTGGATGTCGTTCGCCAGGTAGGCGCTCTGCTCCTGGTCGGCGGCCGGGATGGCGGTCTTCAGGCCGGTGATGGCGTCGTCGATGGCGGTGCGCACGCCCGGATCGAGGTCAGGGCAGGCGCCGAGGCCGGCGGACCAGACCTGCTCGAGCAGGCCGAGCACGCCGCTCGCGCGGGCGAAGTCGGGGGTGCGGTCGGGGTAGGCGCCGAAGGTGGCGTAGGAGACGCCCTCGGCGTCGCGCTCCACGTCGCGGAAGTCGGCGGGGACGGTGCCGTTCTGGGGGCAGGACGGCGGGGTGGCGGCGGTGTCGCCGGTGGGGCCCTTGCCCGAGGAGCAGGCGGCGAGGAGGAACAGCGGGATCGGGGTCATGGCTCGCTCCCATCGGGGCAGGCGGTGGCGTCGAAGGTTCCGGCGAGGGTGTCGCCGGTGGCGAAGGCGAGGTCGAAGGTGCCGGCGGCGCCGTCGGTGACGGCGTCGAGCACGACGGTGCCCGTGTCGGCGGAGACCTCGACGGGGGTGCCGGAGGTGGCGGTGAGCGTGTAGTTGACGTCGGACTCGCCGGGGGCGGCCGTCCGGCTGGCGGTGACCGGGTAGGTGCCGGGGGAGAGGCCGACCACCTTGATCTCGACGGACTGGGCGCCGTCGATGCGGGTGTCCCAGCCGGGGGAGGCGAGGTCGGCGCAGTCGACGGGCTGGTCGAAGACGTAGACCACCAGGGTCTGCTCGGGGTCGTCGGGGTGGCCGATGCGCCAGGCGGCGCCGACGGTGTCGAAGGGACGGCCGTCGTAGGCGCCGGCGACGGTGCCGGAGCCGGCGCCCGGGGGGCCGACGGGCCCGGCGGCGCAGCCGAGGGCGAGGAGCGGGAGCAGGCGCATGGGGACTCCTTCGTTCGCTCGGTGGGAGTGCAACGGGCGTGCCAGGGGGACGACGCCGCCGCGGCGCGGCGCGGGCGGGGCCACGGGCCGCGGCAGCGAAGAACCTCGTGCACGCCGCGAAAGAGATCTTTCGCTTCGGACGGAGACGCGTCGGGCGCGTCTGCGTCCGATCGGGCGTACGAGCCGCGTGCGAGCCGCGTGCGCGCCGCGTGCGAGCCCTGGCACGCCGGTTGCATCTCGCCTGGGGACGGCCACTCCCGGCCACCCTGGAGCCACCATGGATCGACCGGTCCCCTCGCTCTCCGTCGCCGCGCTGCTCGCGCTCGGCGCCTGCATGCCCCACCACGCCCCCGTCGACGCGCAGGCGGCCGCCGCCCGCGGCGCCCCCGTGGCCGCCGAGTTCACGGCCCGCGCGGACGGCACCCTGCACGCCGACCGCCTCCTGGTCGCGCGCACCACGGGCGCCGCCACGACCGACGACGACGACGTCGAGTGCGAGGACGGCACGACCCCCGACGGCGCGCCCTGCGTCGACGAGGACGACGACGACAGCAGCAGCGACGACGCCGAGGCCGAGGACGGCGACGACGACGACGACGACGGCAACGGCGACGCCGAGGCCGAGGACGACGACGACGACGACGACGACGGCAACGGCGACGCCGAGGCCGCCGACGAGGACGGCGACGGCGACGTGGACGACGACGACGCCCGTACGCCGCCAGCCGCGCCGGGCGCCGCGCCTTCGTCCAGGCACGCCGACCGCGCCGCCGACCGCAACATCTACGGAGGCTCTCGGCCGGTGAACCCCGGCGCCACGCCGTCCCGACGGCGCCGTGCGCTTCGAGGGCGGTTGCCGACGGCTACCTCGCCGCGGACGCCGTCCACACCGGCAGCGCCACCTGGCGATCGGCGGCCCGAGCGAGGGCGTCGAGATCCGCGACGACGGCTGGACCGTCACCATCCTGGGCCGGACGCTCCTCGTCGACGACACCACCGAGATCGTGCCCGTCGCCGACCCCGTCGCTACGGAGCAGTAGATGACGCTCCGCCTGGCCCGCCCGTGGACGATGTGGACCGCCGGTGGCTGGCCACCGTCGGCGCGTCGGGCTCGGCGGTGCTCGGCTCCTGGCAGCTCACCAGCGAGTCGTTCGAGGACAACCTCGAGCAGCGCCTGATGGCCGAGGTGCGCGGCCAGGCCGCCACGGTCGCCGCGGCGTTCGACCCGCCCGGCCTGCCGCAGCGCGACCTCGCCGAGCTGCGGGACGGCCTGCGCCAGGCCCGCACCGCCGGCGGCCTGCAGGCGCTCGCGCTCCTCGGCCCCGACGGCCAGGTCCTCTCGGCGGACGGCGGCCCCTGGCGCCTCGCCGACAGCGACGCCGCGCTGATCCGCGCCGCTCGCGGCGGCCAGCCCGCCTCGGGGCCGCTCTACGAGGGCAGCGAGGCACGGCGATGCTCGCCGCCTACGTCTTCGCTCCACCGCAACCCGGGCTGGGTCGCGGCCGTGGAGAGCCGCGGCGCCACGCTGCGCGCCGCCGACGAGATGGAGGACGAGCCGGCCGGGGCAGCCTGCTCGTGCTGCTCCTGGCCGCTGGCGCGGCGCTGCTCGCCACGGCCGCGCTGCGCCCGCTGCACCGGCTGGAGCGCGACCTCGCCCACGTCCGCCCGGGCGACGCCCCGGGACGCCGTCGGGCTCGGCGGCCCGGTCGAGGTGCGCCGCGTCGCCGAGGCCGCGCGCTCCTGCTCGGCGCCGTGCAGGAGCGCACGCCGAGCTCCGCATTGCCCACGACCGCGAGGTGAAGCAGGTCGCCACCTCGCCGCCGCCGTCGCGCACGAGGTGCGCAACCCGCTGAACGCCATCGGCCTCGCGCTGCAGCGGCTCTACCGCGTCGACGGCGACGCCGCGGCCGACCTGCGCCGCCAGGTCCGCGAGCTCGTCGGCGAGATCGAGGGCATCGTGGTGCGGTTCATGGACCTGGCCCGCCCGCCGGAGCCCGTCCTGCGCCCCGTCCGGGCGGCGGCGCTGTGGCGGGACCTCGCCGTCGACGCCGCGGCCGTGGGGGTGGAGCTCGTCGTCCCCGACGCCGACCTCGCGCTGCACACCGACGACAGCCTCGTCCGCCAGGCGCTGCGCAACCTGCTCCGCAACGCGGGCGAGGCCGGCGCGAGCACCGTCACCGTCGCGCTCGTCGAGCGTCACCCGCCCACGGTCGAGGTCTCCGACGACGGGCCGGGCATCCCGGAGGACCAGGTGCCCGTCCTGTTCGACTGGTTCCACACCACCCGCGCCGCAGGCTCGGGCCTCGGCCTGGCCTCCGCGCGCCGCGCGCTGCGGGCGCTGGGCGGCGACCTCGAGCTCGTGAGCCCGCGGTGCCCGGTTCCGCGCCACCCTCGGGAGGGCCGCGTGAGCGGCCTGCATCCTCGTCGTCGACGACCACCGCGCCAGCGCCGAGCCCCTCGCCGCCAACCTCGCCGACGAGGGCTACGCCACCGAGACCGCCTCCAGCGGGGCGGAGGCGCTGGCCGCCCTGCGCGAGCGCGGCGCCGACGTGCTCGTCACCGACCTGCGCATGGACGGCATGGACGGCATCGCGCTCCTGCGCGAAGCCCGGGCGCTCGACCCCGCACTGCCCGTCCTCCTCGTGACCGCCCACGCCACCCTCGAGCGGGCGATCGCCGCCACCCGCAGCGGCGCCTTCGCGTTCCTGACCAAGCCGCTGCGGATGGACGACGTCCCGCTGCAGGTCCGCAACGCCGCCGAGCAGCGCCGCCTGTCGCGGGCGGTGCGCGGGCCGCGCCCCGGCGGCGAGATCGTCGGCAGCTCCGCCGCGCTCGTCCGCGCGCTGTCGATCGCCGACCGCGCCGCCCAGAGCGAGGCGACCGTGCTGCTGCGCGGCGAGAGCGGCACGGGCAAGGAGATGTTCGCGCGCCGCATCCACGCGGGCGGAGCCGGGCGTCGCGCGCGTTCGTGGCCGGAACTGCGGCGCCATCCCCGACGCCCTCGTCGAGTCCGAGCTGTTCGGCCACACCCGCGGCGCGTTCACCGGCGCGACCAGCGACCGCGCCGGGCTGCTCGAGGCCGCCGACCGCGGCACCCTGTTCCTCGACGAGGTCGGCGAGCTGAGCCCCGGCGCGCAGACCCGCCTGCTGCGGTTCCTGCAGGAGGGCACCATCCGGCGCGTGGGGGACGTCCGCGATCGGCAGCTCGACGTCCGCGTGCTCGCCGCCACCCACCGCGACCTGCGCCGCGGCGACTTCCGCGAGGACCTGTTCTACCGGCTCAACGTCGTGCCGGTGGAGCTCCCGCCGCTGCGCGCCCGCCGCGACGACGTGCCGGCGCTGCTCGGCGTGGCGCTGCGGGCGGCTTGCGCCCGCCAGGACCGCGCCGTCCCCGGGTTCACCAGCGAGGCGCTCACCGCGCTGCGCGGCTACGCCTGGCCCGGCAACGTGCGCGAGCTGTTCAACCTCGCGGAGCGGCTCGCCGTCCTGTGCGTGGGGGACGCGATCGAGCTCGACGACCTGCCCCCCGAGATGCTGCCCGAGGCGCAGGAGGACGCCGTCGCGCTCCCCGACGGGGACTTCGACCTGACGGGCTTCCTGGAGGGGATCGAGGAGCGCGCGCTGCGCCGGGCGCTCGCCCGGGCCGACGGGGTCAAGGCGCACGCCGCCGCGTCCCTCGGGATCGAGCGCAACGCGTTCCGCTACAAGCTCAACAAGTACGGGATCGAGGGGTGAGGGTTTCACTGCGTTCTGAACGGAGTGATGTCGACGGGCGGCAGACGGGGTATGAGCCCGGCGATGGCCGAGCCCTCCACCGAAGTGCGCCAGCGCGCCGTCGACCTCGCTGCCGAGACCATGGGCGAGCTCATCGCCTTCTGGGGCTTCAAGGCCAGCATGGGCCGCATCTGGACCCTGCTGTACCTCTCGCCCGATCCGCTCCCGGCCGACGTCATCGCCGAGCGCACCCAGCTGTCCGCCGGCGCCGTCTCGATGGCGCTGGCCGAGCTGCAGCAGTGGGGGATCGTCGATCGGGCGGTGCAGCCGGGCGACCGCAAGCGCCACTTCCGCGCCGAGACCGACGTGTGGGGGATCGTGCGCCGGGTGGTCCGCGAGCGCGAGCTGCGGCTGGTCGGGCGCTCGGTGCAGCGGTTCACCGAGGCCGTGCGCCTGCTCGAGGGCAGCCTCTCGCGCCACCCCGACGACGCCGAGGCGGCCTTCATGCTCGGGCGCCTCCGCGGCCTGCTCGGGCTGGCCCAGATCGGCTACGGCCTCGTCGAGGGCTTCGCCGAGGCGGGTCGCTTCACGCTCGACCCCATCCGCAACGTGCTCGGGCGCGGGGGCGAGGCCTCCGATGGCGACTGACCCGCCCGAGCCCGACGCCCCGCGGTTCGACCCGCTGTTCGAACCCGGGCACCGGCCCGCCGTCGACCCCCGCGACGCCGCCGCGGTGGTCCACCGGTTTCTCCGGCGTTGCCGCGCGTGGGGCGCGGAGCGCGAGGTGCCGGCGCGGCTCGCTCGCCTGCAAGCGGCGCCGGACCTGAAGGATGCGGCGTCGCTGCACCAGTGGGTCGCGTGGGTCGCGTTCATCGATCACGCGCTGGCGGAGATCGAGGCCGGCAAGCTCGACGACTGGTTCACGGATGCCGACAGGGTATAGATCTGGCGGGATCCGCCCGCCGAAGGACTCCGGAGCCCGGTCCGGACCGTCAAGGGAACCATGCGCGCGCTGACGACCTTCCTGCTGTGCCTCCTCGGCCTCGTCGCCTGTAACCCCGTCCCCGACACCATCGACGGCCAGGTCGTCGACATCTGGGGCGTCCCGATCGACGGGGCCACCGTGCTCGTCGTCGACGGCAACGAGCGCCAGATCACCGGCCCCGACGGCCGCTTCAGCCTGCCGCGCACCGACGGCACGCTGACCATCAAGACGGGCTGCAAGGGCTACGTCCAGGATCAGCGCGACATCACCGTCGAGGCCGGCAAGCCCGTCGAGCCGCCCCTGTTCGAGCTGTACCCGAAGCCCGAGGAGACGGGCTTCTACGCCGTCGGCACCACCGAGTACAAGCGCCTGCAGGCGCGGTCGGTGACCCAGAAGGCGAACGCGCTGACCCAGTTCGTGGGCCTCGAGGACCCGGGCGACGTGACCCTCGAGACGCGGCGCCCGCGCATCCTGTACCACAACGACAAGATGCGCCACGACCAGATCCAGCGGTCAAGCCCGCAGATGCGCCGGCTGGAAGTACCTCTCCGAGCAGGAGATGCAGGGACTGCAGGGCGCCACGCCGGTGAGCGTCAACCTGTACGTCGACGACGGTGGCCAACGTCGAGACGCAGCTCGGCAGCCGCACCGACTACCTCATCAGCCCCGCGAGGACCTCGCCCCGGGGTCTACGCGCTGCAGACCCAGGGGCTGCTGTCGAGCGGCGACGGCGGCGAGACCTTCGCGACGCCGCCCAAGGAGCTGCGGGTCGCCTTCCCGATCAACGTGAAGTGATCGACCTGGCGGTGGTGGTGCGCGCGCAGGCGCACAGAACTTCGCCGCTTCTCGATGCACCACGGATCGATGCCCGCGGCGCGCAGCTCGGCGCGCAGGTTGAACACCAGGGACTTGAGCCGGCGCGGATCGTCGCGGCCGGCCCGGCCCCACACGGCGATCGACGCCTGGGCGTTGGAGCGCCAGCCGGACTCGCTGCCCGGGGCGCTGCGGTCGTCGAGCAGGGCGCTGGCGAGGTAGTAGACGAGCGAGACGCGGTTGGTCGCGGTGACCGCCACCTTCTCGCCGGTCTCGGTCTCGAACGTGGCCTGGGGCCCTTCGGGCCCGAACAGCTCCACGTCCACGTCGGGCAGCGTGGCGACCTCCGGGGGATCGCCGCCGCCCTCCGCACAGGGGGTCAGGGGGTCCGGCTTCGGCAGGCTCATGGCTCCTCCGGGGGTTGCGCGGGCGACGCGCTCGCCGACTCCTGCCGACAGGGCGCGCTGATAACGTGCGCCGCACGCCCGCCTCCCTCCACCAACAGTCCCCAACAGCCGAACCGATGCGCGCGGGCGGCTCGGCGGGTACGATGCTCGCGCATGGCCACGGTGCACTCCTACCGCCTCGGCAGGTTCTTCTTGTTGCCGCGGGTCGCCGTCATGGGGCGGGATCCGAGCAGCGACATCGTCCTGCCCACGCCGCGCGCCAGCGCGCGGCACGCCGAGATCCGCCACCAGGCCGACGGCTGGGACATCCGGGATCTCGGATCCCGCAACGGCACCCGGCTCGACGGCCGGCCGCTCACGCCCGGGCTGCACGTCCCGCTGCGGGTCGGCTGCGAGATCCTCCTCGGGGATCGCGAGGAGCGCTGGCGCGTGGTCGACGTGGCGCCGCCCGGGGCCTGCCTGTTCGACCCCGAGACGGGCGATCGCATCGACCCGAGCGACGGTCGGCTCGGCGACGACGTGTTCTACGACATCGAGCGCGAGGCCTGGTGCCGCCACGACGAGGCGCTGCCCGACGGCGCGCAGATCGGGCGCTTCGTGCTGGCGCTGCCCGGCGCCGACCGCATGCTGACCACCCAGCCCGCCCTGGTCGAGCTCCGGCGCGCGCGCCTGCGGATCGTCGCGAGTCACGACCTCGACCGCATCGACGTCCACCTCGACGACGGCGCCACGCGCGTGTCGTTCGTCGATCGCGCCTGGGCGATCGCGCTGTACGTCCTCGGGCTCCACCGCCACGCGCACCCCGACGACGGCTGGATGGACGTGACGCAGCTCGCGCGCGACTGCGGCCTCGACAGGCGCGTGCTCGACGTGTACCTGCTGCGGGCGCGCGAGGCGGTCGTCGACGCGGGCGTCGGCAGCGGCGAGGCGCTGATCGAGGTCCGCCGCGGCATCCGCCGCATCGGCATCGCCAACGTGGCGGTCGAGCAGGAAGATGGATGACAGCGAGGTGCCGCCGACCCTGCCGATGACCCTCCCGGGGCCGGCGGTCGAGGCGGTGCGCGAGATCACCGCTCGCTACCAGTTCCTCTCCGAGCTCGATCGCGGCGGGATGGGGATGGTCCTGCGCGTGCTCGACCGGCGGCTGCAGGTGCCCGTGGCGCTCAAGGTGCTGCACCCGCACCTCGCGGCCGACGCCGGCTGGGTCGCCCGGTTCCGCGGCGAGGCGCGCCTGCTGGCGGCGCTGCGCCACCCCGGCGTCCCCGCGGTCCACGACCTCGGCACCCTGTCGGACGGCACCCCCTTCTACACGATGGAGGAGGTGCCGGGGCGGCCGCTGCGCCTCGTCATCGGCGACACCGCGCTGACGCGGCGGCGGCTGCTCGACGTGGTGATGCGGGTGGCGGCCACCGTGGCCCACGCCCACGAGCTCGGCATCGTCCACCGCGACCTGTCGGCGAACAACGTGCTCGTGTCGCGCAGCGGCGACGCGCGCGTCATCGACTGGGGGCTGGCGCGGCGGATCGGCGACCGGCCCGACCCGGAGATGCCGGAGGTGGGCACCTCGCCCGAGGGGAGCACGCGCCGGTGGACGCGGACGGGCGGCACCCCGGGCTACGCCCCGCCCGAGCAGCGCGCCGGCGCGCCCGCCGACCGGCGGATGGACGTGTACGCGCTCGGCGGGCTGCTGGGCTTCGTCCTGCAGGGCGCGCCGCCGCACATGGTCGCCGACGTGACGATGGACGAGCCCGCGCTGGCCGCGCTGTACAACCGCTGCCGGGCGCAGGAGCCGCACGACCGGCCGCGCGACGCCGCGAGGTCGCGCAGGCGCTCCAGGATCCGATCGACGGGGTCGCGGCTCGGCGCGCGCCGAGGCGGCCGTGGCCGAGGCGCGCGACCACGCCGCCGCGGGCGAGCGGCTGGAGGAGCGGGCCCAGGCGCTGCGCGAGGAGGCCGGCGGAGGAAGCACGACGCGAGTCGCGTCCTGGGAGACCATGCCAGCACGCCTCGGGCGCTCGAGGACGAAGCGGCGCGGGTCGACGGCGACGCCGAGCGGAGCGCGTGCCGTTCGAGCAGAAGCTGCTGCTCGCCATCCGGGAGGAGCCGTCGCTCGACGTGCCGCACGAGCTGCTCGCCCGGCGGTGGCTCGATCGGCTCGAGGTGGCGGAGCGGACGGGCGACACGCTGCAGCGCGCGCGCTACGACGCGCTCATCCGCTCCTGGCGCGACGGGCGCTACGCCGCGTGGGCCGACGCGCCCGCGACGCTCGCGCTCGACACCGAGCCCCTCCGGGGCCGAGGTGTGGGTCGAGCGCTACGTGGAGCGCAACTGGCGGCTGATCCCCGAGGTCGACCCTGCCCTGGCCGGGCGCACTTGGCGTTGAGCCTGCCTGCGGGCAGCTATACGCCGCGATCCGGGCGGCGAGGTGCCACGAGGCGGCCGCTGCTGCTGGTGCCGCACCGCGGGAGCGCTGGACGGCGCAGGGGCCTGACGGCGCGCCGCGGCCCGTGTGGCTGCCGGCGGCAGCGCTCGGCCCCGACGACTGCCATGCCCAAGCGGGTGGACGTGGTGCGGCGGCGACCCGGCGGCGGCCGACGGCTGCCGCGGCGCCGAGTCTACCTCGACGGCTTCTGTGATCCGGCGGTCTCGTGCGGGTGAGCACAGTCGCGCCTCGACGCGCTGGCGAGCCGCGGGCACGTCGATGGCGCTGGCGCGCGTGCCCTGGTAGAGGCCGACGGCGTGGACGCCGCTGGGCGCCCGTCTTCACGCTGGCCGGGGGCGTTCGAGGTGGCTGGGGACGACGCACGACCAGTGGGACGGCGACTGGCCTGTCACGCTCGTCGACGCCCACGACGCCGCGGGCGTACGCGCGGTCGCTCGGCGGGGTTGGCGGCTGCCGCACGACCCCAGTGGAGAAGGCCGCGCGGGGCTGACGAGCGGCGGTTCTCACCCGGGCAACCACCGATCCCGGGTGGGCGAACATCGTGAACCACCCGGAGGGGCCGGGAAGCTGCGGCGCCTGAGGCGCACCCGGTGGACGAGAGTCCGTACGGTGTGTCGGGGTTGACCGGCAACCCGCGATTGGTGTGCGAACGTGTATCGGCGGGATGGGGCCGTGGTCGGGGAGCGATCGACTCCGCAGGAGACGCCGAGCGGCGGGGGAGGTCAAGCTCGTCATCCGTGGCGGATCGTGGAGCAGCACCGCCATGATGTGCCCTGCGGCGACGCGGTCTGCCTCGGCGCCGGAGCAGCGGCTGACCCTGCTCGGGGTTCCGGCTGGTCCGGCCGATCGGGCCGTGCTGAGCTGCGGCTCCCGGGGCCGCAAGCTGCTGGCGTTGCGGTTCGAGACGGCGGCGGCGGCTAGCCCATCTCTTACCCCCAACTGCGGAGCGTGCATGCCCCCCGAGCTCGGCCCGGCGACCAATGGCATCATCAACTACGACGTGCTCGATTCCGTGGCAACACCATCGGTCGCGTCGTGGCGGACACCGACAACCACCAGGTTGACCGGCCGGACCGACACGAAACGGACCACCTTTCCGAGTCAGTTCCGGATCAGCAAGGTCGGGACGACGAATCCGGGCCGATCTCGGCGAACGTGTGGACGTTCGGGGACGGGAAGATCGACGGGAGCACGGCGGTGAGCGACCCGACGACGTTCACGGCGCACCGGATCCGGCGGACGTCGGCGTCGGGGCCGGTGGTCGGGCACGCGTAAAGGCGGGACGGGAGCCGGAAGCAGTGGTACAGCCGGGTCCGCCGGGCTGACGCGAACGACTACTACCCTGACCGAGTCCAGCGGGCTGTGGTTCGAGGAGATGAGCAGCCCGCCGACCATCGACAGCAGCTGGACCTGGATCGACGACTGGCCAGATCATCGCCTTTCGCGCAAGCGCGAAGGCGATGATCACGATCATACTGGGCGTGTCGGCCGCGGCGGCGGCAACGTTGATCGCATCGCGCGGCCTGGCCGCGGCGAGCAAATCGAACGCGCGGACGGGAGGGATGGCTTCACGACCGTGACGTTCGCCCGCCCGCCGCCGCGGCCGGTGCCGCAGGGTCGAACACGGATCGGCGTGACGGCAGGCCGCTGGCTGGGCACGACGCTGGGCTTCGCGCCAGCCTCGCCAGCGACGCGGCGTCGGGCGCAGCCAGGTCAGGAACTGACCTGGCGGTCAGTCGAAGCCGGTCGGACGCAAGGCGTCGGGCGCGTTTGCGTCAGAACTGACCTGGCGGTCAGTCGAACGACCAGCAGCATCCTCTGCCGCGCCGCTGCGGCCTCGCCCCTCAGCCTGAGCACACGACCATCAACACAGGTCGAGCGGCCAGCACCATCCCCGCCACGCCGCTGCGCCCTCGCCCGGCACCTGGCGCGTGTGGCTGGAGTGCGCGCAGGGCTGGGGGGCGGGCGGGCGAACGTCACGGTTGTGACGCCATCACTCCCGTCCGCACGTTCGGGTGCCCGGGCCTCAGCCCGAGAGCAGCGACCACAGGACAGCCGCCGACGCAGCCAGGGTCAGCGGCAGCCCCGAGCTCGGCGGCAGGCGAGCGCGTGTTCCACCACGGTGGTGAGGTACCCGAGCCGATCGCCCGTGTCGTACCGCGGGCTCGGCACCACCGCCGCCACGACCCGCCCCCGCTCCGCCAGCACGGAGATCGCGTCGGTCGCGTAGAACTCCCCGCCGGCGTGGCTCGCGAAGCCCGCCTCCAGCACGGGGAACACCTCGGGCGTGTACAGGTAGCGCCCCCACGACACGAGGTGGCTGGGCTCGGCCCCGGGCGCGGGCTTCTCGACCATGCCGCGCACCCGCAACACGCCGTCGGCCTCGGCCACGGCATCGACCACGCCGTAGCGCGACACGTCCTGCCCGGTGAGATCCCCCACCGACAGCACCGAACACCCCGTCCGCTCGTACATCGCCACGAGCTGCGCGCTGCAGTTGGGCGGCCCGAACAGATCGTCGGGGAACGCCACCAGGAACGGGTCGCTCCCCACGAACGCCTTCGCGGTGAGCAGCGCGTGGCCGGTGCCCCGCATCTCGGCCTGCCGCACGAACGCGACCCGCACCCCGGGCACCCCGAGCCGCTCGGGCGCGAACTTCGCCTCGAGCTCGGGATCGCGGTCGAACCAGTCGTCGAGCACCTTCTTGCGGCGGCTCGTGATGATGAGCAGGTCCTCGACGCCGGCCTCGACCAGCTCCTGCACCACGAGATCGATCGCCGGCCGGTCCACGATCGGCAGCAGCTCCTTCGGCACCACCCGGGTCACCGGGAGGAACCGGCTGCCGTAGCCCGCCGCGAGGATGACGCCCTTGACCGGCATCAGGCTGCGTCTTCGACCGGGGTGAACGTGTACTCGCTCGGCCCGTCGAAGCCCTTGGGCGGCGACCAGTTGCCGTCGAGCGCCTCGGTCGCGATCCACATCAGCAGGTAGATCTTGAACGCCTCGGTGGGGTCGACGGCGGGCTCGCCCTCCTTCGGCTCCCGCTCGAACAGCGCGTACAGCGCCTCGTCGAGCATGTGCGGCTGGGCGCGCTCGACCTGGCGCGCCCGCCCGACGAACCCGTCGTCGATGGGCAGGAGCTGGTCGACCAGCTGCCCGACGCGCCCCTCGGCGGCGTGGATGTCGTCCCAGGTGACGTTGCGCATCCGCCCGCCCGCCAGGTCGTACATGCGCAGGATCACGCCGATGAGGTACACGGCGATCCCGCCGGTGGGCCCGGTCATCGACTCGGCGTTCTGCTCGACCATGCGCGACAGGCGGCGCTGCTCCTTGATGAGGCGGGTGATCGCCGACTTGTGCGTGTCGGGCACGTCACCGATGTCCTCGGACCACGCGTGGACCTGCGCACGCGGCACGAACGGGTTCGGCATCGCGGTCTCCTCCGGCGGGCCCGTTAGCCTGCGACCCGAGCGGGCGCCAGCGGGATACGCTCGGCGGATGCCTGCCTGGATCCCGGCGTTGCTGGTCCCTGTTGCGCTCGCGGCCGACCCCTACGGCCTCGGCACGGGCACCTCGGGCAGCAGCACGGTCAGCAGCGGCACCGCACGCGTGAACCGCTCGCTGGCCCTCGCCGCCGACGCCCTGGCGGGCAGCAGCGAGGTGGCCCTGGCGGGCGCGCTGCCGCTGCCGGGCGAGCTCGTGATGCTGGTGCAGGTGGGCGATCGCGGTGCGTTCTCCGCCAGCGAGGCCGAGTCCGAGCCGCTCGAGGAGACGGGCGCGGGACGGTTCGCGCTGCGGCGGGTGGTCGCCGTCCAGGGCGCGCTGGCCGAGCTCGATCGGCCCCTGGAGCGGGACTGGCCGGCAGACGCCGTGCAGCTCGTGGTCGTGCCGGAGTACACCGACCTGACGGTGGCCGCGGGCGCATCGATCGCCCCCGAGCCGTGGGACGGGGTGGGCGGCGGGATCGTCGCGCTGGTGGTCCAGGGCACCCTCCAGCTCGACGGCGCGATCGACGCCACCGGCGCCGGCTTCCGCGGCGGCCCCGGCCTGTTCGACCCCACGGCGTACTACGGCTGCGACGCCCTGACGACGGCGGCGCCCCTGGCCGGCTACCGCGGCGAGGGCGTCGGGCTCGCCTTCCTGGGCGACGACGCCGGCTACGGCAACCTCGCCAACGGCGCCGGCGGCGGGAACTGCCACAACGCCGGCGGCGGCGGCGGCGGGGGCGCGGGCGTCGGCGGGACGGGCGGCTTCGCCACGGACGGCCCCCGCGACCGCGGCGGGCGCGGCGGCGCGGCGATGCTCCTCGACGACGGCGACGACCGCCTGCTCCTCGGCGGCGGCGGCGGCGCGGGCGAGACCAACGACAGCCTCGCGCCGGGCGCGGCGGGCGGCGGCGCGGTCTGGATCCGGGCGCGCGAGGCCCGCGGCAGCGGCGCCTGCGCGCCGACGGCGCCGACGCCCCCACGCCGGCGGACGGCGGCGGCGGCGGCGAGGCCGGCGGCAGCCTCGTCGTCCGCGCGCTCACCGTCTCGAGCTGCCCGCTGCTGTCGGCCGCGGGGGCGACGGCGCCTGGGTCGACGGCACCACGGCCCCGGCGGCGGCGGCGGCGGCGGCTGGACCGCCTGGCTGGCCCCCACCCCCTGCGGCGCCGCGGTGTCGGGCGGCGCCCCGGGCCAGCAGGCCGACCCGTACGCCTTCGGGGGCGCCACCGACGGCGCGGGCCCCGTCGACCCCACGGTGGCGCCGGCGGTGGGCCGCGCCCGCGTCGACGACGCGCCCTGGGCCCCGGACTACGACGCCGACGGCCTGCTCGACTACGACGAGCCGCTGTACGCCGCCGACCCCACCCTCGCCGACACCGACGCCGACGGCCTCGACGACGGCGTCGAGGTCGCCACCGACACCGATCCCGCCCGCGCCGACACCGACGGCGACGGCCTCGACGACGGCGCCGAGGACGTCGACCACGACGGCGTCCGCGACCCCGACGAGACGGACCCCCGCCTGGCCGACACCGACGGCGACGGCCTCGACGACGCCACCGAGCTCGCCGCGGGCTCCGACCCGCTCGTGGCCGACTCCGACGGCGACGGCGCCGTCGACGGCGAGGACCCGGACCCGCTGCGCCCCGACGCCCCCGCGTCCCGCGAGCCCGCCGATCCCGAGCGCGCCTCGGTCGCCACCCCGGGCTGCGGCTGCCGCGCCGCCGGCGCGCCCGGCTCCCTCGCGCTGCTGCTCGCCTGGCTGGCTACCAGGACGCCTCGTGCAGCGCGATCTCGTACTGCTCGCAGGCGTCGTGCATCGGGAGCTTCCGGGTCGTCGTGCCGGTGGTGGCCGCGGCGATCTCCGGCAGGTCGACCGTCCACAGGTGGTCGGCGCAGCGCACCGACGTGATCGCCTGCAGGATCGAGCGCCGCGACTTGTTGGCGATCCGCACCTCGACCTCCACCCGCCCGCCCGGGAACCGGGTGAAGGTCGCCGCCAGGTCGGCGAACGGCTTCACGTCGAGCTTGCGGTCGAACGTCGCGCGGCGCGTGAACACGACCTCGCGCCGGTCGGCGTCGATGGCGACGTTGAAGCCGCCGGCCACGTTGAGGCCGAGCAGGCCGCTCACGTCGGTGCCCGCGCAGTCGTCGCACACGGCGACGGCCACGCCGGGGATGGTCAGGTCGCCGAGCCACACCTTGTCGAGCAGCACCACCTGCGTGTCGCGCTGGCCGTTGGCCGTGTGCAGGGTGATGACGGGGTCGTCGTCGCCCGGGACGACGCCGAGCTTGGCCAGCAGGTCGCGCGGGAGCGTGGTGTAGGTCGCACCCGTGTCGAACAGCATGTCGACCTCGACCTCGCGGCCCGCGTTGCCGAAGATCACCGGCACCGACATGCGCCGGCCCTCGCCCTCGTAGGGCAGCGCGATCTGGTCTTCCCGCAGCTCGGTGCCGGGCGGCGGCACGGCGGGCACCGTGATGGGCTGGGCCTCCGCCACCTCGGGCGTCGCCACCGCGGGCTCGTCGGGGAGGTTGGCGGCGATCCGCTGGGGCAGCTGGTCGACCCCGAGCCCCAGCACCCCGAGGCCCGTGGCGACGGCCTGCCGCCGCTCGCCCGGGAAGTAGAGCGGCAGCACCAGGAACATCGCGACCGACCAGGCGGCCAGCCCGCCCGCGAACGCGATCAGGCGCTCGCGCGCCCGGGCCACGACGGCCATGCCGATCGGCGGCCCGTAGAGCAGGACCAGCGCGCCGGCGGTGATGGCGACCGGCGCGGCGTGGCGGTGGATCCCGAGGCCGATCCAGGCCAGCAACGGCACGGTGGACAGCGCGGCAGCGCAGGCGGTGAACGCGATCGCCGGGGTCCGATGCACCATGAGGGTTGGTATCACAGGTGGACCGGCGCCGCCGAGCGCCGCGCCCCCGCGTTACGGCCACCGAGGAGGCTCGGATGCCGCGCGCCACCTGGTTCTGCATCGACATCGAGTGCTCGGGGCCCGTCCCCGCGCTGTACGACTGCCTGTCGATCGGCGCCGTCGCCGTCACCGGGCGGCCGCCGACGCCGGGGGCGTCGACCTACCTCGAGATCCGACCGGGCGCCCCGCGGGTCGACGCGGGCGCGATGGCCGTCAACGGCCTGTCGCTCGAGCGCCTGGCCCGCGAGGGGCTCGCGCTCGGCGAGGCGCTCGCGCGGCTCACCGCGTTCGTGGAGGAGCACACCCGCCCCGGCACGAAGCCCGTCTTCGTCGGACACAACGCGCCGTTCGACTGGTCGTTCGTCTCCTACGCCTACGCCGCCGAGGGGCTGCAGAACCCGTTCGGCTACAAGGCGCTCGACACGAAGGCGCTTGCCTCGGGCGTGCTCGGGGTCCACTGGCTCGACTCGAACAAAGAGACGCTCGAGCAGCTGCTGGACCTGCCGCCGCAGGACCCGGACCAGGTCCACCGCGCCGACTACGACGCGGCGTACCAGGCGCGCATCCTCGCCGCGCTGCTGGTGCGGATGCCGGAGGCTGCGCCGACTGAGCCGGCGCGCCACCCGACCTCACGCGGCGCCGATCACGGGGTCGAGGAGGACCCACCGAGGCACTCGTACGGGAACTCGGCCACGCACGCGGACTCGTCGAGGACCGGGCTGGGACCGTCACAGTACAGGGTGCCGAGGAGGCAGTCGAACCACGACGCGAGGTCGCACTCGGCGTACGGCGGGTACCCGAAGTCGTCGCAGGTCGGCTGCGTGTAGGTGCCGCCGCTGCCGCTCGTCCACCAGCCGCTGCCCGACGACCAGGTCGTGTAGCCGGAGCCGCCGCCGTAGCCGCTGCCGCCGGGCACCGTCCAGGTCCAGGTCGTGGTCGCGCCCGAGCCGCTGGCGCCGCTGCCGCCGCCCCAGTAGCCGCTGCCGCCGGTGGTCCACCAGCCGCTGCCGGTGCTGGTCCACCAGCCGCCGCTGCCGGAGGTGTAGTTGTACCAGCACTGCAGCTCGGCATCGAGCAGGGCGTTGCACGAGTCGACGTTGTCGGTCCCGTAGGTCACGTCGGTGTCGGTGTCGGCATCCGCATCGGCGTCGGCATCCGCGTCGGCGTCGGCATCCGAGTCCGCATCGGCGTCGGCATCGGCATCGGCGTCGGTCGGCGTGTCGCCACCGGTATCCTTGGTGCTGGTCACGTCGCCTGCGCAGGCCGCGAACAGAAGAGCGGCGGCGATCGTGGCATCGAACTTCATGCTACCCCCAGGTCAGGCGCAAGCTACTCCGGCGCCCCCCGGACTGTCCACGGGGAACGAACGGGTGACGTTCCGACGCACACCGCGCGCCACCGCCCCCCCGAGCATGCCCCGCGGCTACACGCAGGTTACGCGTCCACCCCTCCCCGGAGCACACTGTGTGTGGGTTCGTCGGACTCGTCGGCGTGAAGCCCGTGGCGCCCGCCCTCCTCATGGGGCTGCAGGCCGTGCAGCACCGCGGGCAGGACGCCTGCGGCATCGGCACCTGGGATCACGGCCTCATCCAGGTGTACAAGGATCTCGGTCGCACCAACGAGGTGTTCGACCGCGACGTGCTGTCCACGCTCACGGGCAACGCGGGCATCGGCCACGTGCGCTACCCGACCGTGGGGTCGTCCACGCGGACCGACGCACAGCCGTTCTTCACCCAGCGGCCGGCGATCGTCGCTGCGCACAACGGGAACCTCGTGAACCTCGAGGCGCTCTACGCCCACCTGCAGTCGCGCGGCATGCGGGCGATGAGCACCTGCGACAGCGAGCCCATCCTGCTCGTGCTCGCCGACGAGCTGCTGCAGCGCAAGGTCGTCGACCACAACGAGGACGACCTGGTGATCGCCCTGCGGCGCACCATGGAGGAGCTGCGGGGCGCGTACTCGGTCGCGGCGGTGATGGCGATCGCCGGGCGCGAGACGCTCATCGCCTTCCGGGATCCGTACGGGATCCGGCCGGCGGTGTACGGGCGGCGGCGCGACGGCGCGTGGATGGTCGCCAGCGAGTCCGTGTCGCTCGACGTCCTCGACTTCGACCGGGTGGGAGACGTGCCGCCGGGCGCGGTCGTGTTCCTGCGGGCCGGAGAGGAGCCCATCGTCCGCCAGGTCGTCGAGGGCACCGCGCGGCACTGCATCTTCGAGGACATCTACTTCGCCCGACCCGACAGCGTGATGGCGGGCAAGCGCGTCTACGCGCAGCGCTGGGCCTTCGGCGAGCGCCTGGCCGACGAGTGGCTGCGGAAGGGGGTCGAGGCCGACGTGGTGGTCGCGGTGCCAGACACCTCGCGGCCCGCCGCTCAGGCCATGGCGGAGCGGCTCGGCGTGAAAAGTCGCGAAGGGTTCATCAAGAATCGCTACAGCGGCCGAACGTTCATCATGCCCGATCAACGGAGCCGCGAGGCGGAGATGCGCCTCAAGCTGAACCCCATCGACGAGATCTTCCGCGGTCAGCGGGTGGTCCTCGTGGACGACAGCATCGTGCGCGGCACCACCATGCGGCGGATCGTGCAGATGGTCCGCAAGCTCGAGCCGGCCGCGCTGCACGTGGCGATCTTCAGCCCCGCGGTGGTCGACCCGTGCTTCTACGGGATCGACATGCCGAGCCGCGAGGAGCTCGTCGCCAGCAAGGTCGACGGCGGCAGCGCCGAGGAGCTCGAGGCGCGCCTCGCGGCCACCTTCGGCGCCGACACCGTCACCTTCCTGTCGCGGGACGGGCTGCGCGCCGTCGCCGGCGATCGCATCTGCTCGGCGTGCTTCGGCGGTGGATACCCGGTGGCCGTCGGTGACGACGAACGGGGATACATCGTGCGGGATCGGCGTCCTGAAACCGGCTCGGCCACTGCAGGCCGGGCCGCCGCAAGGTAGAGTTACCACGCGATGAGTCGAGAGGTCACCGAGGCCCACTACCTGCACGAGCGGAGCGGCCTGGAGGCCGTGCTCCGGGCCCCTGTGCAGGATCCGACGGCGCTCCGGTGGGTACCGGGGCGCGAGGAGCTGATCGTCGGCACGCGCGCCGGCGAGCTCGTCAGCGTCGATCCGGTGCTCGGCACCCGCACCATCGGCGAGGGGCTCGGCGACATCGCGAACATCGACGTGCACCCCGACCGGCAGCGCTACCTCGCCGTCAGCCGCGAGGGGCACTTCCTCGTGGGCACGCTGCGCGGCGAGCACCTGTTCAGCGGGCGCCACCCGTTCGTGGCCGGCATCGAGGTCACGCTGGCCGACAAGCACGCGCTCATCGTGGGCGACGAGCCCGATGCGCGCATGATGCTCGTCGTCTCCCTCGAGACGGGCGACGTGACGGCGCGGGTGCGGCTGCCCGCGCGGGTCGTCGCCACGCTCGACCCCGAGGGCGGCCCCTGCTCTGCCGCTCCACGCCGGCCGGGCTCAGCGTGATCCCGCTCGGGCGCAAGGCCTCGTTCCCCCGCGACCTCGAGAGCACGGCCCACCGCCTGCGCCCGACCGGCCTGCACATCCTCGGGTTCACCTCGAGCGGGATCTGCGTGTGGGGGCAGGAGGGCGGCGTGCCGCGCTCCATGCGGCTGCCCGACCTCACCGCGGGCGACATCTCGCGCAACGGGGAGTACCTCGGGCTCGGCACGCGCAGCGGCGCGGTGGTGCTCGCGCGGATGGATCGCATCGACAAGCGGGCGCGGCCCGATCTCGTGCGGGCGTTCAACGCCCCGGTGGCGACGGTGGCGTTCTCGGGCGCGGCCGGTGGCTGGCGACCGGCGCCGAGGCGCTGCGCATCTGGTCCTGGGAGGACTGAGCCCGACGGGGTGACGGCGCGGGCCGCGGGCGGTGTCCGTGGCGTGTGCTGCTCCCGTGGGTCCCGATCGCTGCTGCCGCCCTGCCGCCCCCCGTCGCGCCCGACGCCGGGCCGGTGGTGGCCGTGCAGGCGGCGCGGGGCGCGAGCCCGGACGGGCCGTGGGCCGAGGCCGCGGTGGGGCTCGGCGCGGACGTGCGCCGGGCGCTGGCCGTGCGCGCATGGGTGCCCGCGGCGCTCACCGCGGACGAGCGCGGCGTGCGGATCGGGCCGGGCCGCCCCGCGCGACGGCGGTGTGGGCGCCGCGGCGGGACGGCGTCGCCCCGCTGGCGGGGGTGGAGGGTCGGGCCGTGGGGCCGGCGGGACGTGGTGCAGCGCGGCTGGGGCGTCACCGCCTGGGGTGGGCTGCGCACGGCGCTCGGGCCGGCCGCGGCGTGGCTGCAGGGCGGCGCGACCTGGGCGCCGTCGCTGCGGCCGATCGCGCTGCCGTCGCCGCCGCGCGGGGCGTCGGCCCTCGCCCACAGGCCGTTCCAGGCGCCGGCGGCGGCGCCGGTGGCGGCGGGGACGCTGGCGCTGGCGGACCCGCAGCCCTGGCTGGCGGGCCTGGCGCGCGCGTCCGTCGGCTACGACCACGGGCACGGCCTGGCCGCAGCGACGCTGACCGCGGCGGTGGGCGGCGGGGTGGACCTGGCGGTGGGGCTCGCGGTGGCGAGCGCGCCGGATCGGCCGCTGCAGGGGGCCCTCGAGGTGACGGTGCCCGTGGTGACGGCGCGGCAGGACGGCGCGCTGCTCGCAGCGACGCTGGCCTGGCGGCCGTGACGGGCTCAGTCGTCGCGCCGCCCGCCGCCCAGGATCCCGGACCGGATCAGGAAGTACAGCAGCTGCATCACGCTCGTCACCGCCGCCGCGACGTGGGTGAGCGCCGCCGCCGTGAGCACCCGCCGCGCGCCCACGACTCCGGCCCCGTCACGAGCGATCCGGCCTCGATGGCCTTCAGCGCCCGCCGGCTCGCGTCGATCTCGACCGGCAGCGTGACCAGCTGGAACACGACCATCACCGCGAACAGGCCGATGCCGACGTACAGCACCGGCACGCCGAGCGCGATCCGGCTCGCCGACAGCAGGAAGCCGATGACGATCGCCGGCATCGCGAGGGTGTTCGTCACCTTCAGCGCCGGCACCAGCGCGGAGCGCACCCGCAGCGGGACGTACGCGTGGGCGTGCTGGATGGCGTGGCCCACCTCGTGCGCGGCGACGCCCGCCGCCGCCACGGTGCGGCCCATGTACACGTCGGGCGACAGCCGCAGCGTGCGCGACAGCGGGTCGTAGTGGTCGGAGAGGAAGCCCTGCGCCGGCTCGATGCGCACGCCCGTGACCCCCTCCACCCGCAGGATCTGCGCCGCGATGTCGGCGCCGGACAGCCCGCGCGCGGTGGGCTCCGCGGCGTACCGGCGGAAGGTGGACTGAACCTTGTACTGCGCCCACAGCGCGAGGAGCATCCCCGGCGCGACGAGCAGCAGGTACAGCGGATCGAACAGCCCGAACATCGGATGACCTCCGAGCCGGCGCCGTTGGACGGGATCCGCCGACTCGATCACAATGTGGGCGCGCCGACCCGCACCGACAAGGGGGCCGCCGATCCTCGACCCAGACACCGCCCGGGCCCTGGCCCGCTTCGGACACGACGCCCTGCGCCCGCACCAGACCGACGCCGTCGCCGCGGTGCTCGACGGGCGGGACGTGCAGCTGCTCGCCCCGACGGGCGGCGGCAAGTCGCTGTGCTACCAGCTGCCGGCCGTGGTCCTGGCCGCGCGCGGCGCCGGCGCCACGCTGGTGGTCTCGCCGCTGGTCGCGCTCATGGAGGACCAGGTGCGGCAGCTCGCCGCGCTCGGCCTGCGCGCGGCCGCGCTGCACCGCGACGTGCCGTACCGGGCGCGCGACCGCGTGCTCGCCACCCTCGACGAGCACGATCTCGTCTACGTGAGCCCGGAGCGCCTGCGCACCCCGCGGTTCCGCCGGGCGCTGCAGCGCGGCCTGGCGCGGGTCGCCGTCGACGAGGCGCACTGCATCAGCGAGTGGGGCCACGACTTCCGCCCCGACTACCTCCAGCTGGGCACGCTCAAGGACGAGCTCGGCCTGCCCACGCTCGCCGCGACGGCCACCGCCACCCCGCGCGTGATGGACGAGATCCGCGCCAGCCTGCGCCTCGAGGACCCCCTCGTGGTGCGCACCTCCAGCCTGCGCCCGAACCTGGCGCTCGCCGTGGAGCACCACCGCGGCGACCTGGCGCGCACGCAGCGCGTCGCGGCGCTGCTCGACGCCCACGGCCTCGGCCGCGACCCCGCCGCGGGCCGCGCCGTGGTCTACGCCACGACCCGCGCCCGCACGGTCTCGGTTGCGAAGGCGCTGCGGAAGGCGGGCTTCGCCGCCGCGCACTACCACGCCGGGCGCACGGCCGGCGCCCGGGCCCGCGCCGCGGACGGCTTCGCCGACGGCAAGGCCCCCGTCATGGTCGCGACCACGGCCTTCGGCATGGGCATCGACCACCCCGACGTGCGCCTGGTGGTGCACGTCAGGCGCCGGGCACGCTTCGAGGCCCTGGCGCAGCAGGTGGGGCGGGCGGGCCGCGACGGTGCGCCGGCGGCGGCGGTCCTGCTCCATGCCCCGGGGACGCCGTCACCCAGGCGCGGCTCCGCGGCGACGCCCCGCCACCGGGCACGCTCGCGGGGTGGAAGGCGCTGCAGGACCTCGTGTTCGGCGAGGGCTGCCGCCAGGTCGCGCTCGCCGCGCACTTCGGCGAGGACGCCGCGCCCTGCGGCCGCTGCGACGTCTGCGCCGACGGCGAGGCCGTCGCCGAGCAGGTCGCCACCAGCCGCCGCGAGGGCGCCGAGCGGCGGCGGGCGCGCGACGACAAGGCCCGCCGCGACCGCGCCGTGGCGCTCGACGACGAGCAGCGCGCCGAGATCGTGGCGTTCGTCGACGGGCTGCGGCGCCCGGTGGGCAAGCGCCTCGTGGCGAGCGGGCTGCGCGGCGGGCGGAGCAAGCGCGCCGTCCGGCTCGGCCTGCCGAAGAACCCGCGGTTCGGCGTGCTGCGGGGCGTGCCGGAGCTCGCCATCGTCGCCGCCATCGAGGCCCTGCTCGCCGACGGCGTCCTCGCCGCGAAGGGCCGCAAGTACCCCACGGTCTGGCTGCCCGACAAGCGCGTCCGCGCGGCGAAGCCCAAGGGGGCGGCGGCGCCGAAGCCCGCCGGCCTGCGCGGCGCCCTGCGCGCCCTGCGCACGAAGGAGGCGCGCCGGCGGCGCTGGAAGCCCTACCAGGTGTTCCCCGACGCCACGCTCGACGCGATCGTCGCCGAGGTGCCCCGCGATCCCGACGCCCTGCTGGCCCTGCCCGGCATGGGGCCCGCGCGGCTCGCCAAGTTCGGCGAGCCGATCCTGGCGCTCGTCCGCCAGCACGCCGACGGCGCGGACGTTACGGCCCCGCCATGACGACGACGGGCTTCGACGGGCTGGTGGCGGCGACCGAGCGCGGCGCCTGGGACGAGGTGCGCGAGCAGGCGCGGGCGCTGTCGGACGGGCTCGCGCCCACGGCCGACGCCGTGGTGCGCGAGGTGCTGGGCCGGCTCGACGCCGCCGCCGAGGGCGACGCGCTGGTGCCGCTGCTGACCTCGCTCGGCGACCTCGTCGACGCGCACGGCTGGGAGGCCGGCGCCGAGCGCATCGACCGGCAGCGGCTGGTGCTGTGCGAGGTGCGGTTCGCCGAGGCCGAGCTCGGCGGCGAGGCCGTGCCCGTGGCGGTGCGCCGCGACCTCGCCGACGCGCTCGTCTCCGTCGCCACCCGCGCCGACCCCGCCAGCGGCGACGCCCTCCGCACGGCCTGGTTCGCCCGCGCGCTCGACGTGCTGGCCCCGCTGCCCGGCCCGGGCGGCGACCGCGCCCGCGCCGCGGTGCACCTCGCCGGCGGCGACGTGGCCGACGACGCCGGGCTCCCGCGCGACGCCATCGTCCACTACCGCGCCGCCGCCGGCCTGCTGCAGCCCCACGGCGACGACCGCATGCTCCACGTCGTGCTCGGCCGCCTGTGGCGGGTGCTGTGGCGCCACGACCTGGACCTCGGCGCCGTGCTCCAGGAGGCGGTGCGCGTCGGCCGCGCCGTCGTCGCTGCGCCCGACGCCGACCTCGAGGCCGTCGAGGAGCTGGCCGACCACCTCCTCGTGCTGTGGGAGCGGGCGGCGCCGGGCGAGCGCGCGCCCCTGGCCGACGAGATCGTGGCGCTGCGGCGGCGCGTGGCGCAGGCCGTGCCGTCGGAGGCGGCGGCGATGGCCCTGCAGCAGGCCCTGGCGCTGACCGGCGCCGCCCCCGACGCCGACGCGTGACCACGCTCGTCACCGGCGGCGCGGGCTTCGTGGGCTCCCACACCTGCGCGGCGCTGCTGGCGACGGGCCGCGACGTGGTCTGCCTCGACGACCTCTCCAACGGCTCGGCCGTGGCCGTGGCCCGCGCGGCGGCGCTGACGGGGCGCCCGCTGCCGCTCGTCCGCGCCGACGTGCGCGACCGGGCCGCCGTCGCCCGCGCGCTCCGCGACCACGACGTCGACGCCGTCGTGCACTTCGCGGCCCGCAAGGCCGTGGCCGAGTCGGTGGCCGCGCCCGCCGGCTACTGGTCCACCAACGTGGGCGGCAGCATCGCGCTCGTGGAGGCCTGCCTCGAGGCGGGCGTCCACCGCCTCGTGTTCAGCAGCTCCGCCACCGTCTACGGCCGCCCCGCGCACCTGCCGCTCGACGAGGACCACCCGCTGTCGGCGGTGAACCCCTACGGCGCCACCAAGATCGCCACCGAGCAGCTCCTGCGCGACGTGTGCGCCGCCGAGCCCCGCTTCTCGGCGGTGGCGCTGCGCTACTTCAACCCGATCGGCGCCCACCCGAGCGGGCGCCTCGGCGAAGACCCCGCCGGCGTCCCCGACAACCTGTTCCCGTACCTGCTGCAGGTCGCCGTCGGGCGGCGCGAGGCGCTGTCGGTGTTCGGCACCGACTGGCCCACCGACGACGGCACCGGCGTCCGCGACTACGTCCACGTGGTGGACCTCGCCGAGGGCCACGCCCGCGCGCTGGACCACACCGCCGCCACCCCCGGGTTCGTCGCCGTGAACCTCGGCACCGGGCGAGGCACCAGCGTGCTGCAGCTCGTGGCCGCGTTCGAGCGCGCCACCGGCGTAGGCGTGCCCTGGCGGCCGGCGCCGCGGCGCGAGGGCGACGTGGCGGCGTGCTGGGCGGCGGTGGCGCGCGCCGAGCGGCTCCTCGGCTGGCGGGCCGCCCGCGACCTCGACGCCATGTGCGCCGACGGCTGGCGCTGGCAGCAGGCGAACCCCGCCGGCTACGGCTGACCCGCCGCCAGCGACACCGTGAACGTCGCCCCCTCGCCCGGCGCCGAGCTGGCCTCGATCCGCCCGCCCATGCGGTCCACGAGCTCGCGGCAGATGGCGAGGCCGAGCCCCGTCCCGCCGCCGCGGCGCGCGTCGCCGCGCAGCTCGCCGGTCACGAACCGGTCGAAGATGGTGGGCAGCAGCTCGGGGTCGATGCCCGGCCCGCAGTCGATCACGTCGACGAGCACCCGGTCCGACTCGCGGCGCGCCCGGACGTGGACGTCGCCCACCGGCGCGTACTTCGCAGCGTTGGACAGCAGGTTCGCGAGCACCTGGCGCAGCCGGTCCCGGTCGGCCTGCACCACCAGGTCCCCGACGTCGACGACCACGTCGCGGTGCGGGCCCAGCAGGTCCGGCAGCACGGCGACCGCCTCCTCCACGACGTCGACCAGCGGCACCCGCCGGATGTCGAGCGACAGCTCGTCGGCCTCCACCCGCGACAGGTCCAGGATCCCGTCGATGAGCTTCAGCAGGTGCTTGGCCGCCCGCTCGACGAGCCCCAGGTCCGCGACCGCGTCGGGCCGATCCTCGAGCGCCTCGACCGTCAGCTGGGTGTAGCCCAGGATGGCGTTGAGCGGCGTGCGCAGCTCGTGGCTCATGTTCGCCAGGAACACCGACTTCGCGCGGCTCGCGCGCAGGGCGTCCCGCTCCGCGCGCGCGCGCTCGAGCGACTCCGCCTCGGCGACCGCCAGCGACGCCGCGAGCGCCGCCGTCCGCTCCGCGACCCGCCGCTCGAGCGTCTCGGCGAGGGTCTCGCGCGCCATGCTCGACCAGCCGACCGCCGTGGTCAGCGACAGGGCGAGCATCGCGAACACCGGGACCGGGAAGGCGGGCGCCGGCGTGAACACGTGCAGCGCCAGCACCCCGCCCGCGGTGAACACCACCGCGCCCACGAGCTCGCGCGCCGACCGCACGAGCACCGCGTGGGCGCAGGTCAGCGGGACGAGCCCGATCGCGTCGTCCTGCGTCATCCCGTCGCGGGTGGCGGCGTAGAGGAACCAGCCGTAGGTGAGCGTCACCACCACCCCGCCGACCTCGCGCGCCCGCTGCCGGCCCCACGGCGTGAAGGTCGCCGCGAGGCCGATCCAGGCGACGCCCGACAGCACCACCCGCGCCGAGAAGGGGTCGAAGACGGGCACGAGCGCCCACGCCGCGAACCCCAGCGCGGGCACGACGGTGGCGACGAGCACCATCAGCATCCGGTACAGGTGGAGGTGTGGCGGCGCACCCATGCCTCCTTCATCGGCGCGGGCCGCCCGACCTTTCGGGCGGCCGCGCGGCGCCCGGCCGGTTCTGCGCCTCAGAGGCCGGTTACACCGAGTGCTCCCGCCGACGCCGCACGACGACGCCCGCGAGCGCGACGACCCAGGCCACGCCCCACGGGCCCCACGGGCCGGCCGGCGTGGCGCAGCCGCAGCCGCCCTTGTCGGTCTCGCCGCCCGGCCCGCCGCCCGGGGTGTCCGTGGTGGGGTCGGTCGTCGTGTCCGTCGAGGTCGTGTCGGTGGGCGGGGTGCCCGTGTCGGTCGTGGTGCCGCCGAAGTCGTCGTCGAGGTTGACGACGGCCACGTCGGGCGGGTCGACGGCCGCGTACAGCGGGTCGGTCGAGGTGGCGGACAGCACCACCGCGTAGGCCACGTCGCCGTCCTGCTCGGCGTCGTCGACGCCGGTGACCGTCACGGTCTGGGCCACGTCGTAGTCGGCCGCGTCGAAGATCAGGACCGTCGGCGAGGCGGTGCCCTCGGACGGGTCGAAGCTGTTCACCACGACGTAGACCTCGCCGGCGGGCGGCGTGCGCAGCGCGACGGTGAAGTCGGCCACGCCGCCGCTCTCGCTCGTCCGCAGCCCGGCCTGCGGCGCGACGAGGTAGCCCGGGCCGTCGTCGTCCTCGGTGGTGCCCTCGGCGGCGACCTCCTGCAGCGCCGTCACGTCGTCGTAGCTCGGGTCCCCGCTGCTGGCGGCGACCACGTCGATCGTCCAGGCCACGTCGCCGTCGATCTCGGCGTCGTCGAGCCCGGTGACGGTGACCGTCTGCGGCACGTCCCAGTCGACCGGGGTGAAGGTCAGCTCCTCCAGGTCGAGCTCCGCTTCGGTGTCGTCGCTGACGGCGATGGTGAGCACCACGTCGGCGGTGGGCTGGGTGAAGAGCTTCACGTCGAGGAGATCGGTGCTGCCCCCTCGTCCACGCGCAGCCCCGACAGCGGCGCCATCACCACGCCCGGCGACTCGTCGTCGCGGTTGCTGCCGAGCACGTCGGGGGCGTACAGCCCGTCGTACGCCGGATCGACCGACGAGGCCGGCCCCACGACGACGGCGTAGTCCCTGGGTGCCGTCCACGTCGGCGTCGTCGAGGCCGGTCACGGTGACGACCTGCGGCGTGCCGTAGTTCGCGACGGTGAACACGAGCGAGGCCGGCGCCACGTCGACCTCGTCGGGCAGGTCGGTCCAGACGGGGATCACCACGTCGCCGGTGGGGCGCTGCCGAGCGTCACCTGGAAGGTGTCGGCCGTGCCGCGCTCGTCGGTGTGCAGCGGCCCGCCGACCACGCGGATCACCGGCGCGTCGTCGTCGACGTTGACGACGTCGAGGTCGGCGAGCGACAGCCCGTCGTAGCCAGGATCGCCCGAGCTCACGGCGAACGAGACCTGGAAGGTCTGGTTGCCGTCGACGTCCGCGTCGTCCACCCCCGTGACGACGAGCGCCTGAGTGGCGCCCCAGGTGGTGGGGGTGAAGGTGAGCGGCCCGCCGACCGTGCCCTCGGACGGGTCGCTGCTCGTCGCCGTGATCGTGACGTTCGCCGTGGGCTCGGAGCCGAGCCGCACCAGCACCAGCGCGCTGCCACCGCCTCGGTGGTGTGCGGGTCGATGGCGTTGACCACGACCTCGACGCGGTCGTCGTCGGCGTTGGTGCCGGGCACGTCGTCGGGGTCGACGCCGCCGTAGCTCGGGTCGGCGGAGACCGCGGGCGCCAGCACCACGGTGAAGGGCTGGTCGCCGTCGGCCTGGCCGTCGTCGACCCCGGTGGCGACGACCTGCTGCGGCACGCTCCAGTCGGTGGTCGTGAAGGTCAGCGTCACCGGCGAGACCGTGGCCTCCGCCGGGTCGGAGCTGCTCACCGCGATGGTGACGGTGGCGGTGGGCGCGGCGTCGAGCACCACGTCGAAGGCGTCGGTCCCGCCGCCCTCGCTGGTGGCGAGCGGCCCGCCGAACACGCTGATGCCGGGGCCGGCCGTCTCGTCGTCGACGTTGGTCACGTCGAGGAGCGTGGCGGGCAGCGCGGCGTACGGCGGATCGGCCGACAGCGCCGGGTCGAGCCGCACCTGCCAGACCTGGTCGCCGTCGGGGTCGGCGTCGTCGACGCCGGTGAGCGTCACCGTCCGCGGCGTGCTCCAGTTCGCGGCCGTGAACGACAGCGAGAACGGCGAGACCGTGCCCTCCGCGCCGTCGGTGGAGGACAGGTCGAGCCGCACCTCGGTGGTGGGCTCGGACGCGAGCGCGACGGTGAAGGTGTCGGTGCCGCCGACCTCGGTGGTGCGCAGCCCGGTCGCGCCGACGAGCACCAGCCCCGCGGTGTCGTCGTCGGTGGTCGTCGCCGCGAGCACCAGCGGCGCGACGTTGCGGTAGTCGAGGTCCTGGCTGCCCGACGGGTCGAGGGTGACGGTCCAGGCGGGCTCGCCGTCGTCCACCGCGTCGTCGACCCCGGTGACGGTGACCGACTGCGGCTGCGCCCAGTTCACGGGCGTGTACGTCAGCGACGCCGGGCTGACGGTGCCCTCGGACAGGTCGCTCGAGGAGACGGCCAGCGTGACGTTGCCGAGCGGCGGCGCGTCCAGGACCACGTCGAGCCGGCGCGTGCCCCCGGCCTCCGTCACCACCACGGCGCCGCCCGGCGTCGCGGTCATGCCCGGCGTCTCGTCGCGGAACTCGTAGCAGCCGAGATCGTACTCGGCGCCGCCGAGCCCGTTGCCGTCGACGGGCCGCGGGCGGCCGGACAGGTCGTGGTCGGGCGCGCCGGTGGCCGTGCCGGCGTCGATCGCCGGGCTGGTCGCGCCGAGGTGGAAGTCGCGGCCGGGCTCGTCCACGAAGAACGGGTTCGTGTTCAGGATCCCCGCGCCCTGCGTGGCCCCCGACGTGCTCCCCGAGCCGTTGCTCCACACGTCGGAGTACGACACGGTCGTGGCCGCGCTCCCCGAGCTGTACACGCCCCAGCCGCTGTTGCTGGTGACGATGCTGTTCGAGATGTCGACCACCGGCGCGCCCCCGCCCGAGGGCGACACGTAGATGCCGGTGGAGCCGACGGAGTGGACGACGCAGCTCGACACGCTGATGGCGGGCGTCCCCGACACGTTGACGTACAGGCCGTAGGAGCTCGTGTCCCAGATCGCGCAGTTGGTGAGCACGGCACCCGTGTCGGCGCCGGTCAGGCGCACGCCGTAGCTCGTCCCGGTGACGGTCAGGCCGTCGACCGCGGGCGCGCCGCCGTCGATGTACAGGCCGGCCGTCCCCGAGCGCTCCACGTGCAGGTACGACAGCGGCACGCCGGCGGTCGCGGTGTGCTGCACGCCGTAGGTCGCCTCGGCGATCGAGACGTTCGTGAGCTCGCCCGTCGCCGTCTCGAACAGCCGCACGCCGTACCACGACGTGGTGCTCGTGCCGGTGCTCTCCATCACCACCGGGTCGAACGACGTGCCCACCGCCGAGATCTCGCCGTACACCCGCAGCTCGACCCGGCTGCGGTCGGCGTGCGCGTACATCGTGTCGCTCGTCTCGGCCAGCAGCTGCACGCCGGGGTCGATGGTCAGCGTCTGGCCGAGCGGCACGGTCAGGTCGCCGACGAGCGTGTACGGGCTGTCGGCCGCCCGCATCACCATCCCCGTCCACAGCGTGCCCTGCAGCCCGACGGTCGGGTCGCCGACGAACGGGTTGGCGCCGAGGTCGCCGCCGTCCGACGCCGCGAAGCGCGCCGGCGAGTTCGACGTGAGGTGCAGGTCGCCCGGGGCCGAGACGTAGAGCGGGTTCTCGTCGAGCAGGCCCGCGCCCTGGGCCGCGCCGGAGGTGCCGCCCGAGCCGTTCCGCCACACGTCGCTGTAGGAGACCGTGGTGACGGCGCTGCCCGAGCTGTACAGGCCCCAGCCGCTGTTGTCGGTGAGGATGGCGTCGGTCACGTCGACCACGGGCGCGCCCCCGCCCGACGGCGACACGTAGACGCCCGTGCTGCCGGCCGAGTGCACGGTGACGCGGTCGAGCGTGATGGTCGGCGTGCCGGAGACGTTGACGTAGACGCCGTAGCTCGACGTGTCGTAGACGGTGGTGTCGGAGATGCTCACCGACGACGGCGTCGACAGGCGGATCCCGTAGCTCGAGCCGGTGATGGTCGCGCCGGAGACCACGGGCCCGCCGGCGGTCACGTAGAGCCCGGCGGTGCCGTTGCCCGTGAGGTTCACGTCGCGGATCGGGTGGTTCGCCACGGCCTCGTAGCGGATTCCGTAGGTCGCCTCCTCGATGTCGGTGTGGTCGATGATGCCGGCGTTGGCGGTGTCGAGCAGCGCCAGGCCGTACCAGGCGGTGGTGCCGCTGCCGGAGGAGCGCATCACGACGGGGTCGGTCGCGTTGCCGACGCTGTAGAGCGTGCCGCCGACCCGCACCTCGACCCGCGACCGGTCGCTGTGGGCCGACATCAGGTCGCTGGTGGCCGCCTCGAGCACCACTCCGGGCTGCAGGGTGAGCGTGACCCCCAGCGGGACGGTCAGGTCGCCGTCCACGGCGTAGGTGCCCGCGGCGAGCGTGGTGTCGGCCCACAAGGTGCCGTACAGGCCGGGCGTGGGCACGCCGTCGTAGGGATCGGCGCCCAGATCGCCGCCGTCGTCGGCGGCGAACCGGGCCGGCGAGTTCGACGTGAGGCGGTAGTCGGTGGGGGCCGCGACGTAGAGCGGGTTCTCGTCGAGGATGCCGACCCCGAGCGCCACGCCGGAGGTGCTCCCGCTGCCGTTACCCCACACGTCGGCGTACGACAGCGTGGTGACCGCGCTCCCCGAGCTGTAGACGCCCCAGCCGCTGTTGCTGGTGAGGAGGCTGTTCGTGATGTCGACGCTGGGCGCCGCGCCGCCCGACGGCGAGACGTAGACGCCGGTGCTGCCGGCGGAGTGGACCAGCAGGTGGTCGAGGACCTGCGCGCCCGCGGTGTTCACGTTGACGTACACGCCGTAGCTCGACGTGTCGTAGATGCGCACGTCCATGGCGTCGACGGTGGCGGCGCCCGACAGGCGCATCCCGTACGAGGAGCCGGTGATGTCGGCGTCGGAGACGGTGACCGCGCCGTCGGTGGCATAGATCGCCGCCGTGCCGCAGACGGACGCGTCGAAGCCCACGAGGTCGACGCTGCCGGCGCTGTAGACGCCGTAGGTGGCGTGCTGGACGACGGCCTCGGTGCCGGTGAGCACGCCGCCCGCGTGGACCACGATGCCGTACCAGGAGGTGCTGCCGGTGAGCGTGTCCGAGAGGAACCAGACGGGGTCGACCAGGTCGCCCTGCACGTCGAGCGTGCCGTCGACGACGATCTCGACCCGGCTGCTGTCGTTGCCCGACGCCGACGCGTCCGACGAGGCGGTGCGCACCTCCACGCCGGCCTGGATCGTGAGCGTCGCGCCGGCGGGCACGGTGATGTCGCCCTGCACGACGTAGGGGCTGTTCGCCGCCGTCCAGGTGGTGGTGCCGATGACGCCGCCGGGGACGACGGTGGCCCAGGCGGCGCTGGCGGAGAGGAGCAACGGGAGCACGGACACCTCGCGGTGTCTCCATCTGCCCCGTCGTTCGCCCCGTCGCGCGTATCAGAATGTGTCGGCGCGGCCCGGGGCGAGGGCGCGGATCCGCTCGAGCAGCCGCTCCGAGGCGTCGCGCGGGGTGCCGCTGCGGTCGAGCGCGCCCGCCGGGACAGGCTCCCCGAACGCGATGCGGATCGGCGGCCCGCGGCGCTCCGGCGCGCGGAAGTTGGCGCGGATCTCGCGCGGCAGGTCGTTGGTCAGGCCGCTCAGGAAGTAGGGCAGCACGAGCACGTCGGGGTGCACGGCCTGCAGGATGCGCCCCGCGCCGCCCTTCGCCGGCAGCAGCTGCAGCGGGTCGGCGCCCTTGTTGCGCGTGCCCTCGGGGTGGACGCCGACGAGCGTGCCCGGCGCCTCGAGGCTCTGCACCACGGCCTGGATCGCGGCGGCGTTGCGCCCGTGGCGGTCGAAGCCGCCGAACATCGCGGGCCACATGGCGCCGCCGGCGACGGCGAGGTTGATCCCCACCCCGACGACGTTCGTGTAGAAGAACCGGCTGCGGACCGGGAAGTGCAGCCGCTGGATGAACGGGGTGCGCGCGCCGAGCACCGACGTGGCGACGTACATGTCCCAGAAGGTGCGGTGGTTCGCCACCATCAGCAGGCCGCGCGGGGGCGTGAGCCCGACGATGTGCTCCTCGCCCTCGACGACGAGCCGGTTCGACATCGCCGCCTGGATCCAGCGGTGGCTCACCTGCCGGACGAACCCCATCACCACGCGCTGCGACCCCGACGACGTGTTCCAGCGGCCGAGCAGCGGCACGGCGAAGCGCGCGACGCCGGTGAGGCCCTCGGTGGGTTGGGGGCGATCGCAGGGAGCGAAGCGACGTCGTCGTGGGCCATGGTCGATGGTAGCCCGGCGCGCCCGGAGCGGCGCGTCACGACTGTTCAGCGCCCCGCGCCGACGACCGCCCCGGTGAAGCGGCCGGGCTCGCCCGATCCGGCGTACTTCGGGCTCACGTAGACCGCGCGGTACGATGCGACCCGCGCCTGGACGAAGCGCTCGGTGGCCGCGAGCGCGGTGCCGGTCGAAGCGCTTGCGCATCTGCGGCGCGTCCAGCGCGGCGAGGGCGTCCTCGGTGCGGACGGCGACGAGCTTCGCGAGCCCGTCGTCGCCCGTGCGCTCGGCCACGTCCTGGGCGATGCCCTGCGCGGCCGACAGGTAGCGCCAGGCGCGGGCCGGATCGGCGCGGACGACGTCGCCGTCGAGGTAGCGCATGCCGAGCTCGACGTGGGCCATGGGCTCGTACCAGACGTCGGCGGCGTGGCGCAGCGAGGCCAGGCCGGCGTCGGTGTCGCCCGCCTCGAGCTGGCGGACGCCGATGAGCGTCGTGGCCATGGCCACCTCGGCCCGGGTGCGCGCGCCGCAGACCTGGATCCGCAGAGCGTGGCGGTCGAGCGCCGACAGCGTGCCCCAGCGGTCGTCGACGAGGACCTCGGGCAGGGCGCCGTACTCGAAGGCCATGCCGCACGTCTGCTCGATGCGCGCGGTCGGAAAGGTGGTGCTGGGCGCAGCAGGCGCCGGTGGACGCGGCGTGGGCGCGGCACAGCCGAGCCAGGCCGCGATCCACGGGATCGCATGGGTCATGTGTGTGGACTCCCCGCGGGGAGCTCCTCGACACGCGGCGCCCGAACGTTGAGGGTTACACCCCTCCCGGGGGCGAATGGTCACGGAACGGCTGGGTGGAACGGCGCTCGCGGCGGCGCTCCGCCTGGTGGCGCGAGAGTCGGCGCTGCGGCGGCACGTGGTGGTGTACCTGTCGGGGAGCCACGCCTACGGCTTCCCGTCGCCCGACAGCGACGTGGACCTCAAGGCGGTGCACCTGACCGACACGCGCACCGTGCTGGGGCTGGCTGCGCCCGCGCCGGCGGTGGACCGGATGGAGTGGCTCGACGGGGTCGAGCTCGACTACACGAGCAACGAGCTCGGCCAGGTGCTGGGCGGGCTGCTGCGCGGCAACGGCAACTACCTCGAGCGGGTGCTGTGCCCCACGGTGATCGCGGCCGACGAGCCCGTGTTGGCGAGGATCCGCGACCTGGCGCCGGCGTTCCTGTCGCAGCGGGCGCACGGCCACTACCGCGGCTTCGCCAAGCAGCAGCGCGCCGACCTCGAGCGCAAGCCCACGGTCAAGCGGCTGCTGTACGTGCTGCGGACGCTCGCCACCGGGATCTGGCTGCTCGAGCGCGGCGAGGTCGTGGCGGACCTGCCGCAGCTCGCCGACGGGCTCGGCCTCGACGGGGTGGACGCGCTGATCGCGCGCAAGCGCTCGGGGGAGCTGGCCGAGCTCGACCGGGCGTCGATCGAGGCCTGGGCGGCCCGGGTGGATGGGCTGTTCGCGCGGATCGACGCCGCGCGGACGGAGTCGCCGCTGCCCGCCGACCCGGCGGAGCCGGGCGCGCTGGACGCGCTGCTCGTGGACGTGCGGCTGGCCGCGCTGTGAGGGCCGCCCGGCTCGCCGCGCTGGCGCTCGCGGCGTGGGCCGTGGCGCTCGGGGCGTGGGTCTCGGCGGGGGCGGCGCTGGGCTTCGCGCTGGCGCGCCGCGGACGGGCGGCGCCGGTGTGTGCCGCGCTGCTGGTGCTCGTCGGGCCGCCCGAGGTGCTGTGGCGGGTGCACCGGATGGGCGCGGCGGTGCGGGACGGGCGCGGGCTGTCGCTGCGGGAGAAGGTCGGCGTGGTCGGCTTCGACCTGGCCTTCGCCGGCGGCGTGACGGTCGCCGGGTTCTCGGCGTTCGGCCGCGAGACGGGCTCGCTGGCCCTGCCGGTGTCGTGGGCCGGCGCCTGCCCGCCGGAGCGGGTCGCGCGCTACGGCGGCCAGGTGGCGCCCGGGGCGCGGCTGCGGCGGTGGTCGTCGGCGCTGCCGATGCGGTCGCCGCGGATCCGCGGGATCGTGCGGGGCTGGGCGGGGGGGCTGCAGGGCGCGACGCCGCGCGCGCTCGGCCCGACGGCGCCGCTGACGTGGCCGTCGCGGGCGTACTTCGCCGCGGACGCGTCGAACCAGGTGGCGGCGGCGCTGAACACGCCCACCACGCGGCTGTCGGGCACGGCCGTGCCGGTGGACGGGCGCTGGCGGCTCGACCTGACCGTCGACCTCGCCGTGGCCTACCCGCCGCGGTCCACGCTGTGGGTGGGGCCGTTCGGCCTCGAGGAGGGGCTGTTCCACGCCGCGCAGCCGCTGCTCGCGCCCTACTGCGCCGAGTACGCCTGGTCAGTGTGGGCCGACGACCCGGCGCTGGCGCGGACCGAGCCCGTGCGGGGGCCGCTCGAGCGCCTGACGACCTGGCTCCTGCGGGCCGCGGGCGCGGGCTACCGCTGAGTCACGGGCCGGGCGGCTCGGCCGGGGCGCACGGGGTGGCCCGGCGGTAGGTCAGGGCCTGCTCGTAGCCGATGGTGAAGCCCAGCACGGACAGGCCGAGCGACACGCTCTCCTTCGCCGGCAGGACGCGCTCGCCGACGCGCTGGGCGCGCAGGTGGAACTGGGCGTCGTAGACGGTGACGCGCAGCAGGCGCGTGCCGCCTCGCATCCGCCGCGGGAACACGACGTCCACGTCGGTGGCCTGGTCGCCGCCGCCGGGGAAGCGGGTGGAGACGGCGAGGACGTCGGCGTTCGCCGCGTCGTCGACCGGGACGTCCTGCAGGACGCGCACGCTGGCCTCGCTGTCGCGCCACTCGGCAGTGGCCGTGCTGGTGGCGGGGTCGATGAGGTCGAGCGTGTGGCGGAGCAGGTTCATCCCCTCGCCGCTGCCGCCCTCCACCCGCAGCGACGAGCTCGGCGCCTCCTCGTCGGGCACGATCCGGTGGGGCACGCTCGGGTCGATGCGGCCCACCATGGGCCACAGGGGCGCCTCGAGCTCGGTGCTGTCCTCGCTGCCGGAGGTGCGCGCCAGCGTGTACTCGAAGGACGTCCAGCGCCCGCCGTCGAGCCGGCCGTGGAAGGTGCCGCCGAAGGTGCTCTCCGCGCGGTCGGCGCGGCGGAACAGCGACGGCGCCGCGAAGCCCGTCTGGCGGAGCGCCACGTCGCCCTCGAGGTCCCAGCAGCCCGCGGGGCCGTCGAGGGCGCGGCCGGCGAGGGTCTCCCAGCGGTCGAGGTCGTCGAGATCCACGCCCGGGGGCGGTCCGGCGTGGGCGAGGGCGGCGAGCGCGAGGAGCACGGGGCCTCCGGGAGGTCAGAAGGCGAGGAGGTGGAGGGCGACGCCGGCCTCGAGGGTCGGGCCGGCGGACGACTCGCGGAGGGCGGCCTCGAGGCCCACCTGCAGCGGGTGCAGGTCGAAGCCCAGGCCGGCGCGCCAGGTGGTCTGGTCGAGGAGCGTGGGCAGGACGGGGTCGCGGGGATCGCGCGGGGCGCCGGCCACGATCCCGGCGGGCGCGACCGCCAGCCGCGGCTGGACGAGGCCGGCGTCCACCACCACTCCGAGCTCCGCGCCGAGGAGCACGCCGAGGGGCACCTCCTGGCCGAGCGCCCAGATCTCGCGGTCGACGCGGAGCGTGGGGCCGAGCGACAGGCCGAGGCGGCCGAACCACGGGCACAGCGCGGAGCGGAGGTCGACCCGCAGGCCGCTGGCGCCGCCGACGGGGGCGGTGACCTCGAGGCGGGTGTCGAGGCCGAGATGCAGCGGGACCTCGTCGACGGGGAACAGCTGGTGGCCGAGGCCGGCGCCGAGCCACAGGGCGCTGCCGTGGCCGCCGAGCACCGAGGTCCAGGTGGCCAGCGGGTGGACGGAGAAGCGGCTGCGGACGAGGGTGCGGCGCGGGAGGCGGAGCAGCGCGTCGGGGTCGACGTCGTCGCCGGGATCGCCCGACATGGTGTCGATGGCCGAGGGCAGGGGCTCGTCGTCCTGCGGGATCTCGATGGTGCCGGTGGGCTCGGGATCGGGCGCGGCGGCGGCGGCGAGGGCGAAGGCGAGGGCGGCGGGGATCGGCATGGCGTGGCATACGGCGGGCGCGGCGGGTGTATTCAGCGCCAGCGGAGCCGGCGGGAGCGCGATGCGGCCGCCTACCGAGGTTCAACCACCAAGAGCTCGCGGTCGCATGGCGCTCCCGTCGTGCGAGCACGCGCCATGATGATGGGAATTGGTGTTCGCCCGTGCGAAGCCGGGCGAACGACAAATGCGCCCCTGTGGCCGCCAGGGGGTCGTATGCTCCCGTCATGTCTGTACGGAGGACGAGATGTGGCTGTGGTGGCTGATCCAGTGGCTGGCTGCGTCCGTCCAGTCGTGCCCCGATCCGGGCGCACTGGTGGACGTTCGGATGTCGAGCACCGCCGGGGTGCTGCTGGACGAGATCCCGGCGGACCACCGCGAGGCGGTCGCTGCGGAGGTCCTCGCCCGGGGGCCGCAGTTCTGGGAGGACCGCGCGCGCCAGCAGGTGAGCGCGATGAAGTACCGGCTCGTCTACCGGAACTTCTTCTATGCGAACAAGCTGCAGCTGCCGCTCCCGCCGCCCGAGCTGTGGGAGGTGGTGCCGGGCGCGCCCTACCGCACGACCGTCGACGGGCACGACCTCGTCGTCGTGGACTACACGTTCCACGCCGTGCTGCTCACGGGGGAGGAGCAGCCCGAGCTCGCCGAGAAGAAGCTCCGCAAGACGGGTAAGGTGTGGACGGAGCCGTTCCTGCTGCCGATCGACCCCGACCTGCTCTTCGACCGCACGGGCTACGCCTGCATGGACGAGGACGCCTTCCCGCCCGACTCCGTCGACAGCGAGACCGCGCTCGAGTTCTTCGACCACGAGTGCACCGCCGGCGACCCCGTCTGCCACGTGACGTACGGCAGCGCCGACGAGGACTGCGACGCCGCCCTGTACGCGCACGTGGGCGCGGTCGAGGCCGGGCTCGAGTTCGAGCGGCTGCCCTGGAGCGCAACGCTGGCCGACCAGGTCCGGGTCGGCGCGCAGGTCCCGGGCATCGCCGCGGGCAAGGCGCTGACCGAGGGGCTCGACGAGAACCGCGTCGAGTACGTCTACTTCCCCGAGGACGACTGCGCGGTGGAGGAGGCGTGCATCGGCGCCCCCGGCTGGCGCCGCCTGCTCAAGTTCACCTCGACGGTGCAGAACGTCGGCAGCGAGGACCTGTTCCTCGGCGACGTCGAGTCGCCCGACAGCCCGATCATCGAGCACAACGTCGTCGTGTACGACCAGTGCCACGACCACTACCACTTCAACTTCTACGGCGACTTCGAGTACGACGGTGGCGTCGGCGGCAAGCGCGCGTTCTGCCTCGAGGCACCGAGCGGTACTTCAGCAACGAGGACACGCCCCTCACCCCACCCCTACGGCTGCTTCTACCAGGGCATCGCCGCCGGGTGGGGCGACGACTACGTCGCCGGCATCGCCTGCCAGTGGGTCGACATCACCGACATCCAGACGAAGCGCGTCGACCCCGTCGACCTCGTGTTCGACTTCAACCCCGAGCAGATGCTGTGCGAGGGCGCCCCGTGCTCGACGCGAACGGCGACTTCCAGTTCGAGTCCACGGGCCTGCTCAACGAGCACGGCGAGCGGTCGACCGGATCGTGTGCGACACGGCCCCCGGCGCCAGCGACGACAACAGCGTGTCGCTGCCGGTGCCCGTGGCCGAGGCGGGCTCCTACGTGAACCAGCCCTGCGACGCGCGCCCAGTTCGGCCCGCTGCGCAACTGCGACTACGCCGAGGTCTACGACGACGGGGCGTGCACCCCCGGCGCGACCACCACGATCAGCTGCACCCTCGACGATCCGACGGCGCCCGCCGTGGTGCGCGTCTGCGAGGCCAGCTGGGCGCTCGACGCCGGCACGGCCTGCGTGTCGTCCGAGGCGCTCGCCAACGTGGCCGTGACGGCGGCGGGGGCGACCTTCGACATCGCCTGCCCCGACGCGCGCGACGCCGTGGAGGTGGGCGGGCGCTTCGCCGTCTACCGCGGGGCGCTCGTGCCCGGCTGGACCGACGGCGGCGTCACCACTCACCGTCGTGCCCTGACGGGCGAGGCGCCCGCGCGCCCGCCCTGGGCCACCGTGCTCGCGACGGCAGGCGCGGCGCTCGCCGTCCGCCTGCTCGCGCTGTGGACGGTGCGCGACGCCGTGTTCCTGACGACGCTGCAGACGGACCGCTCCGCTACCACCGCTGGGCCCTGGCGCTGCGTGCCGAGGAGGGCTCCGGCCGCCGTTCGACGAGGCGCTCGGGTATCCCCTGCTCCTCGCGGCCGCGCTCGGGCCGGGCGGCGACCCGGTGCCGGTGCTGCTCCTCCAGGCCGGCCTCGACGCTTGTCGTGCGGGGCCGTGGCCTGGATCGCGGGGCGGCTCGGCAGCGCCGCCAGGGCCTGGGCCGCGGGGTGGCGTTCGCGCTGTACGCCCGTGCATCTCGTTCGTGTGGCAGCTCGAGCCGGCGACGCTGGCGGTGGCCGCGGTGTCGCTCGGCCTGCTCGTCACCCCGCCCGACGGCGCCCCGCCCGAGGCGGGCTGGCTCGGCGCGGGGCTCGCCTGGGCCCTCGCCGCGCTCGTGCGCGCCGAGCTGCTGCTCGCCCTGCCCGTGATCGCGGTGCGCCGCCCGGGTGGCCGGGCGCCGCGCGGTGGTGCAGGTGCTCGCCCCGGCGCTGGCGCTCGTCGCCCTGTCCACGGCCGCCAACGTCGCCGCGGGCTCGTGGGTCGCCTACACCACCGGGCTCGGCGCGAACCTGTGGCTGGGCAACGGTCCGGGCGCCGACGGCGTCGACCGTTCCAGCCGGCGCGCGAGAGATGCGCTGCACGCCGTCCGGGCGACGCCGCCGACGCCGCCACCGCGAACCGCCGCCTCGGCGCGGCGGCGCTGCGCCTCTTCGCCCACCCCGCCGCCACCGCGCGGCTCGCCGTGCGCAAGCTGCTGTGGACCGTCCACGACCGCGAGCTGCCCAACAGCGCCGACATCGACGGCAGCGCAGCCTGGCGCGCTGTTCGCCGCGCCGGTGCCGGTGGGCCTCGGCGCGCTGCTCCCGGCGGCGCTGGTCGGCTGGGCGCTGCTCGGCGAGCGCCGCCGCGCCGCGCTGCCTCTGCTGGCGCCGATCGTCGTGGCGCTCACCGGTGCGTGGTGCTGTTCACCAACGCCCGGTTCCGCCTCGTCGCCGCCCCGCCGCTCGCGGTGCTGGCCAGGCTCGCGTTCGTGGGGCTGTCGGAGGTCCGCGGGCCGCCGGTCGACCGCCGGCGGGCGCTGTGGGCCGCCGCCGCGGCGCTGGCCGGGGTCGCCCTCACCCGGCACGATCTCGGGGGCATCCGCGCGTATCGGATCGGCGCGATCGAGCAGAACACGGCCTCGCTCGAGCTGCGCGAGGGGCGGGTCGACCAGGCGCTGGCGCGGCTGCAGCGGGCCGTCGCCGCCACCCCCGACGATCCCGGCGCCTGGACCGCGCTGGCGGGCGCCCTGGCCGCCGCCCGGCGCCCGGAGGCGCGGGCGGCCTGGCGCGAAGCGGCGCGGCGCTTCCCGGACGATCCGGCCGTCCGCGCGGGTGCGGCCCGCTTCCTGGGCAGTCGCGCGCCGTGACGGGCGGCCGGCGACCACGCGCGACCTCGGCGCGGTGCCGCTACGGTCAGTGAACCCGCTCCGGACGCGGTCGCGGGGGGGTGGCTATCGCCGCGTTCGCCCCCTGCGGTATGCACGAGCGAGCACCTGCGGGAGGTTCGCTGATGTGGTTGTTCATGACGGTCGCGCTGACCGCGAGCGTCGGGCACGCTTCGGGCGAGGCGGAAGAGGCGGAGGTCACGTTCAACCTCGGCGCGCGCGCCTACGTCGACGGGAACTACGAAGAGGCCCTGGCGCAATTCCTGGCGTCCAACCGACTCGCACCCAACGCATCGGTCGCCTTCAACATCGCGCGCTGCTACGCCCGCCTCGACAAGTATGCAGAGGCATTCCGTTGGTTCACCCTGGCGGGTGAGGGCCTGTCGGATCCGAAGGTCCAGCGAGCCGTCCAGGACGAGCTCAAGAGCATCACCCCGAAGGTCGTGGTGTACGACATCACGTCGGATCCTCCGGGTGCCACGGTGTACAACGAGCGCAAGGACCTCGGTATCGTCGGAGTTACACCGTTCCGCATCGCGCAGTCTCCGTCCTCCGAGCCGCGGACCTTCCTGTTCGAGCGCGACGGCTACGAGTCCACCGAGGTCAGCGGGGTGCGCGGCGGCCGCGGCGAGACCGTCCCGGTCACCACGTCGCTGGTCCAGGTGGTGGGCACCGTCGCGTTCCACGCCCCCGAGGGGACGGTGGTGCACCAGGGCGCGCCCGACGGCCCCGTGGTGTGCGAGGCGCCCTGCGACGAGAAGTTCGCGCCCGGGAACTGGGTGTTCTACTTCCACAAGGACGGCTTCCGCGACGCGCTGCGGCAGCTCGAGGTCGTGCGCGACCAGACCACGACCACGCTGGTAGAGCTCGCCCCGAACACCGGCTCCATCGTCGTGGACGCGACCGAGCGCGGGGCGCTCGTGGAGGTCGACGGCAAGGCCGCCGGGTTCACGCCGGCGGTGCTCCAGGGGGTCGCGGTCGGGCCGCGCGAGGTGCGCGTGTCGCGCCCGGGCTACGAGCCCGTCGTGATCGACGTGGAGGTCGAGACCGACAAGCAGGTCTCCCTCGACGACCTCGAGCTGCTCCCCCTCAACGAGATCAGCGCGGTGTCGCGCCGCCTGGAGAAGATCGAGCTCGCGCCGTCGTCGGTCACCGTCATCGGCCAGGAGGAGCTCAAGGCCTTCCGCTACCCGACCATCTACGAGGCGCTGCGCGGCGTCCGCGGGTTCGCGCTGACCTACGACGGCGTGTACGGCGGCACCAACGTCCGCGGCATCGGGCAGGCGAACGACTTCAACAACCGCATCCTGCTGCTCACCGACGGCGCCGTCCTCAACGACAACTTCTACCTGCAGTCGTTCATCTCCTACGATTCCCGCACCGATCTCGGCGGCATCGAACGGATCGAGGTCGTGCGGGGTCCGGGGTCGGTCCTGTACGGCACCGGCGCGTTCTCGGGCGTCGTGAACCTGGTGACCGAGTCGCTCGACGCGCCGCAGGGCACGACGGTGGAGGTCGGGACCTTCGACAACGCGGTGCTCAGGGCCCGCGCCCAGGCCCACTACAAGCTGTCGGACGGCATCGGCTTCCGTGCCTCGGTGTCGGCGGGGATGAGCCCCGGGCGCGAGGAGGACGTCGACCCGCGGGGCGCGGCGACCGACGAGCTGACGCTGAGCGGCTTCGACAAGTGGGAGGGCGCGACCACGCACGGGCGGATCTGGCTCAAGGACCTGACCGTCCAGTGGTTCCACGCCTGGCGCGACATCCACATCCCCACCGGGGTCTACTTCACGAACTACAACGACGAGCGTCACGTCTGGACGGACGCCCGCTCGCTGTTCGAGGCGCGGTACGAGCCGCAGCTCTCCGAGGCCGTGAAGCTGTACACCCGCGCCTACCTGTACCGCTCGTACTACGACGCGACGCTGCCGTACGGGAACATCGCCTCGGTCGAGAGCACCCTCGGCGTCGCCACGGGCGCCGAGCTCCGCGTCCAGGCCGAGGTGGGCGAGAAGTTCCGCGCGACGATCGGCTCGCTCGCGGAGCACTCCCCCACGGCGCACGTCCACGGCGAGGACCAGAAGCGCGACGGAACGGTCCTCGACACCTACGTCGAGGTGAACCAGCCCTACACCGTGCTCGCCGGCTACGGCGTGTTCGACATCATCCCGGTGGAGTCCGTCCGGCTCACGCTCGGCGCCCGCGCTGACTACTGGACCACCTTCGGCTCGGCCATCTCGCCGCGGGCCGCCCTCATCCTCATCCCGAAGGAGGGCAACTACCTCAAGATCATGGGCGGCCGAGCGTTCCGCGCGCCTTCCATCTACGAGTTCGCCTACGACGCGCCGTTCCAGATCAAGCCCACCGAACTGCTGAAGCCCGAGACGGTGTGGTCGGGTGAGGTCGAGTACACCCACGCGTTCGACGAGGCGTGGACGGGCCTCGTGGCGGGGCACGCGAGCTACGTCGAGGACCTCATCACGACCGTCGACGCCGGTCCCGGCGCGGTCACCTACACCAACTCCAACGAGCCGCTGCGGATCGGTGGCCTGGACTTCGAGCTGCGGCGCGGCTTCCAGGGCGGGTGGATGGTGAGCGGCTTCTACAGCCTGCTCGACTCGCGGACCGAGGGCGGCGAGCTCGTGCCGAACGCCCCGATCCACAACGCGGGCGCGAAGCTCATCGTGCCCGTCTCCGCGCCCGCCGCGCGCGTCGCCTTCCGCGCGAGCCTCGACGCCCCGCGGCGGATCGACACCACCCGCGAGGACTACACCGGGTGGGCGGTCGTGGCGGACCTGGTCCTGTCCGGGATGGTGCCGGAGCGCGGCTTCGAGTACGGCGTCGGGCTCTACAACCTGTTCGATCAGAAGTACCGTGAGCCCGTCATCGACAACTACCCGTTCCGGACGGTGCCGCAGCAGGGTCGGTCGCTGATGGCCACGCTCTCCATGCGGTTCTGACGCTCAGCTGGCCTCGTCAGCCGGCTCTCCCGCTCCCAACGGGCCGCTCGGGCCCGTTGGAGCGCCGTGTTCGCGCCATCCGCGTCCGAGACGCGTCGGATCTCGTGCGTGTGGTGATCATTGCCCGATCGAACCCTTCTGTGCTTGACGCATCGGTCGGGCCGTGAAAGCATCTAGAGTAGAGGGTTGCTGCACCAGTTGCGTAAGAGTCGGCGGTGTACCGTCGCTCCTGCGGTACTGCGTCCACCCGGAACTCGAAGGTGTGCATGAATCCCCAAGCGTCGCGGCAATCGTCGGACGAGATCGTCTCGTACACGCTGGCCGAGCGGCCGGACCTGCGGAAGGCGTTCGCCGCCATCGAGCAGGAGTCCTGGTCCGAGCTCCAGTTCCTCAACTATGGAGCATCATTCGACGTGGACTACTTCTCGATGCTCGCGGGACATCCCGACCACCAGCTGGCGCTGGTCGGAGCGGGCTCCTACCCGCTCGCCGTCGGGAACACCGTGCCCGTCCCCTTCCTCGAGCCCGAGGAGCTGCCCGAGGAGGGTGGGATTGGATCGTCCGGCAGGGTGCACTCGAGACGCCGGGGCCCAAGATGCTCGGTGCGCTCGCCATCTCGGTGCAGTCCATCCACCGACGGCGCGGCGTCGCGCGGCGGATGGTCTCGGCGGTCGCCGATCTCGCGCGGGCGCGCGGGTACCGGTGCGTCGTCGCCCCGGCGCGCCCGTCGGCCAAGGCGCGCCACCCGTGGGTCCCGATGGAGGACTACCTCGGCTGGACGGACTCGGTGGGGCGGGTCTACGACCCGTGGCTCCGCAGCCACGTGGCCGCCGGCGGCCGGCTGGTGGGGGTGTGCAGCCGCTCGATGGTGGTCGACGAGCCCGTCGCCTTCTGGGAGGTCTGGGCGCGCCAGCGGTTCGAGCACTCCGGGGACTACCTGCTGCCGGGCGGCCTCGTCCCCCTCCGGGTCGACCTCGAGACCGGCCGCGGACGCTACGTGGAGCCCGGCGTGTGGGTCGTCTACGACCTCTGAGGCGGTCGGCGCGAGTCGGCAGCGCCCGGGGCGGCTGAAGGGCGTGTACCCGGACCGAAACCGGACCGAGAATCACACAGTTTCGAAATAAAATCGCTAGCACCACGAAGATGAGGAGACGATCGCCATTTCGTTCCGAACGATGGCGCGACCTTCGAGGGGGTATGCTCAGCACAGTGTCACGGTGAGGTCATTGAATACAGGAGGAAGCTTCATGATGAGCCCGGTCATCGCTGCAGTCTGGCTTACGGGGTGCGGGACGGTTCCGGCGGCGCCGGAGCGAGCAGACGTGGAGCATGCCGATGCGGCCAGCGCGCAGCGTGGCCCCTGGCACCACCCCGAGTGCGACGAGGGCTCGCGAGGCGAGCTGCTGGACCTCGACCTCCTGGCGGTCTACAGCCGATGGGGGCTCGAGCGCTACTATGACTCCTGGCTCAATGGCCTGTCCGCGCTGGGCTACATCGACGACGTGGTCGACCCGCAGGTCCAGAACGGCGCGACGGTGTGGGAGATGAAGTACTGCACCGTCGACTTCGATGGCTCGCCCATCGAAGCGACCGGCATGATGGCGCTGCCCATCGCCTGGTGGCCCACCTCCACCGTGCTCTACAGCCACGGCACCTCCGTGTATCGCTACGACACCGTTTCGAACCCCGATGTGGACGAGACCTTCGACGGCCCGACGCCGATGGTCATCTTCGCGGGCGGCGGCTACGCCTATCTGGCGCCGGACCTGACGGGCTTCGGAGACGGCGACTCGCCCTACCACCGGTATTTCCACCGCGACACGGCGGCGGACAACACCATGGACATGTTGATCGCGGCCGAGGACTCGATCCTGTACCGCCTGGCGACCGATGGCCGCGTGTTCAGCGCCGGCTTCTCGCAGGGCGGCCAGACGGCGCTGGCGTTCGGCGCCGAGGCCGAGGCGCTCGGCGTCGATCTGCAGGCGACGGCGATGGTGGGCGGCGTGCTCGACCCCGAGCCGTGGTTCGACTGGCTGCTCGACCTCGAGGACAGCTCGTACCTGACGCTGTACGGCGCGGACCTCGTCGTGAACTACGAGCGGATCTACGGTGACGTGTACGACGACACCGACGACGCCTTCTCGGCCACCTACGCCGACGACGTCGAGGCGCTGTTCGACATGTCCTACACCTACGTGGAGGTGGTGGACGCCATGGCGCCGAGCATGGCGGAGCTCACCACCCCCGACTTCTACGCCGAGCTCGACGACCCCGACTCGACCATGCGCCAGCACCTCCGCGACAACGCGGTCACCGACGTGTGTCTGTCGTCGCCCATCCAGGCGTGGCACATGATCGACGACGACGAGGTCCCCTTCGAGCTCGGCGCCGCCTGGGCCAGCGAGCTCGAGGGGTGCAACGACTACACCTTCACCGAGTGGGAGGACACCGACCACCTCAACACCTGGCACCAGGTGCTGCCGCAGATGCGCGACTGGTTCGACACCTTCTGAGTCACGCCGACCGGGCCGTCAGCAGCAGCATGCCGCTGTAGCCCGAGCGGATCTCCTCTCCGGCGCCGATGGCCTCGATGCGGACCCCGGCGGCACAGTCCGCGAACGCCGCCTCGAGCTCGGCCGGACCGATGCGGACCGCCGGGAAGTCCTCGCCCGCCACCCGGTAGCCCCGGGAGCCGGCGAGGAACGCCGCGGCCAGGACCCCACCGGGACGCACGGCCCCGGCGAACGTGCGGCAGGCCGCCTCGAACTCGTCCTGCCGCTCGGTGATGGACTCCGCGCAGAAGAACATGGTCGCGGCGTCCCAGGCCCGCGCCGGCAGGTCGTGGATGGAACCCTGCCGCACCTCGGTCCGCGCGGCGAGCGCCGGCATCGGGTCTGCCGGGCCCGCGCCGTGCGCGTCGCGAGCCACGGCCCAGAAGTGGTCCCAGGGCGGCACGAGCGGGCCCGCGACGGCGCGCTGCAGCCAGGCGACGTTGCTCTGTGCGTACTCGTAGGCCGTGAGGCGCGCGGCCACCGGGAGCGCGGCGAAGAGCGGGAACAGGTTCGGGCCGGTCCCCACGTCCACGACCTCGAGGTCGGTGCGGCCGCTGGCAGCGAGCGCCCGGCTGGTCCGACGCACGGCCTCGTCGTCGTCGGGGTGGGGATCGCCGTAGTAGTGCGCCACGTACTCGTCCGGATCGAAGCGACCCCAGGCGAACTCGCCGTTGCCGCGCGGCGGCTGCGTCATCGCGTCTCCCTGGTCTGTGCGCAGTGTACCCGGGACGTGACCGCCCAGGAGACTCCGACGCAACCAGCGTGACTGTAGCGATCGCCCCGCAACGCCGAGACTGTGCCGAGGAAGGTGGCCATGTTCGCGTTGTGGCTCGGACTGACGGCAGCGTGGGCGGCGGGCGACGCCGAGGAAGCGGAGACCACCTTCACGCTGGGCGCCCGTGCCTACAGCGACGGCGACATCACCCGCGCCCTGTCGTACTTCCTCGCGTCGAATCGGCTGGCACCCAATGCCTCCGTCGCCTTCAACATCGCACGGTGCTACGCCCGCCTCGGCGAGTACGCCGCGGCGTACCGCTGGTTCACCGTCGCCGGCGAGGGCCTCACCGACCCGCGCATCACCCAGGCCGTCGAGCAGGAGCTGCGGGGCATCACCCCCAAGGTGGTGGTCTACGACATCCAGAGCGACCCGCCCGGCGCCACCGTCTACGCCGAGCGCATGGACCTCGGCGCCGTCGGCGTGACGCCGCTGCGCATCGCCATGGCCCCGAGCGACGCCCCCCGCACCTTCCTGCTCGAGCGCGACGGGTGGGTGGGCCAGCGCCTGGAGGGGATCGGCGGCGCACGCGGCGAGACCGTCGAGGTGCGCGCCACGCTCCCCCAGGTCGTGGGCCAGGTCCACATCGACGCCGAGCGCGGCACGACGGTCCACCAGGGCGCCCCGGACGGCCCGCTCCTGTGCACCGCGCCGTGCGATCTGCCGCTGCGACCGGGCAACTGGGTGCTGTACTTCGGGCGCGAGGGGTTCCGCGACGCCGTGCGCCAGTTCGACGTGCAGGCCGACGCGACCACCACCGTCAGCGTGGCGCTGGTGCCGAACACCGGCTCCATCGTCGTCGACGCCACCGAGCGCGGCGCGCTGGTCGAGGTCGACGGCGTCGCCGCCGGCTTCACCCCCACCGTGGTGCAGGGGGTCAACGTCGGCGAGCGGGTCGTACGAGTGTCGCGGCCCGGCTACCAGCCGGTGGTCATCCCCGTCGCGGTCGAGACGGACGAGCAGGTCGATCTCGAGCGGGTGCAGCTGCTGCCCATCAACGAGGTCGAGGCCGTCAGCCGGCGCGCGGAGCGGGTCGAGCTCGCCCCCTCGTCGGTCACCGTCATCTCCCGCGAGGAGATGCGCGCGTTCCAGTACCCGACGATCTACGAGGCGCTCCGCGGCGTGCGCGGCGTCGCGCTGACCCACGACTCCATCTACGGCGCAGCGGCCGTCCGCGGCCTCGGGCAGGCCAACGACTTCGGCAACCGCCTCCTCATCCTGCAGGACGGCGCCACGCTCAACGACAACATCCTGTACCAGTCGTTCATCGGCTACGACGGACGGGTGGACCTCGAGGGCATCGACCGCATCGAGGTCGTTCGGGGCCCGGGCTCGGTGCTGTACGGCACGGGCGCCGTGTCGGGCGTCGTCAACCTGGTGACCGACCCCGCGAGCGCGCCCACGGGCTCGGCCATCTCGGTCGGCAGCTTCGACAACCACACGCTGCGCGCCTCGGCCGAGACGCACGCCCTCGCCCGGGACAACGACCTCGTCGGGCTGCGCGCGGTGGTCTCCGCGGCGGGCTCGCAGGGGCGCAGCGAGACCATCGACCCCCGCGGCAACGCCAACCCGCCCGTGAACGTCGACGGCTTCGACGCCTTCCTGGGCGGCAGCACGAACGGCCGCGTGTGGCTCGGCCCGGCCACCGTCCAGTGGTACCACGCCTACCGCAGCGTCGACATCCCCACCGGCGTCTACGCGACCGTCCTCGGCAACCCCGACGGCACCAACGAGTGGATCGACACCCGCACGATGGTGGAGGCCAAGGTCGAGCCGAAGCTGTCGGACCGGCTGCACCTCTCCGGCCGGGCCACCTTCGATCGCTACCAGTACGACGGCATCCTGCCGTACGGCCCCTACACCTCGGTCGAGAAGTACGTGGGCATCTCGCTCGGCACCGAGCTGCGGGCGACGTGGGAGGCCTCGGACCAGTTCCGGCTGACGGCGGGCGGCCAGTACAGCGCGAGCCCCATCGTGACGATGGACGGCGAGGACCGCGCCCGCAACGGCGACGTGGCGCCCTACCTCGCGGCGAGCGAGCCCTACCAGCTGGCCGCGGGGTACGCGCTCGTGGACGTGGTGCCCACCGAGCAGGTGCACGTGACGGTCGGCGGCCGCGCCGACTACTGGTCCACCTTCGGGCCCGCGTTCTCGCCGCGGCTCGCGGTGGTGCTCGTCCCCGACGAGGGCGACTACGTCAAGATCCTCGGCGGTCGCGCGTTCCGGGCGCCGTCCATCTTCGAGCTGTACTACGAGATCCCCGGGGTGCAGGTCCGGCCCTCCGACGTGGACCCCGAGACGGTCTGGTCCGGCGAGCTCGAGTACAGCCACGCCTTCGACCCGGTGTGGACGGGGCTGCTCGCCGGCCACGCGAGCCTGGCCAACAAGCTCGTGGAGTCCGTGGCCGCGCCCGGCGTGCCCGGCGCCGTGACCTACAAGAACAGCGACCGCGACATCCGCATCCTCGGCATCGACGCCGAGCTGCGGCGTGCCTTCCAGGGCGGGTGGATGGTCTCGACGTTCTACAGCTTCCTCGACTCGCGGTACGCCGACGGGCAGGAGGTGCCGAACGTGCCGCAGAGCAACGCCGGCCTGAAGGTGGTGCTGCCCGTGTCCGCGCCCCAGGCGCAGCTCGGCTTCCGCAGCAGCCTCGAGGCGCCGCGCCGCATCGACCTGTCGCGCGACGACCAGACCGGCTGGGCCGTGGTCTCCGACCTGGTGCTGTCGGGGCAGGTGCCCGAGCGGCGCTTCGAGTACGCCATCGGCGTCTACAACCTGTTCGACCAGGGCTACGCGCTGCCGCTGACCGACACCTTCCCGATGCGGACGATGCCGCAGCAGGGCCGGTCGCTGCTCGCCACGCTGAAGCTCGGGTTCTAGAGACGCGACCAGGCATCCGCGCCAGCGGATGCCTGGGCGCGTCTCGCAGGAGTCGGAGGACGCGCGCCAGCGCGTTCTCCGACGTATTGAGCGAGCAAGCAAGCCGAATGCCTGCAAGACGGGGGTGCGGCGAAGCCGGACCCGCGATCGAGGCGGTGCATTCGGTGAAGCTTGCTGCGGAGGTGACCCACGTCCACGGATGGTTGGTCGGTCTCTAGCGCAGCGGCTGGCGCGACCAGCCGTCGGGGCCGCGCAGCAGCTCCTCGGCGCCGAAGAACGCGGGATCGGGCTGGACGGTGACGACCTCGCGCCCGCCGGTGCGCGTCTGGAGGGTCAGGCGGACGGCGTGCGCGCCCGCCGCCGCGCGGCGCAGGGCGGCGACGAAGACGTCCAGATCGGGGGTAGGCTGGCCGTCGACGGCGAGGACGGAGCGCTGGGGCTGCAGGCCGGCGCGCGCCGCCGGACTGCCGCTGTCGCGCCAGGCGACGTAGGGGCGGCGGGCAGGACGCCGTACAGCGCGGCGGCGGGATCGGGCGCGTGGACGCGGACGCCGGCCCACAGCACCACGCGGTCCACGTCCACGGGGAGCACCGGCCGCGGCGCGACCTCGAGGGTGACGAGCCCGCCGCCGCGGCACAGCGTGATCTCGGCCCGGTCGTGGCCCTGCAGGGCGCGCTCGACCTCGCGGAAGCGGGTGACGGGGGCGCCGTCGACGGCCAGCAGCAGGTCGCCGGTGCGCACCTGCGCCGCGAGCGGGTCGCCCACGGCGGTGCGCTCCACCTCGAGGACGGTGCGGCGGTCGGGGTCGTGGGCCAGCAGGCGCTCGGCCTCGGCGGGCGGCAGGCCGCGCTCCAGGGCGCGCGGGAGCGCCAGGGCGCGGAGCTCCCAGCCGAGGGTCCGCAGCGGGGTCGGGGCGCCGTCGAGCGCGCCGCGCGCCAGCGCCACGGCGTCCTGCACGACGTCGGCCGGGATGGCGCGCCAGGTGGCGCGGTTGCGCTGGCCGTCGCTGTAGGAGAGCGACGCCCACAGGCCGCCCACCCGGCCGGCGCGGTCGGCCAGCACGCCGTTGGTGCCGGGCGGCGCCTCCTGCAGGTCGATGACGTCGAGGTTGCGCTCGCGGAAGCGCGGCGCGCCGGCCTGCGGGAGGTGGAACGCCTCGACCCGCGCGACCTCGCCGTCCTGCACCTCGATCTGGCCGTCGCGCTGGAGCCCGACGAACCAGACGTCGTCGCCCGCGCGCAGCGGGCGGGGTGCGAAGGCAGCCGCGCGGAGCGTGACGGGGCCGAGGTCCGCGGGGTCGTACTGGACGACGGCGAGGTCGTGCACCTCGTGGAGCGCCACCACCCGCGCCGGCACCTCGAAGGCGCCGGCCACGACGACGCGCACCTCGGCGAGCGCGATGGGCACGGTGTCGCGGTCGACGACGACCAGGCCGCGCTCGGCGTCGACCACCAGGCCACCGCCGCTGTACTCGGTGCCCGACACGCCGGCCACGGGGAACGGCACCACCGTGCGCACCCCCACGAGCGACGGCTGCAGCAGGCGGCCGCGCTTGTCCTCGACCGGCGCCCAGGGGACCTGCAGCGGCGCGGCGCGCGGGCGCTCCTCGGGCGGCGGGGCGGGCAGCTCCTCGCAGGGCCAGTCGCCGGCGGCGTCGTCGCGGGTGCAGCGCCGCAGCGGGAACCAGGCCCGGTCGACGCGCAGCGCCGCCTCGGCCACCTGTTGGGGCCGCTCCAGGGAGAAGGTGCGCAGCCGGACGACGTCGCCGTCCGGGGTGCGGGCGAGCGCGGCCTCCAGGTCGGCCAGGGTGTCGACGGGCGCGCCGTCGGCCTCGACAATGACGCTGCCGGCGTCGACGTCGGCGGCGCGGAGCGCCAGGCCCGCGTTCGCGACGTAGACGCCGCGCAGGGGCACGCTCGCGCGGCGCGCCTGGTGGAGCGACAGGTCGTGGACCTCGCCGCCGCCGAGCTCGAGCAGCGCGTGCGGGACGGCGGCGCCGAGGTCGGCGACGGTGACGCCGACCTCGCGGAGCAGGCCGTCGCGCAGCACGCCGAGCCGCAGGGGCGCGCCGATGTGGTCGTCGAGCGCGGCCTCCAGCGAGACGAAGTCGACGGTGAGCGCCCCCTCGACCTCGACGAGGACGTCGCCGACCTCCAGCTGGCCGTCGGCGGGGCCCTCGGGCAGGACCTCGCGCACCACCAGCATCCCGGGGCCGTCGGGCCGGGCGGCGCGCACCCGGCGCTCCACGTCCTCGGGGAGGCCCAGCCGGCCGAGCTCGTCGAAGTCCTCGACCCCCATCCGGGTCAGGAGCGTCCCGCGCGGCACGGGCTCGCCGCGCTGGATGTGCTCCAGCGCCCGCACCACCCGGTCGAGGGGGAGGAAGAACGAGGTCGCAGCAGAGCTCTTGGCGCCGGCGTTCAGCGCGAGCACGTGGCCGTCCACGTCGACGACGGGGCTGCCGGAGGACCCGCCCGACGTGCCCGAGGCCGCCTGGATGTAGAAGGTGTCGTAGTCGCTGTAGGCGCCGCCGTACTCGGGCGCGGCGCGGTCGATGCGCGCGAGGGTGCCGTCGAGGAACGACAGGCGCTCGCCGCTGTCGTTGCCCACCACGCGGATCTGCACGCCCACGGCCACCTCGTCGGGGCGCAGCGCCAGGCTGGGGGGCGTCTCGTAGCGCAGGGCGGCCGGGTCGTAGCGGAACAAGCCGAAGTCGTGGACGGGGTCGCGGTAGACGGGCACGAGGTCCACGACCTCGTTGTCGTGGAACACGGCGCGGGCGCGCACGGGGCCTGAGCCGACGACGTGGCGGTTTGTGAGGACGAGCCCCCGCTCGGCGTCGACGACGAAGCCCGTGGCCTGGCTGTTGCCGCGGGCCACGCCCTCGAAGGCGCGGGGCCGGTCCATGCGGATGGAGACGACGGCTTGGGAGACCCGATCGAGCGAGGCGCGCCAGCGGTCGTCGTCGGGCGGGGCGGGGGTCGCGGCGGCCGCGGTCAGCAGCCAGGCCGTCACCAGCATCGGGGCTCCGGGGAAGGGTGGAACCTAACCGTCACCGAGGGGACCGCGCCGCGGCCGAACGGTCGGTGACGGCGTTGATCGCGAAGGGTTTGGGATACGGCAACACACAGGGGAGTGGAACCATGATGCGAGCTGCGATCTCCGCTGCGATGTCCGCTCTCCTCGCCCTGGCCGCCGCGCCGGCGCGCGCGGACGAGCCCGCCCTGCCGCCGCTGACCGACGACGCGCCGCTCGTGCGCTGGCGTGCCCACGACGTGCCGAGCGAGGTCTCGGCCACCGAGCTCGCCTGGATGGCCCGCGAGGTGGCGCCCGTGGTCGAGCGCGTCGCGGGGCGCAAGCTCACCGAGATGCCGGAGATCGTGCTCGCCTCGCCGGAGCGGATCTCGGAGGTCGTGTACCAGGAGCAGCTCGACCTGCTGCTCCACAGCGAGGGCGCCGACCCGGCCGAGGCCGAGCGCACCGCCCGCCGCACCGCGCGGGACGTGGGCGGGGCGTTCGCCGGGAAGTACGGCTTCATCGACCACAAGCTGTACGTCTCGGTCGACGGGGTCGAGCGCTCGATGCTCCTCGAGGGCGCGCCGGAGTGGCTGCTGCGGCCGCTGCTGCGGCTGACCATCGCCCACGAGCTCGCGCACGCCCTGCAGGACCAGTACACCGACCTGGCCACGCTCGTGCACCAGGCGCCCACCGCCGACGCCATCATGGCCATCAACTGCACCGTCGAGGGCCACGCCGTCTGGGTCCACGAGCAGGTGGGCGCGCAGACCGGGCTCGGCGAGGCCGTGGCGTACATGGAGCGGATGCTGGGCTACGACCAGCCGATCCGCCGCCGGATGGACCCCGACGGCTTCTACCACGCCTACGTCTACGGGCTCGGGCGCGACTTCGTGGCCTGGCAGGCCGAGGCGGGCGGCACCCAGCGCGTCTGGCGGGTGCTCGCGGCGCCGCCGATGGCCACGAGCAGCATCGTGAAGCCGGCGCGGTGGGAGGAGCCCGTCGACGAGGTCGACCCGCTGCTGAAGCGGGCGATGCGGCGGGCGTCGAAGCGGCTCGGCGGCAAGGGCTGGCTCGCGGCCGACGCCGCCATGGGCGACTACGACGTGCGCAACCAGCTGGTCCGCGCGGGCGCCGACAGCGACATCGCCGACCAGCTCGACATGGGGTGGAACAGCCGGCTCGTGGGCGGCGCGATGGCGGGGGTCGAGCTGCAGCTGCTGCGGTTCAAGACGCAGGCGGCGGCGCTCGCGTTCGTCGACGACATGCGGGCGCAGGCCGACCGCCAGGCGCGCATGGTGCGCGGCGACGACCCGTTCATCCGCGCGGCGACGGGGCCGTTCGACCGGGTGCAGGCCGACCGCGCTGCCCGGGAGGCCGTGATGCTCACGCTCGGGCAGGATCGGCTCGGCCGGGTGTGGGTCGTGCGGGGCAGCGACGTGGTGCAGGTGGTGATGGTGAACGCGCCCGCGACCGATCGCGCGCTGGCCGGCTCGATCGAGCAGGTCTTCCGCAGCGCGAAGCGCTGACGGGCGGCGGCGCGGCGGTTACCTGGCGCGGATGCCGACCTACGCTCCGCCCGAGGCCCGCTGCGAGGTGTTCACCTACAAGGAGGGCCTGCTGTCGGCCGTCGGGCACGACGTGAAGCTGGCGGTGGAGCGGTTCGAGGTGACGGTCGAGGCCGACCGGGTCGAGGCCACGTTCGACGCGGGGTCGATCGCGGTGGTGTGCGCGCGCAAGGATGGGCGCGACAACCCGGGGGCGCTGTCCGACAAGGACAAGCGGACCATCGAGGGGTACGTCCGCGACGACGTGCTGCACAGCCGCCGGTACCCGAAGATCACGTTCGCGAGCGAGGTCTTCGAGGAGGAGGGCGAGGACGAGCGGCGGGTCGAGGGGGAGCTGTCGCTGCACGGGCGGACGCGGGAGATCGAGGCCACGGTGCGGCGCGACGGCGACCGGTGGGTCTGCCGGGTGCGGCTGCACCAGCCGGACTTCGGGATCACGCCGTTCAAGGCGATGCTCGGGGCGCTGCGGATCCAGGCGCACGTCGACGTGGAGCTGTCGGTCCCGTAGGAGAGGCTACGGCGCGGGCTTCTTCGGCTTGCGCCGCTTCGGCTTCGGCTCGGGCGTCTTCAGGGCCTCGAGCATGGCGTCGCGGTAGCGGTTGCCGCTGACGAAGAGCTTGGCGTGCTCCTTGCGCCAGCGGGTGAAGCGGCGCGCGGCGCGGAACTCGCCGCAGGACCGCAGCGCCTTCTTGAACGCGGCCTGGTCTTCGGAGCGGCGGACGGGGTAGGCGACGCCCTCGATGCGGACGAGGCGGCCGGTGGCCTGCACGTCCTGGGGGTCCTGCTGCCAGGTGCAGTCGGGCCAGCGGCCGTCGCCGTCGAAGTGGACTTCGGGGACGGGGGCGGGTTGGGGCTGGGGCTGGGGCTGGGGCTGGGGATCCGGAGACGGTTGCGGCGCCGGATCGGGCGCGGGCGCGGGCAAGGGCAGGGGCAGGGAGCAGGGGCAGGGGCAGGGGCGAGGGCGAGGGGGTGGCGCGGGGCGGAGGGGGAGCGGCGGGTCGTACCACTTCGGCACGGCGGGGGCTTCGCGCCGTCGGACAGCCAGCGCGCGTCGAAGGAGGCGCCGACCTGCCAGTCGCTGGACACGATCTGGCCCTGCTTGTCGGCCACCTGCAGCAGGTGCTCGACCCCGAGCGTCGCGATGGGCTCGGTGACGAGGTACCTCGTCGAGCAGCGCGCCGCCGCCCTTCGGCACGGCCAGGCCGCCCTCGGCCCGCGCGACGGCCGGATCGGGCATGGCGTCGAGCAGCGTGAAGAAGCGGTCGGGCACGCGCACGTCGTCGGGCCAGGGCGTGCCCGCCGAGCGTCTCGCGCGCGAGCAGCCCCCAGAACCGCATCTCTTCGGGATCCTGCGCGAAGAACGCGAGCACGGCGGAGCTGCCGCGCCAGGCGCCCGACCCGGTCCGGCGGCGCGAGGCTCGCCGAGGCAGCGCACGCCCTCCACCACATCGTCGAGGATCCGCTCGGCCCGCGCGCCGTCGAGCGCGGCCAGCGCCTCGTCGGCGGCGTCCATCCCCTCGTCCCACTCGGAGACGAGCAGCACGGCGTCGCACGCGGCGTCCTGGGCGGAAGCCGGCGCGAGACCGAGCGAGAGCAGCGTTGCAGGACCCCACACGCCGGACCGGTATCCGGCGCTGCGGGCCGGCGCTACGCCGACGGGACGTCGAAGGTGCCCACGACGACGCAGCCCTGCGCCCCGCACGCCTCGACCGTCCACGTGCCCGGCGCCGCGCCGTGGGCCACGGCGGCGGCGAGGCGCGCCTCGCTGCGCCCGGCGGAGCAGTGGCGCACGCCGTCGGGGCCCGTCGCCTGGCACTCCATCGGCTCCAGCGCCGGCGCGCCCGCGGCGTCGAGGTAGCGCAGCGACAGCGATCCGCCCTCGGTCGTGTCGAACGCCGCCCAGGCGTGGCTGCCCTCGCGCCAGGTCCGCGCCGTGCCCTCGAGGATGTCGACGGGCTCGTCGGGCGACGCGGCCGGCGCGGGCGCCGTCGCGGGCGTGCCCGACGGCTCGGGCGCCTCCTCCGGCGCGGTCACATCGGACGGCGCGGGCGCGGTGGAGGTCGCCGGGGGCTCGAGGTCGGCCTTCGGCACCCCGTCGCCCGCCGTCCACGTGCGCCAGAACAGCACGCCGGCGGCGAAGCCGAGGCCCAGGCCGAGGACGCCCGTGAGCGCGGCGATCCGCATCACCCGCCGCCGCTGAGCCAGCATCTGCGCCTCGGCGCGCGCCTTCGACTCGAGCCACGCCTCGCGGCGCTTCTCGGCGTCGCGCCGCCACTGCATCAGCGCGGCGTCGGTGCGGGAGACCTGGTCGGCGAGCGTGTCCTCGCTCGTGTCGACGTCGCCCGACAGCTCGCTGCCGAGCGAGGCGTCGGCCGCGGGCTCGGCGGGGGCCGCGTCGGCGACGGCGGCAGCAGCAGCGTCCGGAGCGTCCGCCGGACCCGCATGGGTGTTCGACTGCGGCTCGTTCATGGAGGGGGCCGGGGTGGGAGGTGGGGTGCTCGGGAGAGCGGGGGAGCGTGCGCGGCGCGGGGAGCGCGGCGCAGCGGGGAGGCGGGGGCCCGAGGGCGGGCGATACCCCTACCATAGCACGGACGGCCCTGCGCGTGTGCTACGGCTGCGGCGCCCCGGCACCCGGGACCCGCGACTGCAGCGGCGGCGACGGCTCGGGGTCGAACGCGCCCTTCACCGCGCCGACCCCGACGAAGAGCACCGCCAGCGCGACGAGCGCGGCGCCCGCGCCGATCAGCAGCCGCCGGCGGTCCTCCAGATCGGCGCGGACCGCCTCGGGCACCGGCGCGACGACGGGCGGCGCCGGGTCGGGGTCGAGGCCCAGGCGCGCCTGCTCGGCCACCAGCGACGGCAGCTCCTCGACGGCTTCCCACGGCGGATCGGGATCGGTCACGGCGGCGGCCGCTCGGCGAGGGCCAGCCGGTCGAGCAGGTAGAACACGAAGCCGCGCGACTCGAGCGACACCTCGACCCGGCCGGCGGTGGGCGGGATCGGCGGGTCGAGGCGCCACGCCTTCGGCCCCTGCTTCAGCTCGCGCCCGTCCACGCCGGCGTCCAGCACGACCTCGCCGTCGACCCGGACCTGGACGGCGAGCGCGGCCTCCCGGAAGTTGAGGTACTTCCCCTCGAGCACGAGCCAGCCGGCGCCCTCGGACAGCGGCGCCAGCGCGTCGGCGGGCAGCCGCCACACGGCGTGATCGAGCGGGTACAGCCACGGCAGCGCCCCGCAGCGGCGCGCGGGGTCGAGCACGATGCGGTGATCGCGCCCGGTGCGCCCGGGATCGGTGCCGTCGGGCGAGGTGAACAGGATCTGGTCGCCGTCGTGGCACATCCGCCCGTGCCCCTCCCGGGCGACCTCGGCGCAGGGGACGTTCGGCAGCGGCAGCGGCGCGCCGTCCTCCACCACCCGGAACGGCGAGCACGCCCGCCCGGTCTGGATCTCCAGCGCGCCGTCGGACAGGAACGCCCACCGCTCGGTGTCGTAGCCGGCGAGCGGACCGGGGCGGTCGGAGACCGGCCGGTTCCAGCCGGGCACGCGCACGGGCTCGCGCTGGTGCTCGGGCGCCACCGCCACCAGGTCCACGGCGTGGCCGGCGAACGCCGCGGCGTCTCCCATCAGCCAGGCCCGCCGCTGCCCGCGGCCGAGCCCCAGCGCCCGCACCTCGACGGGCGCGCCACCGGGCGGCGCGGTCACCTCGATCGCGAACGGGCCGTCCGGCGCGGCGCCCTCGAGGTGGCCTACGCCGCGCACCCGCCCCACGCCGGGCTCGGCCCGCAGCCACACCGGCTTGCCCGCCACCGTGGCCGTCACCCCGTCGAGGCCGCCCTCCCGGGCCACGAGCAGGTCGAGCACCCAGGCGCCGCGCACCTCCGGCCAGCCGTCGAGCTGCCACCGCGCCGTCCGGCCCGGCGCGACGACGCCCGCGTCGGCGCCGGACACCGCGGGCGCCAGCGCCGGCAAGCCCCCGCGCGGGATGCCCGGCGCGAGGGCGTCGACCTCGCGCAGCGCCCGCCCGAGCCGCTCGGAGAACATGCGCGAGCCCTCGTCGTTCATGTGGTCCTCGTTGCGGAACATCTCCTCCGTCATCCGCAGCGAGCGCAGGTCGACGAGCGAGCCCCCCTCGCGCTCCACCAGCGCCGTCGCCGCCTCCTGGACCCCGGGGAGCACCACGTCGTCGAGCTCCTTCGGGATGAACGGCGACATCGGCGGCCGGATCCACACGATCCGCGCGCCGTGCTCCGTCGCGAGCGCCGTGGTGTCGCCGAGGAAGCTCTGCTCGGGCGACGGCAGCATCGTCGCGTCGTAGACCCGCTCGGGGCCGCGGTTCGCCTCGACCACGGGCGTGCTCGCGCCGTGCAGGCGCATGTCGACGTGCTCGTCGTCGAACACGCGGCCGAGCGCGACCCGCACCTGCAGCGGGTTCAGCCCGAACCAGGCCATCGGCGCGTCGCGCAGCCAGTCGAACCAGGCGGCGCGCACCTTGCCTCGCTGCTCCCGCAGGCGCGCCCAGACGAGCCCCGAGTCGTGCTGCACCTTGCGGGAGATCAGCGGGTCGCCGCCCTCGGGCAGCTGCACCTCGAGGTTGACGAAGCTCGACTCGGTCAGCGGCGTGTCGAGCAGCATCGACTGCAGGCCGCTCACGACGAGGATCAGCCGCGGACGGTAGCCCTTGTCGAACACCCGGTACTTGAGCATCGCGTACCAGTGCGGGCCGATGGAGTTGGGGACCGACAGCAGGACCACCGACTCCCGCGGCAGCCCGAGCTGGTTGGCGAGGCGGACCGGGTCGACGTCGGTGTTCGCGTACGACGGGCCGAGGACGACCACCTCCGGCGCGCGCTCGGCCAGCAGCTGGTCCATCGCGGAGGCCGCGCCGCCGTCGAGCACCTTGGCGTTGAACACCCGCCCGGCGTTCATCGCTGCCGTGGCCTCTTCGAGGTCGTGGTAGCCCATGAGCCCGCGATAGGCGCCCAACAGCACCAGCAGGGGCCCGACGACGGCGGCGATCCGGGACGCGATCCGCACCATCCCCCCGCTCTATCACTCCCCCCACCGCCCGTCGGCGGCGGGATCGCGCCACGGCGGGCGCCCCTGGATGTCGCGCAGGTCGGCGACCACGAGACGGTGGTCGTCGTCGATCCGGGGCTCGATCGGCGCGCCGCGCACCCGACGGCGCTCGCTCCCCTCCCCTCGGCTCCGTTCGGTGAACCGCGGCGGCCCGCGGCGCGGCCACGCCTCGTCCATGGGACACCTCCATTGCGGGCTTTCGGCCCTCCCTGGTCGGTACTTCGCTTCGCCTCTGGTTGCCAGTCCCCGCGCCGCGCGGGTACGCGGAGACGTGCGGTTGTCGGTCGTCCTGCCCGCCCTCGACGAGGCGGCCCGCGTGGGCCCCGCCCTGCGCGCGCTCGTCGCCACGCCGGGGATCGACGAGGTCGTGCTCGTCGACGGCGGCTCGGCCGACGACACCGTGGCCCGCGCCGAAGCCGTCCCCGGCGTGCTCGTCCTCCGCTGCGGCCGAGGGCGCGGCCTGCAGCTCGCCACCGGCGCCCGCCACGCCACCGGCGACGCCCTGCTCTTCCTCCACGTCGACTGCGCGCTGCCGCCCGGCGCGCCCGCGACCGTCCGCGCGACGCTCGCCCAGCGCGGCGTGGTCGCCGGCGCCTTCCGCCTGCAGCACCGCCTCGAGCCCGGCGGCGCGCGGTGGATCCGCCCGCTGCTGCCGCTCGCCGGCGGCCACGCGCGGCGCTCCCGGGTGCCCTACGGCGACCAGGCGCTGTTCGTGCGCGCCGACGCCTACCGGCGCGCCGGCGGCTTCGCCCGCTGGCGCTGTTCGAGGACGTCGACCTGGCCACGCGCCTGTGGGCCGAGGGCGAGATCCGCATCGTCGACCAGGCCGTCGTCGCGAGCGCCCGCGGCTACGCCCGCCGCCCGCTGCGGGCCACGCTGGCCGTGAACGTCCTGCCCGCGCTGTGGGCGCTCGGCGTCTCCGACCACACCCTCGCCCGGTGGTACCCCGCGCGCGCTGACCGTGCCGTAACCGGGCGCGGAGCCCGTGCTACAGCTCCTCCATGGCCGAACGCCAGACCCTGCTGCTGGTGGAGATCCCCGAGCCGCTGCGCGGGCGGGTCGAGCGCACGTTCCACCGGGTCTGGGCGGGCAGCGTCCGCCTCGTGTCGAAGGTGGACGACGACCAGGCCCGCCTGGCCGTCACCGTCCGCCCGACGCTGGACGAGGCGCTCTCGGTCGTGCGGGCGCAGCGTGCGTCGCTGCCCTGGCTGGTCGTCGGCGAGGGGGCGCGGCAGGCGCGCAACCAGCGGGGGCAGCTGCCCGCTGAGGTGCCGTGGGCGCTGACGCCCGACGAGCTCACCGATCCGCGGCTCGTCGCCCTCGCCGTCCGCCTGACCCTGGAGGTCTCCGGCCGGCGGCGCGGCGAGCGCCAGCTCCAGGCGGCGCTCGGGCTCGCGGAGCTCGGCGCCGCGGTGGGTGGCGTGGCCCACGAGCTCGGCAACCCGCTCACCGGCCTGCTCACCAACCTGGAGCTCGCGCGGATGGCGCTGGCCGACGACGCCGTCTCGGAGGACGTGCTCGCGGAGCTGCGCGCCAACGTCAGCGACGCCCTGGAGGGCGCCCGCCACCTGGCGCGCGTCGCGGGCGACCTGTCGCGCGCCTCGTCGCGCAGCGGGCGGCTCGCCACGGTCGACGTGCGGGCCATCGTCGACACGGCCGTGCGGTTGGCGCGCCCGTCGCTGCAGCAGGTGGAGGTTCGGCGCTCGGCGCACCGTCCGGCGCTGGCCCGGGTGGACGAGGGGCGGCTGTGCCAGGTCCTCGTGAACCTGCTCAAGAACGCCGGCGAGGCGCTGCGCGGGCGCGAGCGCGGCGTGGTCGAGGTGGAGGTCGACGTCGACGCGGACGCCGGCCTCGGCGGGCGGGAGCGCGTCCTCGTGCGCGTCAGCGACAACGGGCCCGGGGTGCAGCCCGCCCTCGCCGCCCGCCTGTTCCAGCCGTACACCACGTCGCGGACCGACGGCACGGGCCTCGGCCTGGCGCTGTCCCGCCGCTACCTGACCGAGATGGGCGGCGGGATCACGCTCGCCGACAGCTCGGCCCGCGGCAGCACCTTCGAGCTGTGGGTCCCGGCGGCCGCCGCCGGGGACGCCGTCCGGCCGACGCTCGTGCCCGACCTCGAGCGCGGCCGCTTCCGGGTGCTGGTCCTCGACGACAACGCGCTCATCCGCCGCTCCATCCTCCGCGCGCTGTCGCCGCCGCACGAGGTCACCGCCGTGGCCACGGCCGAGGAGGCGCTGGCCCTGCTCGGCGCCGAGCGGTTCGACGTGCTCATCGTCGACGTGGACCTCGACGGCCGGCGCGGCGAGGGCTCGGGCATCGACTTCCACCGCGCGCTGCAGACCCGCCACCGCGCCGCCGCGCCCGCCGTGGTCTTCGTCTCCGGCGACTACGACGACGAGGCGCTGGCCTACATCGAGCGCCACCAGCTGGCCTGGATCCGCAAGCCGTTCGGCGCCGAGGACGTGCGCCACCTCGTGTCGGAGCTCACGGCGAACCCGCGCCCGCGGCGGGCCAGCCGCGGCTGAGCCTACCGCTCGGGCGCCGCCAGCCGCACGCGCCACTCCGAGGCGCCGCCGACGCGATCCATGACCGCGATCTGGCTCGCCTCGAGCTGATCGCGGATGCCGTCGGCCCGCGCCCAGTCCTTGGCGGCCCGCGCCTCGGCGCGCTGCGCGATGAGCCCGTCGACCTGGTCGGCGGTGATGCCGAGGCAGGGCAGCCGCTTGGCCTTCACCTCGGCCTGGAAGTCGGCGGTGGACAGGGTGAGCAGCCCGAGCGCATCGGCGACGAGCCGCAGCGATTGCAGCGCCGGCGCGACCACCGGGCCGGCGCGCTTCGCGGCCTGCTTGTGGTTCGACAGGCGGTTGATGGCGCGCGCGAGCTCGAAGGCGTGGCCCAGCGCCATGGCGGTGTTGAAGTCGTCGTCGAGCGCCTGGTACAGCAGCTCGGGGAGGCGCTGGCCGAGCTCGTGCACCTTCTCGGCGTCGGCCCCGAGCGCGTGGACGACCTTGGCGGCGTCTTCCTCGCCGCCCATGCGCTCGGCGACCTCGCGCGCGTCGTACAGCCGGCCGAGCATCGCGAGCGCCTCGTCGAGCGCGTCGGCATCGAACGGCAGGGGGCTGCGGTAGTGGTGCTGCAGGTAGTACAGGCGCAGCGCCTCGGTCGGGTAGCGCGTGACCAGGGAGCGGATGACCACGAAGTTCTTGAGGCTGTGGCTCATCTTGACCTGGCGCCGCTCGCCGCCCTCCTCGACCCAGACGGTGAGGAGCCCGCCGTGCATCCAGTAGCGGGCGAAGGTCTGGCCGTGGGCGCACTCGGACTGGGCGATCTCGTTCTCGTGGTGCGGGAACACGAGGTCGAGCCCGCCGCCGTGGATGTCGATCCGCGGCCCGAAGGTGCTCGCCGCCATCGCCGAGCACTCGATGTGCCAGCCCGGGCGACCGGGGCCCCAGGGGCTCTCCCAGGAGGGCTCGCCCGGCTTCGCCGCCTTCCACAGCGCGAAGTCGGCCGGGTGGCGCTTGCCCGAGTCGGGATCCTCGCTGCGGAGCTCGGCGACCTGCTGGTTCGACAGCTCGCCGTAGGCCGGCCAGCTCGGGACGGAGAACCACACGCTGCCGGCGTCGGCGTAGGCGTGGCCGCCCTCGACGAGCTTGGCGATCATCTCGAGGATGTCGGGGATGCACTGCGTGACGCGCGGCTCGCGCTCCGGCGGCGCGAGGCCGAGGGCGATCATGTCCTCGCGGAACCGCTCGACGTAGCGGTCGGCCACGGCGATCGGCGCCTCGCCCGTCTCGTTGGCCCGGCGGATGATCTTGTCGTCGACGTCCGTGAAGTTCCGGACGTAGGTGACCTCCCAGCCGCGGTGGCGCAGGTAGCGCACGAACGTGTCCATCACGGCGAACACCCGGGCGTGGCCCAGGTGCGCGTCGTCGTAGACCGTCATCCCACAGACGTACAGCCGCACCTTGCCGGCCTCGATGGGCTCGAAGGGCTCCACCTGGCGAGAGCGCGTGCTGTACAGCCGGAACGGCGCGGCCATGCCATCCTCCAGCGGCCCGCCTAGCCGCTCGGGGCGCGCCACGCCACCCGACCCGCGCTGCTCGGGCGCCGGTCAGCTGGCGAAGATGGCCTCGATCTCGTCCTTGATGACCTGCTCGCGTCGACGTCGCGCGCGACGGCGATCTCCTGGACGATGAGCGAGTGCGCCTGGTCGTACATCTTGCGCTCGCCGAAGGAGAGGGTCTTCTCCGACTTCAGGCGCGCGAGCTCCCGCAGCACCGCGGCGACCACGAACGGGTCGCCCGTCTTGATCTTGTTCATGTACTCGCGGTAGCGGCGGTTCCACGTCTGCTTGTCCGCGGGCGTCTCCTTGTCTCGGAGGACGTCGTAGACCTTCTCGACCGACGCCGGCGGGATGACCTCGCGGATGCCGCTGGCCCCGACCTGCGCCAACGGGACCGAGTAGGTCAGCCCGTTGTCGAGGATCTTGATGATGTACATCTGGTAGGTGTCGCCCTCCACCTCGACGGACTTGATCTCCTTGACGATCCCGACGCCGTGGTTGGGGACGTACGCCTTGTCCCCGACTTGGAAGGTCATCCAGCAGCTCCCCGCGGGCACACGAACCCCAGTGTGGGGCGGGCCCACGCGGACGCTAATCGGGCCACCGCGCGGGGTCAACCCCCCGATCACCGCGCGCCGGGGCGAGGGGGAGGCGGCGGCGCGGGCTCGCGTCGCGGGGGCCCTGCGGACGTCTCGATTCGTCACCAGCCGCCCCGCACCCTTGAGTGGCCCCCGAGCCGTGCTTAATCTGTACATGGCAGTCAAGATTACCGGGGAACCGGGGCTACGAGATTGGAGGACACGTGAGGTCGGTCGATTTCGCGCAGCCGGCCACCGAGCTTTCCGCAGCGGAGGAGGTCGCGGCCGGCAGGAAGATTCGTGCAGCCGAGGAGCGCGCGTACGGCGCGATCCGCGAGCTGGAGTGCGTCCGGCCCATCCTGGGCAGGCCCACGTCGGGTCGGTATCGTACCCACGCCGGGTGGGTCGACAAGCTCGAGGCCGCGATCGAGAAGGCGTGGGACGAGTCGAAGGGCGACCGCTCCCTGCGTCCCGCGGCGCAGCAGGCGATGGGCGCGTGGCAGGAGGCCGAGCGGCTCCGCTGGCGCCTCGCCATGTCGCAGCAGCGCATCGCGTTCCACGAGGCGCGCAAGCTCGGCGGCAAGATGATGGACCGGGCGGATCTGACCCAGGAGGGCTACCTGGGGCTGCTCCGCGCGGCGAAGCGGTTCGACCCCGAGCGTGGGCTGCGGTTCAGCACCTACGCGCGCTGGTGGGTCCGCGCGCAGATCACCCGCGCCATCGTCCAGAACGGGCGGGGGGTGCGCCTGCCCGGGGCGGCGGTGGAGCAGCTGCGGAACCTGCGCAAGGCGCAGCTCGACCACGAGCGGCACGGCGCGGAGTGGACGGTCGGCGAGATCGCCGAGGAGGCCGGGGTCGACCCGGAGCGGGCGGAGTTCCTGCTGTCGCGCGGCGAGGCCGTGTCGCTCGACGAGCCGCTCGACGAGTCGCCGCGGTCGCGGGCGCTGGGCGGCCTGCTGGCCGACGAGGACGCGCTCGACCCGCTCGACGGCGCCATCTCCCGCGAGGAGGCGCAGCGCGCGCTGGCGGCCGTGAACACCATGCTCGACGAGCGCCAGCGGCTGGTGGTGACCACCCGCTACGGGCTCGACGGCGACAGCCCGCTGTCGCTCGCGGAGGTCGGGCGCCGGCTGTCGCTGTCGCGGGAGCGGGTGCGGCAGCTCGAGAAGGAGGCGCTGCAGCGGCTCAAGGATCGGGCGGACATCCGGCAGGTGGGCGAGCAGAACTAGCGGCCTGCCCCGGGCCCTCCACCACGCCGAGCGAGCCCGGCGTGGCGGGCAGCGTGGGGTCGAGCAGCGACTGCACCCGCACCGCAGCGCCGCTGGCCTCGCCGGACGTCCGCACCCTCTCGGCGGCGCCCACCCCGTGCGGTCGCAGAGGTTGCGCGACCGAGGCAGAAGCCGGGCACGCGAGCCTCACGAGCACGGTGAGAACGGGTAGCGGCTGTTCACGGGCGCGACGGGTCCTCGTCGCGCTGAAGTCGTGGTCGTGGTGGTGGTCGTGGTGGTGGTCGTGCGGGCACGCCGATCGGCGCCCGGCGACGCGACGCCCGCGCCGCGCTGATGCGGACGGGCTTCGGGCGGTGTCCCAGCAAAGCACGGCCAGCACGGCCAGCGCGGCCAGCACGGCAGGTGGCGGCAGCGGCGCGAGCTGGCGAGCGCGAGCGCGGGACAGGGCTTCCAACCGGGCCTCCCGCACCGCGGGGAGGCTGTGCGGGTCCACATCCACCGGCGGTCCGCGGCCGCGCGGTCTCCCGCATCGTCCGCGGCCGGTCCACGGACGTACCCGCCGCCCGGCGGCTCGGTCCTGCGACATCGTCCGCCCCACGGACGTAGTGGCCGGGCCGGCGCCTCGGTCCCGCGACATCGTCCGCCCCGGACGTAGTGGCCGGACCGGCGGCCTCCAACACCGGCAGCGGCAGCTGCTGGCTCGGCAACGGGTCCAACCCAGCAACCCGTGCTGGTCGGGTCGTGATCGTGGTCGTGGTCGTGGTCGTGGTCGTGGTCGTGGTGGTGGTCGTGCCACAACCCAGGCGCGAAGCCGAGCCGAGCAAGGGCGAGGGCAAGGGGGTTGCACCCGCCGAGGGGTGACATACGTTCAGTGCCATGTACGCGGAGCTGCTCACCCGCTCCTGCTTCTCCCTGCTCGACGGGGCGTCGCAGCCGAACGAGATCGTCGAGGCCGCGGCCCGCTGCGGCGTGGGCCACCTCGGCCTGTGCGATCGCGACGGGGTGTACGGGCTGGTGCAGGCCCACAAGGCCGCGAGCGACCACGGGGTGCACCTCGTGTGCGGCGCCCACCTCACCGTGGGGCTGCCGGGCGGCGACACGGCGGGGGTCGCGCTGCTGGTGGCGGAGCGCGCGGGCTGGTCGAGCCTGTGCCGGCTGCTCACCCTCGGCCGCGCCGAGCAGCCGAAGGGGCGCTCGCGGGTGCCGCTCGAGGCGCTGGCCGAGCGCAGCGCCGGGCTGTGGTGCGTGCTGCGGCCGGGCTGGTCGGCGAGCCGCGCCGGGCCGCTGCGCGAGGGCTTCGGCGAGCGGCTCGCCGTGGCGCTGTCGCGCGACCTGACCCCGGCCGACGGGCCGCGGGTGCGGGCGGCGCTGGCCCTCGCCGAGGCGCTCGGCTCCCCTGCCGTCGCCACCAACGACTGCCGGATGCACCACCGGTCGCGTCAGGCGGTGGCCGACGTGCTGACCTGCATCCGCCGCAAGGTCACGCTGCAGCAGGCCGGGCGCGCCCTGGCGGGCAACGCCGAGCGGGTGCTGCTGCCCGAGGCGGCCTTCCGCGCGCGCTATGCCGCGTGGCCCGGGGCGATCGCGGCGGCGCAGCGCATCGCCGAGTCCTGCACCTTCTCGCTGTCCGAGCTGCGCTACGGCTATCCGCGCGAGGTCGTCCCCGAGGGCTACACCCCGATGGGCTGGCTGCGCGAGCTCACCGCGCGCGGCATCGCCTGGCGCTACCCCGGCGGGCCGTCCGACAAGGTCCGCGAGGCCGTGGCCCACGAGCTGTCGGTGGTCGAGGAGCTCGACTTCCCGAGCTACTTCCTCACGGTCTACGACGTGGTCCGCTTCGCGCGCAGCCAGGGCATCCTGTGCCAGGGCCGCGGCTCGGCGGCGAACTCGGCCGTGTGCTACGCGCTGGGCATCACCTCGGTCGACCCGAGCCGCGCGGCGCTGCTGTTCGAGCGGTTCATCTCGAAGGAGCGCGCCGAGCCACCCGACATCGACGTCGACTTCGAGCACGAGCGGCGCGAGGAGGTCATCCAGTACGTCTACGCGCGCTACGGCCGCGATCGCGCGGGCATGGTCAACGAGTTCATCTGCTACCGCCTGCGCTCGGCGATCCGCGAGGTGGGCAAGGCCTTCGGCCTGTCGCTCGATCAGGTCGACCGCCTGGCGAAGTCGCTCGACCGCTGGTCGGCGGGGCTCGAGGCGCCGAGCGCCTCGCAACAGGCGCGCGGCCGCGCGGCCGAGAAGTGGGCGCAGCCGCAGGAGAGCGGGCCGGTGGTGGCGTTCCTGCCCCCGCCCGAAGACGTGGCGATGCTCGTGCGCGAGGCCGGCCTCGACCCGGGGTCCGACGAGGTGCGGGGCACCCTCGAGGTGGCCTCGGCGCTGGCCGGCTTCCCGCGACACCTGTCGATCCACGTCGGCGGCTTCGTCATCGCGGCGGGATCCCTCGGCGATCTGGTGCCGATCGAGCCGGCCACCATGGCGGGCCGCACCGTCCTGCAGTGGGACAAGTACGACGTGGAGGCGCTCGAGTTCGTCAAGGTCGACGTGCTGGGCCTCGGCATGCTCACCGCGATCCGCAAGGCGTTCGATCTCGTCGTGGAGCAGGGCGGGCCCGACCTCGACCTGGCCACCGTCCCCGCCGAGGATCCGGGCGTCTACGACATGTTCTGCCGCGCCGACACCGTGGGCGTCTTCCAGATCGAGAGCCGGGCGCAGATGTCGATGCTGCCGCGGCTCAAGCCCCGCACGTTCTACGACCTGGTGGTGGAGGTCGCGATCGTGCGGCCGGGGCCGATCCAGGGCGGCATGGTCCACCCCTACCTGGCGCGCCGGGTGGGCGAGGAGCCCGTGACCTATGCCCACCCCGCCCTGGTGCCGATCCTCGAGCGCACGCTCGGGGTGCCGCTGTTCCAGGAGCAGGTCATGGCCATGGCGGTGGCCGTGGGCGGCTTCACCGGTGGCGAGGCCGATCGGCTGCGCCGGGCGATGGGGGCCTGGCGCAAGCGGGGCAACCTGGAGGAGATGGGCGAGCGGCTCGTGGAGGGCATGGTCTCGCGCGGCATCGACCGGGACTACGCGCGGGCGGTCTACGCGCAGATCCTCGGCTTCGGCGAGTACGGGTTCCCGGAGTCCCACGCCGCGAGCTTCGCCCTGCTGGTCTACGTCTCGGGCTGGATCAAGCTGCACTGGCCCGCCGCCTTCGCCGCCGCGCTGATCAACAGCCAGCCGATGGGGTTCTACAGCCCGCGGGCGCTGCTGGCCGACGCCCAGCGCCACGGGGTGGAGGTGCGCCCGGTGTGCGTGCTGCGATCGAGCTGGGACTGCACGCTCGAGCCCACCGAGGCCGGCCCGGCGATCCGCATCGGGTTCCGCCTGTGCCGTGGGTTCTCCGAGGAGCACGGCGCGGCGATCGTCGACGCGCGGGAGGGAGCGGGAGGCTCGCGCCCGTTCGGCTCGCTGGCCGACTTCGCGCGCCGCACCGGCCTCGATCGCGCCCGCCTGCAGACCCTGGCCGAGTCCGGCGCGCTCGAGGCGGTGGCCGGGCCCGATCGCCGGCGCGCGGCCTGGGTCCTGCAGGGGCTGTGGACCGACCTGCCGCTGTTCGCCGGGCTCGAGCGCCGCGAGCCCGATCCGGGGCTGCCCCCGCTCGACACCCTGTCCCGCCTGCAGGCCGACTACCGCACGGTGGGGCTCTCGGTCTCCCTGCACCCGGTGGCCCTGCTGCGCCGGCCGCTGCGCGAGCGGGGCTGCCTCGAGCTCGCCGCGCTGGCCGAGCGGGCCTCGGGCGAGTCGGTGCGGATCGCGGGCCTCGTGTCGACGCGGCAGCGCCGGGCACGGCCAACGGCGTCGTGTTCATGACCCTCGAAGACGAGACGGGCATGGCGAACCTGGTGATCTGGGCGCGCACCTGGGCCGCCCACCGCAAGCTCGCCCGCACGGCCACGATGCTCGGGGTCGACGGGCGCCTGCAGCGACAGGACGACGCGCTGAGCGTCCTCGTCGACACGTTCTGGGAGGTGCCGGAGCCCGACCCCGACCCCGAAGCGGCCACCTCCCTCCCTGCTGCGGTCGCTGCCGCTCCACTCGCGAGACTTCCGCTGACGAGGCCGTGTCCCGGCCGTCGCCCCCAGGTCCAGCGTGACGCGGGGACCGCAGTCGGGTAAACAGGTCCGCCCTTCGTGCCACTGTCCCAGGGAAGGCGTTAATGGTGGCCGCCGCTCTCAGCACCTCCGGAGGTTCGAGGATGCGCATCGTTTCCGGCTGGCTGTTCCCAGCATCCGACCGCCCTGGCCCTCGCCGGCCTGCTGGCCGCGGTGGATGCACAGGCGACGGCGGTGTCACCCCATCTCCGAGAAGGCCGATCCCACCATCGACATCGCGCCGAGCCCGCCCGACGTGGTCGAGGACTGGCCCTGCCCGCCGTTCGACGGCGTGACCACCACCGAAGACAAGGTGGACGACGAGGATGCCGACGGCCTGACCGAGTGTCAGGAGGAGTACATCGGCTCCGATCCCAACAAGTTCGACACCGACGGCGACGGGGTCGGCGACTTCTTCGAGGTCGGCGACCTGCTGAACCCGCTCGACACCGATGCCGACGGGATCTACGACATCCTCGACACCGACGACGACGGCGACGGCGTCCCCACCGCCGAGGAAGACGACGACGGTGACGGCGACCCGCGCAACGACGACTTCGACGTCGACGGCACCGCGAACTACCTCGACAAGGACGACGACGGCGACGGTGTCAACTCGATCGACGAGGACGTCGGTGGGCCCAACGGCGGCAACGGCGATCCCCGCGACGACGATTGGGACGGCGACGGCATCCCGAACTGGCACGACCTCGACGACGATGACGACACCGCGTTCACCATCGACGAGCTGAAGCAGGACACCGACGGCGACGGCGATCCCGACTTCCTCGACATCGACGACGACGGCGACGGAATCCTCACCGTCGACGAGGACTGGGACGGCGACGGCAACCCCGCCAACGACGACGTCGACGGCGACGGCGATGCCGACTTCCAGGACCTCGACGACGACGGCGACGGCCTGCCGAGCCTCGACGAACGCCCTCGACCCCGACGTGCTGCTGAACGACTCCGACGGCGACGCGCCCGACTTCCGCGACGCCGACGACGACGACGACCACGTCCCGAGCGCGCTCGAGCTCTACGCCGAGGCCACCACCTCCACGAGCTCGACCACCGCCCCGCAGCCGCTGCTCGACACCGACAGCGACGGAATCCCGGACTACCTCGACCCCGACGACGACGGCGACCTGTGCCCCACCGCGGGCGAGGACCCCAACGAGGACGGCGACCCCACCAACGACGACTCCAACGGCGACGGGATCTGGGACTACCTCGACCCCACCACCGCCGAGTGCGGCGCGGTGCCGACCGAGTTCACCCTGGCGCTCACGGGCGAGAACTTCGCGGGCACCGACGGCACCACCGTCTCCGTCTCCGTGCGCGACGGCGCCGACGCCGAGGTCGCCGCCGACACCGCCACCCTCACGGGCGGCGCGTTCACCCTGTCGTTCCCCGGCCTGGCCATCAGCGGGACCTACGCGGTCGACGTGTTCGTCGACGTGAACGGCAACACGACCTGCGACAGCACCCTGCCCTTCGCGACCGGCACGGGCACGGGCACGGGCGGCACCGGCACTGGCACCGGCACCGGCACCGGCGGCACGAGCACCACCGGCACCGGCACCACCACCGCCACCACCGAGGGCTACGGGCTGACCGGCCTGTCCACCGCCACGACCTCGCTCGCCGCGACCGTCGACGGCGGCGTCGATCTCGACCCCACGGCCTGCGACTCCTTCTGACAGGCGCGGCGGTTCCCCCGGGGTGAGCGCTCGTGTATGCTCCCCCGGTGCTGATCTTCCTGACGACGCCCGCCTTCGCCCAGCAACCCGCCGATGAGGCGCCGCCGCCGGCGCCCGCGGCGGCGCCTGCCCCACCGCCCGACGACGACGACGACGACGACGCGTTCGACGGGGTCGAGGAGGTGGTGGTCACCGGCACCCGCAACCAGCACACGCTGGGCGATTCGCCGGTGGCCACCGAGGTCATCGACCGCGAGACCATCGAGAAGTCCGGCGCCATCAGCGCCGCCGATCTGCTCGAGCGCGCCACCGGCGTGCAGGTCAACCGCAACGTCTTCGGCTCCGCGATCTCCCTGCAAGGCCTCGATCCCACGCACACGCTCGTGCTGATCGACGGCCAGCGCATGGTCGGCCGCAAGGACGGCATCCTGGATCTGTCGCGGATCTCGGCCGAGCGCATCGAGCGCATCGAGATCGTCAAGGGTCCGGGCTCCACCCTCTACGGGTCCGACGCCATGGGCGGCGTCATCAACATCATCACCCGCGGCCCGCGACAGAACGTGGTCACCGCCGAGCTGCGGGGCGGCGCCATCGCCACCTTCGACACCTCGCTCGGCCTCGAGCTCGCGGGCGAAGACCTCGGCTCGAACACCACCGTCGCCTGGCACACCGCCGACGCCTACGACCTCGACCCGTCCACCCTCGCCACCGACGGCGTCGCCTACGACTCGATCGAGCTCAGCGAGAAGCTCACGGCCGACGTCTCCCAGGACCTGCGGGTCACCGGCTCGGCCAGCTACCTGCAGCGCCAGACCACGGGCATCGAGGAGCAGTTCACCGGCGCGACCTTCAACCGGAACAACTGGCTCGAGGAGTTCCAGGGCGCCATCACCCCGCGCTGGGTGGTCACCGACAGCAGCACGCTGTCGTTCGGCGCCTACCTGACCCTGTTCCGCGACCAGTTCTTCTACGACCAGTACGACTCGAACCAGCTCGATCAGTACGAAGACAACCACCAGACCCTGGCCGAGCTCGAGATCCAATACGATCAGGTGCTGGGCCCCCACGTCCTCACCGTGGGCGCCGAGGGCTTCCGGGAGTGGTACGTCTCGCCGCGCCTCGGCCCGGGCGAGGGCGAGCGCAACCGCGGCGGCGTCTACCTGCAGGACGAGTGGGCCGTGGTGAAGGACAAGATCGACGTGCTGCCGGGGGTGCGGCTCGACGTCGACAGCCAGTTCGGCTCTGCGGTCAACCCGCGTCTCGCCGCGGCGTGGTTCGCCACCAAGGCGCTGACCATCCGCGGCAACGTCGGGCGCGGCTTCCGGGCGCCCGACTTCAAGGAGCTGTACCTGCTCTTCGAGAACCCCGCGGCGGGCTACGTCATCGAGGGCAACCCCGAGCTGCTGCCGGAGCGCTCGCTCGGCTTCACGCTCGGCGCCGACCTCGACGTGAAGCGGCTGCACCTCGCGACGCAGCTGTTCCGCAACAACGTCGACGACCTGATCCTCATCGATCTCATCCCGCAGGACGGCTTCTCGGCCACCCAGCGCTTCGGCTACCTCAACATCGCCAGCGCCTACACCCAGGGCGTCGACTCGAACGTCTCGGTCACGCCCGTCGACCTGCTGTCGCTGAAGGCGGGGCTGCAGCTGCTGGTGGCCCGCGACGCCGAGACCGACGACGACCTGCCCGGGCGCCCGCCGATGTCCGGCAACTTCGCCGTGGTGATCGACCACCGCCACAGCGGCCTGTCGGCGACGCTCAACAGCTCGTGGATGGCGCCGCGCCCGTTCTACACCGACGTCGACAACGACGACGAGATCGACCGCGTCGAATCCCCCGCCCTGTTCCTGCTCGACGGCCGGATCGCCTGGCGGATGCGCAACGTGGAGGGCTTCGTCGGCGCCGAGAACCTGCTCGACGCCGGCGACGACGAGTACAACCAGCTCAAGCCGCGCTGGTTCTACGCGGGGCTGCGCGGCCAGTTCGGCGGCTGACCGCCAGGCCGAGGAGCAGCAGCAGCCCGCCGCTCGGCGCCGGACCGCCGCTGGCGCAGCCGCAGCCCTTCGGCTCGTCCTCGCCGTCGAGCGGTGCGCCCGTGTCGCCCGTCTCGGTGCCGGTGGTCGCGAAGCAGCCGTCGACCTCGGCCGCGGTGCCGGCGCACAGGGCGACCTTGATGGAGTTGTCGCCGTAGCGCGGCTGAGCGCCCCAGATCCAGTACTTGCCCGCGGGCTGGTCGCCGAGCGAGAACGGCCCGGCGTCGCTGCCGTCGAACGTCGTCAGCGGCTCGAGCACGGGCGAGTCGGGGCCGCCGTCGCTCGTGGGCAGCACGGCGAAGGTGAGGTCGGGCTGCGGCTCCTCGAGGGCGAACCACAGCTCGCCCCCCTCGTGGTTCAGCCGGTAGTAGGTGGTGGCCAGCGGGTAGAACCGGTTGTCGTCGTCGATCTGGCCCGACTGCTCGGGCAGCGGCGGCGTGAGCAGGTCGGCGTACGGGTAGCCCTCGAGGCCGCCCGACTGCCCGCCGGTCGCGAGGTTCCAGGTGGCGAAGCCCGTCCACGCGTCCTCGACGGTGTCGCCGCGCGCCGAGATGACGTCGATCATCGACTGCGTCAGATCCGGGGAGCCCGCCCAGGCGCCGAGCAGGTCGTCGATCACGGTGGGATCGTGCCGCAGGGAGAGGAAGTCGTACCACAGGCCCGTGCCGTAGGCGAAGCTCGGCACCGCGCCGATCGGCGGGTTGTCGACCGACCGCGTGGGCTCCTCGAGGTACGCGTTCGCGAACCGCATGAAGTCCCAGCTGACGGGATCGTACAGCCGCTCCGCCCACACGGCGGTGCCCTCGGCAGCCCACACCGGCAGCTCGCCCGAGTAGGCCAGCTGCACGCCGTGGAACAGCTCGTGCGGCACCACGACCCGCAGGCCCTCCTCGCGGGTGCTGTAGGCGTAGCCCGCGAAGTCGTTCTCGACGGTGAGGTAGCCGCCGCACACGAGCGGATCGCCCGTGCAGGTGTCGACGTCGTAGTGGCCGTCGGCCTGGCGGTCGAAGTCGACCAGGTACAGATCGAGCGCCGGGCTGCCGCCGAGCGGGCCGAGCCCCACGTCGGCCTCGCTCAGCGGCGCCCGGAACCCGTACGATTCGTACAGATCCAGCGCCTCGAGCGCCACCTCGGCCGCGATCTGGACGTAGTCGGGGACGCCGTCCTCGTCGAGGTCGACGTCGGGGACCTGGTTCGGGCCGTCCGAGCTGAAGGTGACGCGGATCCGCGGGTCCGCCGGGTCGTAGGTCGCGATCGTGTCGGATGCATCGAACGAGAACAGTCCACCCTCGGTGGGGCGCACCGCGTGCGCCGGCACCGCCGTCAGCCACAGCACGGAGAACATCGTCACGACCTAGCGCAAGAAGGTCCAGCGGATCTTGAACATCCCCGAGGTCCCGGACGGGAACCCGTCGTTGTTGCAGGAATCCTGCTCGGTGTAGTACTGCTCCACCCGCAGCTTGATGACGTGACCGTCTTCGAGCTGGACGAGGAACGGCACGTCGGTCGTCTCGACGCAGCCGGGGTAGTCCCACCACGGGCCGAGCGCGACCTGCGGGCTGCCGTCGAGCCCCGAGGCGTCGTTGATGAGCGTGCAGTCGCCGGAGTAGAAGTCGTCGTAGACGTAGTTCACGTCGTCGGGGACCTCGGTGAGGTCCTCGTAGCTCTGCTCGATGAACGCGGCGGCGCCCACGCAGGACGGCCCCGAGCTGCCGCCGTTGAGGCGCAGCACGAACCGACGCGCGGCGAGGTGCCACTCCATCGAGTCGAGGGCCGTCTCGTCGTCGATGTCGACCCGCTGGGCGCCCTCGGGCGTGAACTTCACGTAGACCCAGGGGTTGGCCGTCTCGTTGCCGAAGCCGCCCGCCGTGGCGTCGATGGTGGTGACGAAGTCGTCACCCGCCACGCGGTCGGAGACCTCGGCGGAGTCGGCCACCAGGTCGTCGTGCAGCGACAGGTCGCTGATGATCTCGTCTACACAGGTGAGCTCGGTGGGCTCGGTGCAGACCGCCTCCACAGCGGTCGTGGCGGTGGCTCCCGTGTCGGTGTCGTCGGTGGTGTCCTTGCCGCCGTCGCCGTTGCAGGCGCCCAGGCCGGCGAGCACCAGGATGTGGTAAACGGGTGCGTATGCCTTCATCTCCCCTTCTCCTCGCGTCGTGCCTTTATACAGCGAGTGCGGGAACCGCGGTAGACCTCGCGGCCCCGCCCACGCTGGAGGCCGTCCACCCCGACGGCTCGGTGCGCATCCGGTTCCCGACCGACGACGTGGCGCTCGAGAGCGGGCCCGCTGCGGTGATCTCCATCCGCGAAGGCGCGATCGTGCCCGATGCCCTGCGGCGGCGCGGGAGCCGCTGGGCCGGTCCGAGCGCCACTGGCGCGTCCCGGTGCAGCCGGGGAGGACGCCCTGCAGCTGGCCCTCGACTGGGCCGGCGATCCCGCCGTCGAGGCCGCCATCCCCGACGTGATCCTGCCCATCGCGCCCGCCGCCGCGCCGACCTTCGACGATCCGGAGTTCGGCGGGCAGTGGTACCTCGACGAGCTCGGCATGGTCGACCTCTTCGAGCGTGGGCTCGGCGATCCGTCCATCCGCATCGGGGTCATCGACAGCGGCATCGACGTGAGCCACCCCGACCTCGCCCCGGCGGTCCTCGCACCGCTCGACATCGTCGGAGACGACGACGACCCGACCCCCGACGATCCCACCGACGACCACGGCACCGCCGTCAGCGGCATCGTCGCCGCGCGCGCCAACAACGGCGACGGCATCGTGGGGATGTGTCCGGAGTGCACGCTGGTGCCCGTCCGGCTGATCGGCGCGAACGAGCTGTCGGGCGACGTGGCGGCGTTCGAGCACATGCTCGAGCAGAACGTCGCGGTGGTGAACAACTCCTGGGGCTTCACCGAGGTGATCACCGTCCCGAGTGCGCTCGAGGAGGTCATCGACCGCCTCGCGCGGACGGGACGCGACGGGAAGGGCACCGTCGTGGTGTTCGCGGCGGGCAACGACAGCCGCGAGATCCGGCCCGACGAGCTGCAGGCGATGGAGCGCGTCCTGTGCGTCACCGCGCTCGATCGCTACGGGCTGCCCGCGAACTTCACCAACGAGGGCCTCTCGGTCGACGTGGCGGCGCCGGCGGCCACCGTGAGCATCGCCCCGAACGACGGCATCATCACCAACTTCGGCGGCACCTCCTCGGCCGCGCCGGTCGTCTCGGGCATCGCCGGCTGGCTCCTGAGCCTCGCACCCGACCTGAAGGCCGCCGAGGTGCGCGACCTCATCCGCGACACGGCCTACAAGACGAGCCAGGTGACGTTCCAGGGCGGGCACCACCCGGTCTACGGCTACGGCGAGATCGACCCGGTGGCGCTGGTCGCGGCGCTCGACGCCGAAGACGCGCCCGACCCCGTCGACGAGGAAGAGGCGCCGAAGGGCTGCGGCTGCGACCACACCACGAGCGGCTTCGGCCTGCTCGGCGCCCTCGCCCTGGCCGGCGTCGCGCGGCGCCGCCACGGGAGGGGCCGATGATCTGGATGCTGGCCTTGTCGGCCTGCTTGCCCGACATCCGCGGCAAGCTCTACGAGCCGTTCGACACCGCGGGGGCCAAGGAAGCGGCCAAGGTCGCGGTCGAGCCCGACGGCGCCGGCGTGGTGAAGGTCGTGATCGACGCCACCAGCGCGAGCAACTGGATCTTCCTCGACCTCGATCTCGAGACGCTCGAGGTCGAGCCCGACACCGCGGGCTGGGACATCGCCCTGTCGCGCCAGCGCATCAAGCTCGACGGCGGCGTCTCCGGCGACGCTGGCGTCGAGGTCGCGGTGGTCGAGGCCGCCCGGGTGGAGGACGTGACCACGGCCCCCGCCGACGGCTACGTCACCGACCTGCCCGACGACGACGACGAGAACACCGAGCCCGAGTACGCTTTCGACGTGTGGTTCGACTACAACCCCGAGAACCACGTGCTCACGCCGAAGGACCTCGTGTTCGTCGTGCGCTCGACCGACGGGCTGCTGTACCCGGTCGAGGTGCTCTCGTACTACGACGACGCGGGCACCTCGGGCTTCATGTCGCTCCGCATCGGCCAGCCGCTGTAGGGCCGGCCGAGCGGTCGCGACGCTTCAGTCCTCGCCGCCCTCGCCCTCGGCGGCCTCGTCCTCGGCCCCCTCGACCTCGTGGCCCTCGCCCTCGGGCGCGGCCGCCGCCTCGTCGGGGTGATCCACCCACCGCGCCACGAACAGGTTCGTGTCGTGGCTGCCCTCGGGCGTCGCCCGGTTGCTGGCGAACACGAGCCACTTGCCGTCCGGCGAGAACATCGGGAACCCGTCGAAGCCCTCGGCCGTGGTCACCCGCTCGCTCTTCTGGCCGTCGCGCGACGCGAGCCAGATGTCGAACTCGCGCGGCGAGCCGCCCGCGTTCGACGAGTAGACCACGCCCGAGTCGTCGGGCAGCGGGTACGGCGCGAAGTTCGCCGCCCCGTTGTCGGTCAGCTGCGTGACCTCCTTGGTGGCGAGGTCCATCCAGTAGATCTCGAGGGCGCTCGGCCGCACCAGGTTCTCGGAGAGCAGCTGCTTGAACTCGGCCAGCGCCTCGCCCTCGGGCCGGCTCGCCCGCCAGATCAGCGCGGTGCACGACGGGTTGAAGAACGCGCCGCCGTCGTAGCCCGGCGTGTCGGTGATCCGCTCGAGGCCGGTGCCGTCGCGATTCACCACGTACAGATCGAGGTCACCGTCGCGGGTGGACGTGAACACGATCCGACCGTCCTTCATGCAGGCGGTCGCCTCGGCGTCGTACCCCGGGCTCGCCAGGAACGGCTCGGGCTCGCCGCCCGGCTTCTGCCAGACCATGTCGTAGTCCGGGTAGATGGCCCAGACGTAGCCCTTGGACTGGTCGGGCGGCGGCGGGCACGCCTCGCCCCCCTGCTCGGTGGTGGCGTAGATGTAGGCGTCGCCGTCGGGGTAGGCGAAGTAGCCGCAGGTGGTGCGGCCCTTGCCCGACGAGATCCGCTGCACGTCGCCCGAGCTCATGTCGAGCACGTACTCCTGGTCGCACGTGCCCTGGGACGGCGTGCGCTGGAACATGATCTTGCGGCCGTCGGGCGACCAGTAGCCCTCGGCGTTCTCGCCACCGAAGGTCAGCTGCCGCAGGTCGGCGAGGTGCTTCTCGTCGGGCCGGATCAGCTCCGGCACCGCCTTGCCGGCGGTGGGCGCCCAGTCGCCGCCCGCGGGCGCCGCGCCGCTGCCAACGGAGAAGTGGTCCGGGTGATCGCTCGGGTTGGCGCCCTCCGGGATGCCGGCGTCGGCGGGCGCCGCAGGCTCCCCGGCCTCGGGCGCCTCGGGCGGCTCGCCGCCGGCCTCGGGCGGCGTCTGGGTGTTGCATGCGAGCAACGTGGCCAGCAAGTGCGTGAACGTCGGGATCATCGGTGGCCTCCTCCCCTCGATGGAGGGCGGAGCATACCTGAGCCGGGCCCCGCGAGGAAGCGGCTACCGCGCGCCGGTGTCCGAGGGCGTGCCCGCGCCCGTGTCGGTGGGCGGTCCCCGTGTCGGTCGGGGTCGGCGTCGTCGGGGTGGGCGTGCCCGTGGTCGTCGGGGTCGGCGTGCCCGTGAAGGTGGTGCTCGGCGGCGTCGCGCCGCGGGTGAACGAGAAGTCGCCGACGTAGCCGCAGGTGCCCGTCTCGCACTCGTAGGTGACCGTCGCCTTGCCGCCGAACGCGTCGGTGGCGACCTCGCCGTCGAGGTCGAGCCCGCGCGTGGCCTCGGTCACGTCGGTCAGGTCGAGGTAGACGACGCCGCGGATCACGTCCCACCGGCGCACGGCGTAGGTCCGCGCCTGGTCGGTGTCGACGAGCTCGAACGTGCCCGACAGGATGCCCGTCTCCTCGTCGAACGTCGTGACCCCGTTGACGGGCACCGCGCCGCCCTCGGTCTGGATGGCGCCCGTCCACCCGCCCGCCAGCTCGGCCACGATGTCGTCGTCGTTGCCGCCGCACCCCGCCGTGACCAGCGCCACCAGCCCCAGACGCCAAGCCCTCATCGACCGCCTCCCTCCCGCTCGCGGATTGTACGGCGGAGGGACCCTCGGCCGCCAGCGGGGCCCCGCTGGTTACCCCCGCGTCTCCGGGTGCTGATCGGCGGCGGCCGCCGATCCGAGGAGCACCCCATGATGCTCACGACCCTCCTGCTGTCCACCGCCGCGCACGCCACCCCCGTCGACCGCGAGGACGTCTCCGTCCACACCGCCCACGTCCTGCCCTGGGGCGAGGTGATGTTCGGGACGAGCGGCCTGCACGCGGGGATCCTGCCCCACGTCCAGATCGGCGTGCGACCGTGGCTGACCGCCCTCGGGCTGCCGAGCGGCACGGTGCGGGTGGGCGTCGTCGACACGCGCTGGCTCGATGTCGCCGTCAACGGCCACGGCACGTTCGACACCTTCGCGGGGACGCGCCTGTCGGCGGTGGGCGGCGGCGCCACGGCGTCGGTCGAGGCCGGCCGCTTCGGCCTGCACACGGGCCTGTCGCACACCTGGGTGCACGCCGAGGGGATCCCGACGCGCAGCCCGTGGTGGCTGCCGACGGGCGGCGGCGGCGATCCCCTCGCGACGGCGTCGACGGATCCCGGCATGTCGGGGGTCGTCCCCGTGCTGCACGGCGGGACGACGTCGCTCCGCGGCGCCGGCGACGTGCACGTGGCCGGCCCGCTGTCGCTGCTGGTCCAGGGGGTCCGCACCTGGTCGACGCTCGGCGCCTCCGTCGAGGGCCAGCTGCCGGCCGAGGTGGCGAGCCTGGCGCCCGCCGTCGACCTGCACGGGCTGTGGACGGTCTCGGGGTCGATGGTGCTGTCGCTCGGCCGGCTGCAGCTCCGGGGCGGCGCGGGCGCCTCAAGCGTGCCCTACGCCTGGATCCCGCAGGCCAACGCCGCGCACCTGCGGCTCGGCGGGAAGTCCGCGAAGAGGATGGAGCTCCAGGGGATCGACAGCGACGGCATCGCCGACCTGTAGGTGCCCGACGCGCCGCGCGGGGTGTACAATCTCCGCGGAGGGCGCGGGGATGCGCGGATACCGTTGGGTGGCGCTGCTGGCGGCGGCCGGCTGCGAAGGCGAGCTCGAGCCCATCCCGGTCTACGACGAGGGCGTGGTGTCGGAAGGCGACTGCGACCTGTCGGAGATCGAGACGTTCGACGCCGAGATCCGAGTGCCGGTCTACGGCAACGAGGACCCGTACCTGATCCTGCCGGGTGAGTACGGCAAGGTCATCCGGAACGAGTCCGACTACATCAAGTTCATGAGCGACGTGAACTTCGCGTCGTTCCCGCTGGTGGACTTCGATCGCTACAACGTGGCCGCCACCTGGATCACCATCCAGAACGGCTGCGGCTTCGACATCGAGGAGCGCCACCTCAACCGCAAGAAGGACGGCAGCCTCGTCTTCGACGTGCTGTTCTTCGACGGGGCGCTGGGCTGCGACCAGGTGTGCGGCGAGCGGCACTACGGGCTCGTCGTCGACGCCATCAACAAGAGCGAGCAGGTCTCCATCTGCCGCCGGATCCGCCCGGGCTGCGCGAACTGACGGTGCGGCGGCTCCTCGACCTGCCCCACGCCGAGGCGCGGGCGCAGCTGCGCGAGGGCACCGTGTGGCTGCCGGTCAACCCGGTGGAGTACCACGGGCCGCACCTGCCGCTGCACACCGACGGGCTGCTGTCGCTCGGCTGGCTCGGCGACCTGCACCGCGCCGCGGGGTTGCCGGGCGCGCCGCTCGTGGCGAGCGACCTCGAGGTCGGCGTGGAGCCGACGCCCGGGCCGGGCAGCCGCGCCTTCGGCTACCGCGCGGTGCGCGACGTGGCCGCGCGCGCCGCCGACGCGCTGGTGGCGCTGGGCGCGCAGCGGATCGCGCTCGTCACGTTCCACGGCGCGCCGCTGCACAACCTGGCGCTGGCGCAGGTCGTGCGGCGGCTCGGGCGGCAGGGCGTGCGCGCGGTGGCGCCGTTCCAGGAGCTGACGCGCCTGCTCGGCAGCTTCGCGCCGGTCGCGGCGCCGCTGTACGCCACGCTCCCCGACGACGACGCCCGCGAAGGGCTCCGCGCCAGCCTCGACCTCGACTTCCACGCCGGCTTCGTCGAGACGAGCCTGATGCTCCACCGCGCCCCAGGCCGTCTCCGACGCCCACCGGAGCTTGCCCCCCTGCCCCACCCCGCCCGAGCTGGCGCCGCTGCGCTGGCTCGGGCGCCTCGCCACCGCGCTCGGCCGCGCCGAAGCGGGCCACGAGCTCGCGTTCGCCGCCCGCGCCCGCGCTGGACCGCCCTGCGCCCGTTCCCCGGCTACACGGGCCTGCCGGCGCTGGCGAACCCCGAGGCCGGGCGGATCGTCGCGGCGTTCGCCACCGAGCGCGTCGCCCCCGTGGTCGCGAGGGTGCTGCTCGGCGGCGAGCCCGCGCCCGCCCCGCCCTTCCGCTGGGCCGGACCGCTGACGCTGTGGGGTGCGCTCGGCCCGTGACAGCTGACCGCCGGTCAGCTATCCTGGCGCCATGGCCCGAGCGCGCAGCACCGAGGCGAAGCTGGCTCGCCGCGAGCAGATCCTGTCCGCGGCGGTGCGGCTGCTGGGCGACGAGCCCTACGAGGCGCTCACCATGGCGTCGGTGGCGCGCGCCGCCGGCCTCGGCAAGGGCACGCCCTACCTGTACTGGCGCAGCAGGAGGAGCTGTTCCTCACGGCGCTGCAGGAGGAGTACCTCGCGTTCCTGCGCGACCTCGTCCCGGCCGTGTCGGCCGCGGCGCCGACCCCCGCGGGCATCGGCGAGGTGCTGGTCGACGAGCTGCTCCGGCGCGACCGGCTGGTGGCGCTGATCGGGCAGGGTGCACGTCGCGCTGGAGCGCAACGCGTCGGCGGAGGCGGTGCTCCAGTTCAAGCGGGCGCTGGTGACGGGCGGGCTCGAGGTGGCGGTGGCCCTGAACGGGCGGCTGCCGTGGCTGCCCGTCCCCGACGCCGCGCGGCTGCTGGTGCGGTTCCACGGCGCGGTGGTGGCGCTCCGCCAGATGGCCGACCCGCCGCCGGCCGTGGCCGAAGCGCTGGCGCAGCCCGACCTGGCGATCCTGCAGGTCGACCTGGCGGCCGACCTGCGCGAGCTGGTGGTGGACTTGCTGATCGCCGCCCACGCGCGGCGCACGGAGGGTGATGGTGTCGAAGGCCGTGCTGATCACGGGGTGCTCGTCGGGGATCGGTGCGGCGACGGCGCGGCGGCTGCGCGCCGCGGGCTGGCCGGTGGTGGCGACGGCGCGCCGCGTCGCCGATCTCGCCGAGCTTGAGGCCGCGGGCTGCACCGTGCTGGCGCTCGACGTGACCGACGAGGCGTCGATGGTGGCGGCGGTGCAGGCGGTGGAGGCCGAGCACGGCGCCGTCGGCGTGCTGATCAACAACGCCGGCTACAGCCAGTCGGGCGCGCTCGAGACGCTGCCCCTCGACAAGGTGCGCCGGCAGTTCGAGACCAACGTCTTCGGGCTGCTGCGGCTCACGCAGCTGTGCCTGCCGGGGATGCGGCGGCAGGGCTGGGGCAAGATCGTCAACGTCGGCTCGGTGGGCGGCAAGATCACGTTCCCGGGCGGCGGGGCGTACCACGCGACGAAGTACGCCGTGGAGGCGCTGTCGGACGTGCTGCGCTTCGAGGTGGCGGCCTTCGGGGTCGACGTGGTGCTGCTCGAGCCCGGCCTCATCCGCACGGGCTTCGCGGAGAAGGTCCAGCAGGAGCTGCGCGACGTGCCGAGCGACCCGGGCGACGTCTACGCCGGGTTCAACGCCGTGGTCGAGCGGGAGACGGTGGCGGCGTACGACGGGGGGCCGAGGGCGCGCTTCGCCGGCGACGCCGACGACGTGGCCGCGGCGATCGAGCGGGCGCTCGGAGCGAGCCGCGCGCCCACGCGGGTGCCCGTCACGCTCGGCGCGCACGTGCTCATCCGCGCCCGTCGCTGGCTCGGCGACCGGCTGTGGGACGCGATGATGGCGCGGAGCTTCCCGCGGCCGCGGCCCGACGCCCCCGGCGGGGCTCAGGCGTAGAGGGGCAGGATCTCCGCCCCCTCGCGCAGGTCGGCCGTCGTGCGGTACCGCGCGCCGAGATCGAGCCGCAGGTAGACCTTGGCGCCGTCGAGCAGCGCGTACGAGGTCGAGACGACCATGTGGTGCGCGCCCTCGCGGGCGTACCCCTCGCGCACCACGTCGTGGCCGTGCACCACGACCCCCTCCGCCCGCCCCGTCGCCACCTCGAGCAGCGCCAGCGCCTCCGGATCGGTGCACGACCGCGCCCACAGCAGCGCCCCGAGCACGTCGCGCGAGGCCATCCGCTGCAGCGGCACGTCGCGGTAGCCCTCCCAGTCGAGCGCCTCGAACGCCGCGAGCGTGCGCGCCGTCCGGCTCGGCGCGCCGTGCGTCAGCACCACGCCGCACGACCCGACGGCGAGCAGCGGGAACGTCCGGAAGAACGCGTGGACCCGCTCCCGGTCGGCGCCGAGCGCGGCGTCGAGCACGGCGGCCTCGTCGGGGTGGAACTTGGGGACCTTGGGCCCGCCGACGTGCGCGTGCTCGTGGTTGCCCATCAGGCTGAACGCGGCGCCGGAGGCGGCGAGCCCCTCGAACCGCCGCACGAGCTCGGCGCTCTCGTCGACGTAGGGGGTGCCGAGGTGCACGGGCCAGCACCCGGGCGCGCTCAGCTCGGGCGACGGCCCGTGGACGAGGTCGCCGGTGAACGCGAGCCACGCCGGCCCCCGCGCCCGCTCCGCGTCGAGCAGCGCCACCATCCGCTCGTAGTCGCCGAGGTTGCCCTGCAGGTCGGTCGCGACGAGCAGCGCGCCGGCGTCGGGCAGGCGCGCCACCTTGCGGCCCCACACCTCATCCACCCTGCAGCTCCCCGCGGTTGTGCGCCGCCGGCGCGAACAGCGGCCACAGGCCCACCATCGCCACGAGCGCGCCCACGAGCATCATCACGCCCGCCCCCGGCAGCAGCACCCACACGATCAGGCCGACCACGCCGAGCAGCAGCCCGAGCCCGCCGATCACGCCGCCCGTGACGAACCACACGCCCGCCCACTTCCGCCCCGCAGCGACCGAGGCCAGGCGCGGCCCGCGCACCTCGCCCGTCGTGCCGTCGACGGTGAGGACGTGCACCACGCCGTCGTCGTCGGCGTACCAGGTGGCGAAGGCGGGCGCCAGCAGCAGCGTCCAGTGGGCGCCGTCGCCGTCGAGCTCGAGGAACAGCTCGCGCACGTGGTCGGCGCCGGCGGCCCGCACGAGGTCGGCGCCCACGGCCTCGCGCAGCGCGGTGAGCACGGCCGGCCACTGCTCGGCCTGCGCCCGGTCGGGCAGCCGCACCACGCCGGGCAGCTCGGCGCAGGGCTCCGTGCCGCCCACGGGGGCCGGCTGCGGCCCGGCGAGCGCGGGGACCACGAGGTTGTCGTAACGGCGCTGCAGCCGCCCCACGCGCGGCTCCCACCGGGCACGCTGCTCCGTCACCGTCCGCCGGCTCCAGCGCCCGCCCTCGTAGACCTCCTGCGAGCTCTCGACCTCCTCGTCGAAGCCGAGCTCGGCCTGGTAGATGCCCACGGCGTCGACGTCGCACAGCCAGTGCGGCCACCACAGCGGCGTCACCCGCGCCTCGGAGGCCGCCTGCGCCAGATCGGGCGTGGCGTACCACACCGCGCCCGCGGCGTCGGCCAGGCGCTTGCGCGCGCCGGCGGCGTCGACCTTCCCCACCGCGCGGCGCTCGGGCGACGGCCGCCGCTCGGCCGGCGCCTCCTGCAGCGCCTCCGCCCCGCAGGCCGGGCACCGCGACGGCGCGGCCCCGGGCGCCGCATGCAGCGCGGCGCACCGCGCACAGGCCACCACGGTCACGCGGCCTCCAGGTCGCGGGCGTGCGCCACGAGCACGGCGGAGCCGATGCCCCCCGCCACGAGCAGGATCGCCGCCACCAGCAGCACCGCCGCCCCGATCCCCACGATCAGCAGCGGGATCCCCACGATCGCCGAGAGCACGCCGGGCGACAGCATCAGCGCCACGGCCGTCCACACCTTCCACCAGGCCACGGGCTTCTGCCCGGCCACCGCGCCGCCCACGCCGTCGACGAGGACGGCGAACGAGCGCCCGCCGTAGCGGTAGGCGCTGACCCACAGCGGCAGCAGCAGGTGGCGCCATTGCTCGTCGTTCAGGTCGGCGGTCATCGAGAAGCTGCGCACGTGCGAGGAGCCCGTGTCGCGCATGCAGGCCTCGCGGGCGCGCTCGCGCATCTTGGCCCGGCCGGCGTCCCAGGCGGCGGGCAGGCCCACGTCGTAGGTCTGCGCCTGGAAGCCCGCGAGGAGCTTCGGCGCGTAGCCCACGATGGCGTCGAGCGTCAGGCCGGGCTCGAGGCGGGCGAGCTGCCGCGCGGGCAGCTTGGTGGTGCCCGACACGAGCAGGTCGTCGATCCGCAGCGCCACCTCGCCCGACTGCCACGACCAGTCGATGACCGTCTCGGTCTCGGTCTCGCCCTGCGCGTTGCGGCGGGTGACGGTGCGCTCGCGGCCGACCTCGGCCTCCCAGCCCGCCGCGACGGCGGCCGAGAACGCCCAGTACGGGACGTAGATGCCGAGGAACCGGTCGACGCTCGCGAGCTGCATCAGGTCGCCGGGGTGGAACCAGCCCTGCCCGAGCCACGCCTTCGCCGCCTGGCGCGCGGCGGTGTCGAGCACGGCGAACGGCAGCAGCGCGGTGGGCCGCAGGCCCTGCACCGTGGCGTGCTCCCGCACGGAGACCTGTGGAGAGGCGCAGAACGGGCAGGTCGCCGCCAGGGCGCCCGCCTCGAGCGCCAGGACGGCGCCGCAGCCGCCGCAGGACAGCTCGCGCCGGTCGACGCCGAAGCCCTCGCTGCCGCGATCGAGCGCGGCGCGGGTGAAGGCGCCGGCCTCGCCCACGGATGCCTGGTCGGCGTCGTCGGTCCAGCCGCAGAAGGCGCAGCCCACGCGGCCCTTCGCCACGTCGAACCGCGCCGCTGCGCCGCAGCCGGGGCAGCGCACGGCGGTGGGCCCCTCGGCAGCGGCCTCCTTCGCCGCCGGATCCGGCCCGTACACCTCGATCCCCTCGAGGGCGGAGGGCAGCGAGACGTAGCCGTCGGGGGGCTGGAAGCGCGCGTACTGCTCGCTCGCCTTCACCGGCCGTCCTTCATCCGGATCGACCCGAACCGGCTGATGGAGTCCACGCCGAGGTCCTGCAGGGACCGCACCTCGCCCGCCTGCGCCCGGCCGTCGCCGTTGCGGTCGGCGAAGATGGAGAGCGCAGGCCAGGCGGGATCGAGCGCGTCGAGGTAGGTGTCGCCGTTGGCGTCGAAGTACATCAGGCTGTCGACGGCGCCGTCGACCACCCGCTCCTTGTCCAGGCCGAGCACCCGCAGGCCGTCGGCGAGGGGCGCGGTGCGCTGGGACAGCCGGGCCTCGCCCTGCTGCAGCGTGATGCCGAGCGCCGCGAGCTTCTGCGTGTCGACGACGACGTTGCCGGCGTGGCCCGCCACCGACAGCAGCACGCCGTGGGACAGCGGGAGCTCGGGCGCGGCGGGCGGGGGCTCGGCGGCCCGGGCGAGGCTGACGAGGAAGAGCACGGTCCCTCCACCGCCGCAGCGTAGCCCGGATCGTGCGCGGTCACAGCACGCCGGCCCCTGCGAGCCGGATCCGCTCCTGCGCGAGGTCCTCGGCGCCGACCTGGCCGAGCACGCCGGGCAGCACCGCGCCTGGCTGGTCCTCGGTCACGAGCAGCGCGATCGTCGCCAGGGACGCCGGGATCGAGAACACGCCCGTGCCCGACGCGTGCCGGTAGACGAGCAGCGCCGACGGCTTGCGGAACGGCGCCACGGGCTGATCGTGGTGGACGGCGCGCTCGAGGCCCACGGCGTCGACCCGGTACTGGCGGACGAAGACCCGGCGGTCGAGGCCGAGCCCGTCGCCGTCGGGGGCGTTGCGGGCCAGGAACCGGGTCCAGACGAGGTCGGCGAGCGCCTCCACCCCGACCGGGAACCGCGCCGGATCGGCCTCGGACTGCTGCAGCAGCCAGTCGGCGAAGTGCTCGCCCAGGTGCGGCACGCTCCAGCCGGTCGGCCGGTGCGCGGCGACGAAGCCCGCCACGACCTCCTCCCAGGGGGTCCCCACCCGGTCGAGCCAGGTCCTGCACAGCGGGTAGAGCTCGCCGAGGATCCGCATCTGGTCGAACTTGACGAGCCAGGCGTAGTAGGCGAGCCCGTCGCGGTCGCCCACCGGCCCGAACTCGGCCTCGAGCTGCTCGAGGCCGGTGCCGCCCTCGAGGAAGCCGCCCACGTGCGCGAAGAACGCGTCCAGCGACGGGGCGGTCACGCGGCGCTCCGCAGGTGCGCGATGCTCGCGCGCAGGGTGTCGGCCTCGTCGAGGACCTCGGCGAGCGGCGGCAGGTTGAGGTCGCGCTCCAGCAGCACGGGCACGTCGCCCACCCGGGCGATCACCTCGACGACCAGCGCCGCGACCTCGTCGGCGACCGGGGCGCCGTGGCTGTCGATCCAGCGGCCCTGGCGCACGTCGTGCCCGGCGACGTGGAGCTGGACCACGCGGTGCAGCGGCAGCACGTCGAGGTCAGTGCGCAGGTCGGTGCCGAGGTTCTTCGCGTTGACGTACAGGTTGTTCACGTCGAGGAGCAGCCCGCAGTCGGCCTCCTCGGCCACCGCGGCGACGAACGCGGCCGCGGTCATCGTGGAGCCGGGCATGTTCGCGTAGGTCGTCACGTTCTCGACGGCCACGGGCAGGTCGAGCCGGTCGCGCAGCTCGCGGATCCGGCGCGCGGCGTGGAGCACGGCCTGGTCGCTCTGCGGCAGCGGCAGGAGCTGGTGGCTCTGGAAGCCGCCGTAGGACGAGTAGCAGAGGTGGTCGGTGTAGAACGGCGCGTCGATGCGGCGCAGCAGCGCGCGCAGCCCCTCGACGTAGGCGTCGTCGAACGGGTCGGGCCCGCCGATCGACATGGCGACGCCGTGGACGAGCAGCGGCCAGCGCTCGCGGCAGGCGTCGAGCGTGCGCAGGTCCGGCCCGCCGCGCCCGACGTAGTTCTCGGGGATGATCTCGAGGAAGTCGAGGGAGCGCTCGGTGGCGAGCAGGTCGGTGAGGTGGGGGTTGCGCAGGCCGATGCCCACGCCCGTCGGGTCGGTCACTCGATCCCTCCGTCGGCGAGGGCCTCGCCGGTGCAGGGGTGGTCAGGGGCGGCGTCGGCGCCGGCATCCACCAGCGCCCGCCAGGAAGCGCACACCGCGAGGGCGTGCGGGTCGTGGGCCGCGAGCGCGCCGGCCAGGTCGAGCGTCCCCCGCGGGACCCGCGCGTCCCCGCAGGAGGGGTGGCCGGTCGCGGGGGCCTCGACGATCTGGTCGCCGCACCGCAGCGTGATCCAGAGGTCCGTGAGGTTCGGGTCGCGCTGGCCGTACGCCTCGACGGGGACGCTGTCGGCGAGCACGGTGCCCGGGGTGAACCAGCCCGCGGCGTCGGTGCCGCGGTTCACGAGGCCGTGCTCGCGCTGGCGCTCGTTGTCGGCGCGCGAGACGGCGTGGCAGCCGTCGCAGTCGAGCTTGCCGCGCACGGCGTCGAGGTGGCGGGTGACGCCGGCGGTGCGCAGCGCGTCGACGAAGGCGTCGGCCCCGGCGCTGGCGAGCGCGGCGTCGCCGGCGGGCCACTCCATGCCGACGAGCGGCGCCTGCGGATCTCCGCCCGAGCGGTAGACGTGGTGCCAGCGCCGGCCGTCGGCGTCGATGCGGGTGCCGCGGACGTCGACGACGCGGGCGGCCTCGCCCTCCCCGGCGGTCTCCACCCGGTCGGCGACGGTGCCCGGCGGGTACGACAGCACGCGGCGGCCGTCGGGCGCGTCCACCAGCGCCACCCGGCCGCCCGGCGGCAGGCGCAGCCAGCTCTGGACGTCGCCCACCGCGGGCTGCGGAAGGTGCACCGGCGGCACCATCTGCACGAAGCCGCCCTCGGCCCACGGCGCGAACGGCGAGGCGCCCCGCTCGAGCGTCAGCGGGTGCACGCCCTCGGGCAGCGGCGGCTCGGGCGGCGCCTCCGGCGCGTGGCCGCAGCCGCCGAGCCCCAACACCGCCAACCACTTCGCCATGCTGCCCCCCGTCCCGTCCAACATCACGCGCACGGCGTGGACACGCTGCTCGAAGTTTCTGCAGCGATCGTTCAGACGTCCTGAATGAACCGGGGGTCGAGCCCGCTGCGCAGCACCTCGCGGGCGTGCACGACGGCCGCCTCGACCGGCCCCGGCGCCGACACCGTCTCGCGGTGGATGGCGAACACGGCGGTGGTGGAGGGGACGTCGAGCGGGAGGCGCCACAGCTGGGGGTGGCTGCGCACCATCAGGTCCGGGAGCACGGCCAGCAGCGAGCCGCCGAGGGCGATGTCGATGCCGATGGCCTGGCGGTCGACCTCGACGGCCACCTTGCGCCGCCACTCCCCGGGCCAGCCGTCGATGGGGACGCCCTGCGCATCGGACGGCGGCGCGACGAAGGGGTGGCGGCCGATCTCGTCGCGATCGACGTCGGTGCGGCCGAACAGCGGGTGCCCCGCCGCGCAGTACACGCCGGTGGTGACCTTGCACAGCGGCACCGTGGTCAGGCCGTCGCGGAACAGGGCCGAGCTCGTGAAGACGAGGTCGACGTGGCCCTGCAGCAGGTCGCCGGCGGGGTCGATCAGCGGCGAGGTGCGCACGCGCGGCCGGACGTTCGGGTGCGACCCGGTCAGCTGCTCCAGCATCGGGCACAGGCCGGTCACGGTGAACACGCCCGCGCTCGCCACGGTCACGTCGAGCTGGAGCCCGGCCTCCACGTCCTGCACGGCGTCGTGGACGACCCGCATCGCGATGCGCACCGCGCCGAGCAGGCGGGCGCCGGCGGCGTTGAGCTGCAGCCCGCGGCCGCGGCGCTCGAACAGCGGCTGCCCGAGGTCGTCCTCCAGCACCTTCAGCGTCCGCGAGACGGCGGGCGGCGTGACGTGCAGCTGGTGGGCGGCGTTGGTGAGGTGCTCGGTCTCGGCCACGGCCCGGAAGGCGGGCAGCCAGTCCCACAGCCGCATCACCCGGCGGAGGCGCTCCATCGGTCAGCCGCGCCGAGCGAGCGTCACCGCCGAGCTCACCGCTCCTTGAGCCAGGCGATCTCGACCCGGTGGAACGCCTCGGCGTCGGGCGCCTCGCCCGGCGTCCAGGTCCACTCGCCGTCGGCCGGCGCGAGCTCGAGCCGAGGCGCCGCGGGCGCGGACGGCAGCGGCTGCTCGCAGCCGTCGCACAGCCCGGCCTCCGCCTCGTCCTCGTCGTCTTCCGCCAGTGCACCCGGCCCCACGAGACCGAGCGCAGCGGCGACTACCAGCGGGTGAGCCTGGAACTTCATCACCGCTCTCGTATCGCATGCGCGGCGGGCGAGCCCGACCGGTGACGGATCCGACACGCCGGCGACGCACCACCAGCACGCCGGCCAGCAGCGCCAGGAACCCGGCAGAGCCCGGCGCCGGGCTCGTGTTGCACGCGCACCCGGACGGCTTGTAGGACTCGTCGAGCCCGTCGAGGCCGTTGCCCGCGATGCACGGTCCGTCGCTGTCGTCGGCGTCGTACGCGTTCCACAGGCCGTCGCAGTCGATGTCCTCGTCGGCGCCCTCGTCGCGGTCGAGCTTGAGGTCGCCGTCGGAGTCGACGTCGAGGTAGTTGGGCAGCCCGTCGCCGTCGAGGTCCTGCACCCCCTCCACCAGGGTCGGGATGAGGTCGTTGTCGTCGTCGGGATCGACCGGGTCGATGACGCTGTCGCCGTCGTGATCGTTCGGCGAGACCACGCTGCCCGTCTCGACGAAGTCGCCCACGCCGTCACCGTCGGTGTCGGGGTCGTACGGATCGGTGCCGAGCGACAGCTCCTCGGAGGTCAGCAGGCCGTCCTCGTCGGGATCGGCGTCGGGCCCGTCGTGGTCGTACATGTCGTACGCGTTCGGGATGCCGTCGCCGTCGTCGTCGCCCATGCCCTCGTCGATGGTGAGCTTGCCGTCGCCGTCGTCGTCGGTGTCGCGGAAGTCGGGCACGTTGTCGGGGTACAGCGGCAGCGCCCCGCCGCGGTCGCGATCGGTGTTGGGGTAGTCCTCGAGCGCGTTGCCGCCGAAGTCGAACCACAGCCGGTTGCCGAAGGCGTCCCAGCAGCGGAAGCGCCAGTAGCCCTCGTCGGGCGCGGTGGGCGGCCGCTCGCACGGGAAGTTGTCGGGCACGGTGCCGTCGTCGGTGTAGAAGCAGAACCGCGACTCGATCTCGGTGGCGCACCCGATCATCTGGTTCTCCTGGGCGGAGGGCTGGCCGTCGCCCTCGTCGTCCGGGTCGAAGATGTCGGGGCTGCCGTCGCCGTCGGTGTCGACGAGGCGGGTCAGGTCGGTGCCGGACTCGAGCCCGTCGATCACGCCGTCGTGGTCGATGTCGGGGTTCAGCGAGCACGGGATGGTCTGCTCGATGCCGGCGCACAGGTCGCGCTCGGCGCCGTTCAGGATGCCGTCGAGGTCGGAGTCGCCGAAGTCGCCGGAGTCGTCGCAGTCGAGGAAGTCCGGGATCTCGTCGCCGTCGGAGTTGCCGAGGCCCTCGGTGCCCGGCGTGCCGTCGATGCCGTCGAGCACGCCGTCGTTGTCGGAGTCGCGGTCGAGGTAGTCGGGGATGCCGTCGCCCGCCGGCACCTGGGTGCCCGGGAGGCAGTCGAAGTCGACGCCGGTCTCGTCGGCGCCGCTCGCGAGGCCGTCGCCGTCGTCGTCGGAGTCGAGCGCGTTGATGAGGCCGTCGGAGTCGCGGTCCCACGGGCTGAAGCAGTCGGTGCCCGACAGCCCGCCGTTGTCGTCGCTGTACTCCGCCTGCGAGATGGCGGCGCCCTCCTGCACGACCAGCTGCAGGTAGATGAAGTTGTACCACTCCTCCCCGTCGAGGAAGGTGTCGCCGTCGTTGTCGACCCGCAGGTGGTCGATGCCGTAGGTGATCTCGCAGATGGTGTCGACGCCGTCGCCGTCGTCGTCGGCGTCGCGGTAGTTCGGGATGCCGTCGCCGTCGTAGTCGTAGTCGCGCGGGTCGTCGGTGCCGGTGCCGAAGTCGTGCAGCTCCGTCTCGTCGAAGGTGAACAGGGCGTCGTCGTCGTCGTCCTGGTCGACGTAGTCGGGCAGCCCGTCGCGGTCGGTGTCGTCGTTGGCGGGCCGACCGTCGCCGTCCGGGTCCTCGGCGATGGTCGGGATGCCGTCGCCGTCGTCGTCGGCGTCGAGGTAGTCCGGCTGGGCGTCGGGGAACCGATAGCCGGCGTCGGAGTTGTCGTTGCGCGGGTCGCCGTCGCCGTCGCGGTCCTCGTCGCGGGTCAGCACGTTGTCGTTGTCGTCGTCCTCGTCGACGTAGTCGGCGAAGCCGTCGCCGTCGAAGTCGTCGTCCCACGGCTGGTTGTTGCCGCAGCTCGTGGAGCACTCCTCCACCGTCGGGATGAGGTCGTTGTCGTCGTCGGTGTCGATCCGGTCGATGATGCCGTCGCCGTCGGTGTCGTTCTGCGACGACGAGCTGCCCTCGCGGTCGTCGGGCACGTTGTCGTTGTCGCTGTCGACGTCGAGGAAGTCCGGCGCGCCGTCGCCGTCGCTCTCGACCAGCACGCCGAAGCTCGTCTCGTCCTCGTCGAGCCAGCCGTCGCCGTCGCTGTCGGTGTCGATGCTGTTCGGCAGCCCGTCGAAGTCCACGTCGCGGCCGGCGGCCTGGCTGTTCTCCACCTGGGTGGGGATCAGGTCGCCGTCGTCGTCGTCGTCCTTGAAGTTCTTCTGCCCGTCGCCGTCGGTGTCGTCGTCGAAGGGGTTCCCGTTGTGGTTCGGGTCCTCGTCGCAGGACATCTCGCCGTCGTTGTCGTCGTCGTCGTCGAGGTAGTCGACCAGGCCGTCGCCGTCGAAGTCCGACTGCATGCCGGGCAGCGGGTTGCCCACCTCGTCGCGGGTCAGCACGCAGTCGCCGTCGTCGTCGGCATCGAGCCGGTCGCGGATGCCGTCGCCGTCGGAGTCGACCGGCGAGGTCTGGGTGCCGAGCTCGTTGCGGTCGGTGACCGAGTCGCCGTCGGAGTCGGTGTCGACGTAGTCGTTGCGCCCGTCGCCATCCTGGTCGTGGGTGCCGCCCGAGATGTTCGTCCACTCGTAGGCGTCGGTGTAGCCGTCGCCGTCGGAGTCGAGGTCGAAGTAGTTCGGGATGCCGTCACCGTCGCCGCCGTCGGGGTCGGTGACCTCCTGCAGCGTGGTGATCCCGTCGTTGTCGTCGTCGGGATCCAGCGCGTCGATCAGGCCGTCGCCGTCGGTGTTGATCGGGTTGTTCGGGTTGCCGCCCACCTCCACGTCGTCGTGGCGGGAGTCGCCGTCGCTGTCGACGTTGGCCGGGTTGGTGTGGGTGGTGTTGACCTCCACGTCGTCGTGGAGGTTGTCGTTGTCGCTGTCGTCGTCGCAGTCGGAGATGCCGAGCGACTGCTCGGTGGCGTAGAGCAGGCCGTCGCCGTCGTCGTCGAGGAAGTTGGCGCTGCCGAAGTCGCCCTGCCCGTTGCAGTTGTCGTCGACGCCGTTGCCGCAGATGTCGGGCGCACCCGGGTTGGTCGTGGCGACGTTGTCGTCGCAGTCGATGCCGTCGGTCGCCCGGCCCTCGCGCGGGTCGGTGCAGTTCTCGTTGGCGGTGCTGTTGATGGTGTTGGTGGCGTGGCGGTAGCCGTCGTCGTCGTTGTCGAGGTAGCAGATCTCGACGCCGTTGCAGTCGTTGTCGTTGCCGTTGCCGATGGTCTCGGTGTTGCCCGGGAACGCCTGGTTGTCGGCGTCGTCGCAGTCGATGGCCGCGCCCGTGACCTCCTCGCCGTTGTCGGCGCAGTCCTGGTCGTTGCTCACCACGGTGTTGGTGGCGTGGCGCGCGCCGTCGTTGTCGGCGTCGGCCCAGCACAGCTCCTGCCCGTTGCAGTCGTTGTCCTTCTCGTTGCCCACGGTCTCGGCGAGCAGCGGCGAGCGCTGCGCGTCGTTGTCGTCGCAGTCGAGCGGGTCGCCCGAGAGCCCCTCGTTCGCGTCGGCGCAGTCGGCGTCGGTGGACTCGAAGACCAGGTTGGTGCGCGCCCCGTCGTTGTCGACGTCGTAGTAGCAGGTCGCGAACCCGTTGCAGTCGTCGTCCTTGTTGTTGCCCGGCACCTCGGCGAGCAGCGGGCTCACCGTCGCGTCGTTGTCGTCGCAGTCGATGGGCTCGGTGGACTCGCCCTCGTTCGCGTCGTTGCAGTCGGTGTCGTTGGTGACGAACGTGGTGTTGGTGCGGGTGTTGTCGCCGTCGTTGTCGCGGTAGCAGGTGGCGAACCCGCTGCAGTCGTCGTCCTTGTTGTTCCCGGGGATCTCGGTGAGCAGCGGGCTCTCGCCGGCATCGGCGTCGTCGCAGTCGACGGGGTCGGTCGCCTCGCCCTCGCCCGTGCCCGTGCAGTCGTGGTCGCCGTTGCTCGTGTTCAGCGTGTTGGTCGCGTGCCGCGCGCCGTCGTGGTCGTCGTCGCGGTAGCAGATCTCGCGGTCGTTGCAGTCCTCGTCGACGTTGTCGCCGACGATCTCCGGGTTGCCGGGGAAGCGGTTCGCGTTCGCGTCGTCGCAGTCGTTGTTGACCGTCGCTTCCTGGTTCGTCGTGGTGCAGGTCGCGCCCACCGAGGTGACCTGGACCGAGGTGCCCACGCCGTCGCGGTCGGCGTCGCGGTAGCACAGGTCGTGGCCGTCGCAGTTCTGGTCGACGCCGTCGCCCAGGACCTCGTTGGCCCCGGAGTGGATCGACGCGTTGTTGTCGTTGCAGTCGATGGGGTCGGTCGCCCGCCCCTCGTTCGCCCCGCCGCAGGTGAGGTTGTTCGACACCCGGGTGTTCGTGGCGTGCCGGTCGCCGTCGTTGTCGGCGTCGTCGTAGCACAGCTCGTCGGTGTCGCAGTCCTGGTCGATCTCGTCGCCCACGATCTCGACGGCGCCCGGGTGGATGTTCGGGTCGTTGTCGTCGCAGTCGTCGACGGTCGTGTAGCCGTCGCCGTCGTTGTCGGGGTTGTTGACGAACAGCAGGTCGTTGAGCACCGGCGCGTCGTCGAACTCGTCGATGATCTCCACCCGGTACACGACGTACTGCCCGGCGCAGACCTCGGGCAGCTCGTAGGGCGAGGTGCGGCCGGCGAGGCCGTAGCTCCGCTCGCTCCCGAGCTCGCGCGAGGTGAGCACACCGTTGCCGTCGGCGTCGTCGCCGCAGGCCAGGTGGACGAGCACCTCGGAGCCGTCGGGCACCGGCGGGTTCCACTGCAGCTGGTGCCACAGCGCGTGCTCCCCGGCGTCGACGGCCCGCGGCGTGGCGGAGGGCGAGGCCCACTCGCCCCGGTAGACGAAGGTGCTCTCGATCTCGGCCTCGTCGGTCACGAGGCTCACCGCGAACGGCCCGCCGAGCCAGCCCGCCGTCGCGTCGGGGCCGCCGGCCTCGGGGTAGGCGAACTCCACGTCGGTCACGACGGCGCGCGGCCGCGGGTTGTCGACCACGATCTCGTCGCCGCCCGTGCCGACACAGTCGAAGACCCCGTCACCGTCGAAGTCCCAGCTGTCGAGCAGGCTGGCGCGCAGCGGCTCGTCGAGGCCCACCGACGTCCACATCGGCCCGGCGTCGTCGCGCGCGGCGCCCGTGACGCTCGCGAGCGGCACCGGCACCATCACCGTCGCCGTGGTGCCGTCGTCGTAGTGGAACTTCACGGTGTAGCTGCGCTCGCCGCCGCGGGCGCCCGCGGTGAGGAACCGCACGGCGTCGATGTACAGCATGCCCGCCGGCAGCGGGACGGACGCCTCGGAGGGCAGCACCGACGCGTACTTCACGCCGAACCGCTCGACGGTGCCCGTGCCCGTGCGGTAGTCGTGGCCGCCGACCTCGGTGATCGACCCGGCCCAGACCGGGTTGTCGATGCTGCGCAGACACAGGTCGGGCGCGACGAACAGGCCGTTGCCGTAGTCCTTGTTGGCCTGCGCCTCCCACGTCCGATCGTCCCACGGGTGGCGGACCCAGTCGTCGACCTCGTTCACCAGGTCTTCGAGCGCGATCCCGTTCCCCACGTCGATGTTGTTGGGGATCCCCGCGCTCCAGCTCGCCCGGCCGCCGCCCTGAGAGAGCGAGCCCGCGAGCGCCACCGCGGCCACCGAGACGCCGAGACCGCCGACGAGCAGCGCGGCGCGGCGCCGGAGCGAAAGAGAGAGGAGAAAGCCGCGTTCGGGTCGCATGCAGAATCCGGGGGAAGAGTCCTACGGACCGGCACGATACCACGCCGTGGCCCAGCGTGGCGGGCGGCGCAAGATCCTCGCGCCCGGTTAGACCGGGGCGTCGGGCCGGCGCGTGGAGGGGGGACGGGTGGGGCAGACGGAGGCGAGCGCGACCGCGAGGATCCTCGGGCCCATCGACAACACCGCCACGGTCGAGACCCCCGAGCGCGTCCGCTTCCGCCACCGCCTCGCCGGCCCCGCCCAGCGAGGCGCTGCCTGGCTGATCGACACGATGATCCAGGGGACGGTGGTGGTGGGCCTGGCGATGACGGCGCAGGCGCTGTCGCTGCTCCCCGCCTTCGGGGGGGTGGCCGGGGGCGTGCAGCTGCTCGCGATGTTCGCGGTGCAGTGGCTGTACGGCGTGTTCTTCGAGACGGTCCTGTCGGGCCGCACCCCGGGCAAGATGGTGCTCGAGCTGCGCGTCGTGCGGGAAGACGGCGCGCCGGCGCGCTTCTCCGACTACCTGCTGCGCAACCTGGTGCGCGTGGCCGACTTCCTGCCGCTCGGCTTCGCCCTCGGGGTGGTGGTGATGACGCTCGATCCGAAGCGGCGCCGGATCGGCGATCTCGTCGGAGGCACGGTGGTGGTGGCCGAGAACCGGTCGGCGATGCTCGACCCCGTGCGGATCGAGCCGCCGGTCACCGACGAGGAGCGCCAGGCGCTGCCCGCGCGGGTGGACCTGCGCCCGCAGGAGGTCGAGGTCATCGAGGCGTTCCTCCGGCGGCGCCGTCGGATCGACGACCAGCGGGCGCAGGAGCTCTCCGCCCAGTTCGGGCCCGCCCTCGCCGCCCGCACGGGCATCGACGCCCCGAGCTGGGAGCGGGTGCTCGCCCTGGCCTACGCGCGGGCCACGGGCCGCGATCGGCCCGAGGGCGAGGTGCCAGCGCCGCGGCGGCTGCGCCGGTGAGCGTCGACCGCGAAGTCTTCGTCGCGCCGCGGCGGGCGCGCTGGGACCGCCTCGACGCCCTCGCGCGCCGCGGCCCCGACGACGCCGCGGAGTGGACCGAGCTCGCCGAGCAGTACCGCGCGACCTGCGCCGATCTCGCCATGGCGCGCTCCCTCGGGATGCCCGCCGACATCCAGCACTACCTCGACGACCTCGCCGGGCGGGCCCACAACAAGCTGTACAGCGTCCGCGAGGCGGGCATCGGCCGCTCCGTCCTCCACGACGCCATCCACGGCTTCCCGCGCGAGCTGCGGGCGCAGATCGTGTTCTTCGCCCTCGCCTGCGCGCTGTTCTACGGCCCGTTCCTGGTCGGCTTCGTGGGCGGCCTCGGCAGCCCCGAGTTCGCGGCCCGCGTGCTGTCCGAGGCGCAGCTCGAGGCCATGGAGCAGGCCTACTCGGGCGACCTCGTGCGCGGCTTCGGCGGCGACGCGAACATGGCCGGCTTCTACGTCTTCAACAACGTCGGGATCGCCTTCCGCGTGTTCGCCACCGGCGCGCTGCTCGGCGTGGGCTCGATGTTCTACCTGGTGTACAACGGCGTCACGCTCGGCACGGTGTTCGGCTACCTGCTCGCCGCCGGCCGCGGCTACAACCTGCTGACCTTCGTGGCGGGCCACTCCGCCTGGGAGCTCACCGGCGTGTGCGTGGCGGGGGCAGCGGGGCTGAAGATGGGCTGGTCGCTGCTCGCGACGGGCGGTCGCACCCGCATCGGGTCGCTGCGCGCCGCCGCGCCGA
>JAWKRQ010000010.1:0-210288 GCA_041389545.1 Myxococcota bacterium | reverse complement strand
GGGCGGCGTCCTCGTGCGGTCGGGCGCCGTCGTGGCGGACGGGCGCACCTTCGGCGCCGGCGAGCGCTGGACGCCGCCGGCGCCGCCCGCCGAGCAGGCCCCGCCGCGCGAGCCGGTCGTGGACCCGGTGCAGACGCCCGTCGCCGTGGTCGCGCCCCCGCCGAGCCGGCCCGACGTGGTCGCCTGGCGCGACGTGCTGGCGCAGCTCGAGCAGCCCGGCGCCGGGCAGGCCGCCGCGCTCGCGCAGTTCCTGGCGGCGTACCCCGACTCCCCGTTCACTGCGGAGGCCGAGGCGCTCGGGTGGCTGCTCGCCCCGCTGCCGGCGCCGGCGCGCGCCCCCGCCGCGCTCGACGCGCTGGAGGCCTGGATCGCGGGCCACCCCGACGCCGGGCGCACCGTGGCGCTGCACGCCCGCGCCGCCGCCATCGCGCGCGAGGCCCTGCACGACTGCGCCCGCGCCGAGGTGCACGACTGGGTCGTCGCTCGGGCCGGCGCGCCCGGGCCCGCCGCCGAGGCCCGCGCCTTCCTCGGGCTGTGCGCCGCGTCCTCAGGGCAGGCGGAGCGCGCTGCCGCGCTGCTCGCCGAGGTGGACCGCGCCGCGCTGCCGCCCGACCTGCGCGCGGCCGTGGACCGCGCGGCGCCTCCGTGATCGGCTGGCTCGCCCTCGCCGCGCAGGCGGCGCCGACCGCCTGGTGGGTGCCCGACGAGGCGCTCGCCCCACCGCTGCAGGCCGCGCTCGACGAGGCCTGGCCGGGCGCCGAGGTGGAGATCCGCGTGGGGCCGCTGCCGCCGAGCGGACCGCCCGCCCGCGCGTGGGACGGCGCCGCGCTGATCGTGTGGGACGGCGCCCGCGCCCGCCGGGCCCCGGCCGACGACGCCGACGTGGCCGTGCTCCTGGCGCGCACCTGGGCGCTCCCCGCCGCGAGCGAGCCCACCGCCTACGCCTTCCTCCCGGCGCCCCCGCCGCCCCCGCCGGCGCCGCCGCCCCCGCCGCTGCCCATCCTCGACGATCCGCCGCCCAGCGGCCCCGCCTGGAGCCTCGGCCTCGGCACCCGCACCCTGAGCGACCAGCCGCGCTGGGTCGACGCGCTGCGCGTGGTCGGCACCCTGGGCGACGGCCCCGTGGCGCTGCAGGCGGCGGTGCTGGCGGCGCCCGAGCCGGGCCGCGGCCTCACCGTCTCCGACGACCCCGGCAGCGAGGCGACCACCCCGTGGACGGATCGGCTCGGGCTGGGCGTCTCCGCCGCGATCACCCCCGTGGGGATCGGCCCGGTCTCGCTCCGCGCCGTCGCCGGCCCCGAGGTGCGCTGGACCGAGCACTGGCTGTACTATCAGGGCCAGCGGTCCTCGAACGGGTTCTTCCGAGCGGCGGCCGTCGGCGGGGCGGGCCTCGCCGTGACCCTCGGCCGGGTCGAGCTCGCAGCGACGGGGCTCGTGCGCCTGAGCACCGGCCAGGGGCCCCCGGTCGACGGGGGCGTGGACGTGGACCTGCGCTACCGGAGGCACAGCACCAGTGAACCAGCGGAGCAGTGAGGACAGCGTCCCGAGCGGCGAACCAGCCGATCCAGCCGCGAACGCCCAGCGCCACACCGTCCCCCCGGCCAGCCCCCGCGAAGCCATCGCGCTGCAGGGCCCCCAGCGCCGGATGACCGAGCTGTTCGAGGCCTTCCACGTGGCCCGCGAGATGGTGCGCGGCTTCCGCACGCTGCACTTCGTCGGGCCCTGCGTCACCGTGTTCGGCTCGGCGCGGTTCGCCGAGGGCCACCCCTACTACGAGCTCGCGCGGCGGGTCGGCAGCGAGCTCGCCCGCGTCGGCTTCACCGTGATGACCGGCGGCGGGCCCGGCGTCATGGAGGCGGCGAACCGCGGGGCGCGAGAGGCCGGCGGGCACAGCGTCGGCTGCAACATCCGCCTGCCGCACGAGCAGTCGGCGAACCCGTACCTCGACCGCGTCGTGACGTTCGACCGGTTCTTCGTGCGCAAGTACATGCTGCGCAAGTACTCCTACGCGTTCGTGGTGCTCCCGGGCGGCTTCGGGACGATGGACGAGGCCTTCGAGACGATCACCCTCGTGCAGACGGGGAAGATCCACCAGTTCCCCGTGGTGCTGATGGGCCGGGAATACTGGCAGCCGATGCTCGGGTTCCTGGACCGGATGGTGGCCGCGACGACCATCTCGCCGGACGACCCGGCGCGGTTCCACCTGACCGACGACCCGGCCGAGGCCGCCGGGCTCGTGCGGCACGAGGGGCTGGCCCGCTTCGGGCTGACGTACGGGCCGCGGGTGAAGCCGCGGTGGTGGATGTTCGAGCGCGGCCTCAACGGGCGGTAGGAGGGAGACATGCTGTGGATGTGGGTCGTCGCGCCGGCCCTCGCGAGGCGGCACCGTCGCGCTCGGCACCGTCGGGAGCTACCCCGTGCGGCTGCAGCTCGACGGCGACCACGGCACGCTCACCTACCTGCGCAAGGCCGCGGTGCTGCAGCTGACCGGCGCGTGCGGGAGCCCCTGCGTGCTCGACGAGCGCGGACCCGACGGCGCGCCGACCGGCCACATCGAGGCCGCCTGGCAGGGCGACGCGCTCACGGGCACCTGGCGCACGCCCGACGGCAAGACCTCGCTCCCCCTGGCGGCCCGCCGCGGTCCCGACGCCGCCGTCGTCGATCTGCGGCCGGAGACCTGGACGCGCGCGAACCGCGACAAGTGGAGCGGGCCCACCATCGCGGTCACGCTGCCGCACGTCTACCTGGCGGACCCGGCGGCGCAGTCCCGCGCCGACGCGCTGCTCACGCCGCAGCAGCTGATCGGCGACCCGCGCGCGCAGATCGAGGCCGACGGCTGGGTCGACGCCGTCCGCACCACCGTGCTGCTCGAGCGCGGCGGCGTGCTGTCGCTGCGGGTCGACACCGAGGGCAGCGGCGCCTACCCCGACGGCTACAGCAAGGCCGTGATCCTCGACGAGCGGACGGGCGCGGCGATCGGCCCGGAGACGTTCTCGCCGGCCGGCCGGGCCGCGCTGACCGCGAAGGTGGCAGCGGAGGTCGCGAAGCGCAAGGCCGCGGCGACGTCCGAGGTGCAGGAGCTCGTCGCGGGCGTGCAGTTCACCGAGAAGCAGCTCGTGGGCTTCGCGGTCTCGCCGGCCGGGCTCGAGGTCCCCTTCGGCTGGGGCCTGCCGCACGTGCTCGCCGCCGCCATCCCCGACGAGGACGTGGTCCTGCCCTGGTCGGCCGTGGCGGAGGCGCTCGCGCCGGGCTCGCCGCTGGCGCGCGCGGTGCCGAAGCCCTAGGTCGCGAGCCAGCCGCCGTCGTGCACCACGCCGCGTGCCCGGTCGCCGTCCACCCGCGCGCCGTCCCACACGACGACCTCGCGCAGGCGCGCCCCCGGCGCCACGACGGCGCCCTCGCCGATCACGCAGTCCTCGAGCACCGCGCCGGCCCCGATCTCGGCGCCGGCCCCGATCCACGCGGCGCCCTGCACGGTGGCCCCCCGCACGATCGCGGCGTCGCCGACCTCGCGCCCGCCGGTGCGCGCCCAGGCCGCGCGCGCGAACGGGTCGAGCGGCAGGGCCGGGGCGGTGCGCAGCACCTCGAGGTTCGCGTCGAGGTAGGCGGCGGGGTCGCCCGCGTCGAGCCACAGGCCGGGGTAGCGCACGCCGCGCACCTTCCGCGCCGGCACCAGCGCCTTGTAGGCGGTGCGCACGATGCAGGCGAAGCCCGCCGGCACGTGGGCCAGCGCGGCGCGGTCCATCGCGTGGATGCCCGTGAAGTGCGTGTCGCGCGCCACCTCTCCGGCGGCCTCGGCCTGCGCGACGCTGGTGAGCTGCACCACCACGCCCTCGGCGTCGGCGGCGACCACGCCGTAGCGCGCGGCGTCGGGATCGGGCCGGAGCGCCATCGCGGCGCCGCCCGCGGGCACCGCGTCGAGGAGCGCCGTCAGGTCCACGTCGTGGAGCACGTCGGCGTTGAGGACGGCGAACCGCTCGGCGAGCTGGTCGGCGACGGCCACGAGGCCGCCGCCCGTGCCGAGGATGTCGGGCCGCTCCGTGGAGACGGTGACCCGCACGCCCTCGCGCTCGCCCGCCCAGGCCTCGATCTGCTCGTGCAGCCAGTGCGCGTTGACGATCACGTCGCGCAGGCCGTGCACGGCGCAGTTGGCGAGCGAGTAGGCGAGCAGCGGCACGCCGCACACCGGCACGAGCGGCTTGGGGCGGTGCTCGGTGAGCGGGCGCAGGCGGGTGCCGAGCCCGGCGGCGAGGACGAACGCGGTGGCCATGGCACCTCCTCCTCCAGCCTGCCCGAGCTGCAAACGCCGATCAAGGCTCGCCGGCGCCGCGGTAACTGCAGTGAAGCGGTCGGGGGCGCCTCGGGATCGTATGACCCCACGGGAGGTGACCGTGCGCGACAGGCTGGTCCAGGCGCTCGGCGCGCTGACGCTGCTGGTGGGCTGCAACGGGGCCCTGTTCCGGTTCGACGTGTCCGACGCCGACACGATCGCCGTCGACCGCGGCACGGTCCTCGAGGCGCTGGTGTCCGACCTCGGCTTCGACTTCCTCGACGCCGACCTCGAGGTGTCGCAGGCGCTCGCCAACCAGGGCGTCGCCCCGGGCGACGTCGACGGCGTCTACTTCACCGACCTGACGCTCACCGTCGTCGACCCGACCGGCGCCGACCTCGCGTTCATCGACTCGCTCGAGTTCTTCGTCTCCGGCGACGGCCTGCCGGAGCAGCGCGTCGCCTGGCTCGACGACTTCCCCGCCGGCGTGGGCGCCGTCGCGCTGAACCTGGAGGACGTGGACCTCACCGACTACGTCGTCGGGGAGTCCATGGACTTCCGCACGCGCGTCGCCGGCCACCGGCCGAGCCAGGACACCGCGATCGAGGCCGCGTTCACCCTCGAGATCGGGGCCACGCGGCAGGGCGCCTGCAACCAGCTGAAGAAGGACGACGGCGGCACCTGAGCGGGTCGCCTACATGATGTGGCGCGGGTCGACGTCCCAGCCGACGCGGATGCCCTTGCGCGCGGCGCCCTCGAGCAGCGGCCGCGCCTCGTCGAGCGCGGCCCGCAGCGGCCGGTAGGCCTCGCTGCGCAGGATGAGCTGGAAGCGCCAGCGCCCCACCAGCCGCGGCAGGGCCGCCGGCGCCGGGCCGAGCACCGAGACCGGGCGGTGGCGCCGCGCCACGTCGCGCAGGCCGCGCCCGAGCGCCTCGGCGGCGGCCACGACCTGCTTGCGGTCGATGCCGTCGACCCGGATCAGCACCAGGCGCGTGAACGGCGGGTAGCGCATGGTGGAGCGCAGCCGCAGCTCGACCTCGTAGAAGGCGTCGAGGTCGTCGAGGTGCCGCAGCACGTAGTGGTCGGGCTTCCAGGTCTGGATGAAGACGCGCCCCGGCTGCTCGCCGCGCCCCGCCCGGCCGGCGAGCTGCACCAGCAGCGCGGCGGTGCGCTCGGCGGCGCGGAAGTCGGGCATCCGGAACGAGCGGTCGGCGCTCACCACGACCGCGGTCTGGACGCCGGGGAAGTCGTGGCCCTTGGCCACGATCTGCGTGCCGACGAGCATCTGCGTGCGGCCGTCGCGGAACGCCGACAGGATGCGCTCGTGGGCGCCGCGCGCGGCCGTGGTGTCGGCGTCCATCCGGCCGATGGGGACGTCGGGGAACAGCGCCTGCAGCTGGTCCTCGACCCGCTCGGTCCCCTTCCCCGCCTCGTCGAGGCCCGGGGACTTGCAGACGGGGCAGTCGCCCGTGTAGGGCAGCTTCAACCCGCAGTAGTGGCAGCAGACCTTGGCGATGCGCCGGTGCAGCGTCATGCTGATGGCGCAGTTCGGGCACTCGTAGGTGGCGCCGCAGGAGGTGCACTGCACCATCGTCGCGTAGCCGCGGCGGTTGTAGAGCACGATGGCCTGGCCGCCGCGGGCGAAGGTGTCGCGCAGCGCCTGCTCGACGACCGGGGCCAGCAGCGGCCGGTCGTCGCCGAGCTGCGTGAGGTCGACGATCTCGCAGATGGGCACCGGGCGCGGCGTGGCGCGGGTGGGCAGGCGCAGCAGGCGGTAGCGGCCGTTCCGCGCGTGGGTCCAGCTCTCGAGCGAGGGCGTGGCCGACGCGAGCACCACGGGGCACTGCCGGCGGCTGCCGAGGACCACGGCCAGGTCGCGCGCCGAGTACGGGACGCCGTCGTCCTGCTTGTAGGAGTCGTCGTGCTCCTCGTCGACGACGACGAGCTGCAGCGCATCGAACGGGGCGAACAGCGCGGAGCGCGCGCCGATGGCGACGGCGGCCTCGCCCGCGCGGATCCGGCGCCACTGGGCGAGCCGCTCGCCGCCGGTGAGCCCGGGTGGAGCACGGCGATGCGGTCGCCGAAGCGGGCGCGGAAGCGCCCGACGAGCTGCGGGAGTCGGCCCGATCTCGGGGACGAGCACCAGCGTCTGCCCGCCGCGATCGAGCGCGGCCTGCGCGGCGCCGAGGAACACCTCGGTCTTGCCGGAGCCGGTGACGCCGTACAGCAGGAAGGTGCCGACCGCGCCCTCGGCGCACAGGGCGTCGAGCGCGGCCCGCTGGGCGGCGGTGGGCGGCGGGCGCTGCGCGGGCCGAGCGGCGCCGCCTCGAGCAGCACGTCGCGGTCACTCCCGCTCGCCCATCACGACGAGGCTCGAGCGCCTCGAGGCGCTGCAGCGAGGCGCGGGCGGCGTCGCCGTGCTCGGCGAGCAGGTCGGCGAGGTCGCGGGGGCCCGCCTCGAGCGAGGCCAGCAGCGCCTTCATGCGGGAGCCGCGGGCGGCGGCGGGGTCGGCGCCCGGCGCGCGGGCGACGGTGCGGACCATGCCCTTGCCCTCGTGCAGCTCGCGGTCCTCCCAGTCGATCCAGCCGCGGCGGACGGCGGCGTCGAGCGCGCGGTCGACCTCGTCGGGCCTCGAGGTCGCTGGCCAGGCGACGCCGCAGGCCCGCGCCGGGTGAGGCCCGGCCGCGACACGACCTCGCGCAGCAGCTGCACCGGCGGGCCCTCCTCGGGCTTCGTGGTCAGCGCGATGGTGCCGTCGTCGGTGGGGACGGCGACGCGGACGACCTTGGCGCGGATGGCGCTCGGCAGCGCCGTCTGGATGACCATGCCGAGCGGCGCGAGGTAGTAGTCGGCGATCCAGCGGAAGAACGCCAGCTGCTCGTCGTCGAACGCGGGCAGCGGGTCGAGGACGCGGCTGACGGGCTTGATCTTGGCGGGGTCGAGGTCGGGCTCGGCGGCCGTGGCCACGACGTAGCCGGTCTCGGCCTGGCCCCCGAGCGGGACCAGCACGACGGCCCACGTCGAGCGCTCCGAGGGGCGCCGGCACCCATAGGTGAGCTCCGCCAGCAGCGGGCGCGCGACGGCGACCCGGACGTAGGGCGCCCCGCGACCCGGCTCGGCGTCCACCGTCAGAACGTCGGCGTGCCGGGCCGTTCCGACGACTCGAGGCTCGGTCATGCAGTCGATGCAGTGCGTGGCCATCGGGCGGGCCATCAGCCGGCGCTCGCCGATGTCGTCGCCGCACGCCTCGCAGATGCCGTACTCGCCCTCGTCGACCCGGCGCAGCGCGGCGCGGATCTCCTCCACGAGCTTGCGCTCGTGGTCGTGCATCCGCAGGGTCATGTCGCGGTCGGACTCCTCGCTCGCGATGTCGGTCGTGTCGGCCAGCGCGTCGCGCTGATCGACGAGTCTCGCCGAGCCGGGTGCCGAACCCGCGCTCCAGCACCGAGAGGCGCTCCTCGAGCAGCTTCCTGAAGACCACGAGCCGATCTGCTTCCACGACGCCTCCAAGAAGGGCGGCTTGCAACGCCGTCAACGGTCGCGCGCGAGCTCGGACCGGGCCGGCGCGTTCGGGACCGGCCCATCTACTTCGGTCACCAGGTGCCAGCAACACCGATGTCGCGGTGGCCCGACGCGCACCGGTGCGCTACAGCCACACGATGTGGCTCATCGCGGTGATGCTGGGCAGCGGCTCGGCGGCGGCGGCAGACGTGCCGCGCGGGGCGAACCAGCTCGCCATGGGCGACGTGGGCGCGGCCGACGCGCGCGACAACGCCGTCGCGGTGCTCAACCCCGGCATGCTCGGCCTGGTCGAGCACTACGACTTCCAGAGCCAGTTCCGCTACGGGCCCACGGGCGGCCTGCAGTGGGGTGCCTCCCTCGTCGACGCGCGCAGCAGCGACGTCTTGTCGGGCGGCTTCCTGTACTCCGGCGACCGCGCCGACCCGCCCCTGCGCACCGAAGACCTGCCCGGGTGGCACGAAGCCGGGGTGAAGGTCACGAACCGCCAGCGGCTGCACGACCTGGGCGTCGCGCTCGCGATGCCGCTGCTCGAGCGGCGCCTGTCGTTCGGGCTCGCCACGGCGGTCACCTGGTACGACTACGACCTCGAGGGCCACGGCGTCGCCTTCGACCTCGACGCCGGCGTCGGCGCGCGCCCGGTCGACGCGCTGTCGTTCGGGGTCGCCGTCCGCAACCTGCTCCCGTTCCACCAGGCGGCCGTCGACCGGCCCACCTCGGTCGTGGGCGGCGTGCGGGTGGAGTCGCCCGCGGGGCTCGCGATCGAGGCCGACGCCGAGTGGGTCCCGCGCCAGCCGCCGTCCCTCGAGGACGAGCTGCCCGTGGTGCTGCGGGCTGGGGTCCAGGTGCCCGGCGGCCCGGTGCGGCTGCGGGCGGGGGCCCTGCGCGAAGTGGGCGGGCTGACGCGGATCACGGGCGGCATCGGCTACGAGCGCGACGGCACGGCCATCGAGTACGGCATCCAGGTGCCCACGACGAACCCGCTGGCGCACCAGGGCCTCGGGGCGTCGATGATCCACGGGATCCAGCTGCGCTTCTCCGTGCCCGAGGACCTGACCTCACCCGAGTTCTGAGCGCCCCGAGCAGCGCTCACGGCCGCAGCATGTCGATCACGACGAGGACGGCCCCGCAGGTGCCCGCCCACACGCTCGCCGCCGCGACGCCCCAGCCGCGAGCCGCCGCGCGACCGCACGGCCACGTAGGCGACCCACGGCGGCCCGACGGTGACGCCGCCGGCGCTCGCGAGCATCACCGCGTGCACGGCGGTCAGCGGGTCGAAGTCGCCGGCGAGCCGCCCGACCCCGTAGGCCAGGAAGGTGACCAGGACGCCGAGGAGCGGCCCCAGCGCCAGCGCCAGCGCGGGCACCTGCCGCCAGCAGGCGCGCGCCGCGAGGTGGGCGCCGGGCGCCAGCGCCAGCCCCAGCGCGCCGCCCGTGCACCCCACGACAGCCACGGCATCCGGTCGACGGGCTCCTGGAGGACGTTCAGCAGCAGGACGATGCCCATCAGCATGCCCCACGGCATCGTCACGCCCACGGCCACGCCGTCGACCAGCCAACTCCGCCGCGTCCCCAGCAGATCGATGCGCACCTGGTCCATCGAGCCCCCTAACCGCCGCGATAGGAGGCGCCGGGAGGCCCCGTGGACGCAGACCAGCCGGCCGCCGAGTGGCGGCCGCCGCCGGCGGACAGTTCGAGGCGCGCAGCCACGGGGTGCTCGACCTCGGCTGGCGCCGCGGGCCCGCCACCGTCCAGCTCCTCACCGACACGCTCGACGGCCGCCTCGAGCACCGCTGGGCCCACGGTCGGGCCGAGGCCGGGCTGCGCGTGGCCGCCTTCGCGGCGGGGCTGTGGATCACGCCGTGGACCGACGGCGTCCCCGACCCCGCTCGCGCGCAGATCGCCACCTACGTCGGGCCCGACGGGCGGCTCGAACGCTGGCTCGGCGGCGGCGCCTACGTCGCCGCCACCGGCTGGGCGCACTACCACTGGTTCCACCCGCTGGGCGACGCCACCCTGGCCGTCGCCGACCGGCCGTGGCTGCGCGGCGACGGCGTCGTCGGCTGGTGGCGGCCGGAGGTCGAGGCCTCGCTCACCGCCGGCGTCGACGCCACGGTCCCCGACGAGGCGCGGGTCTCGCCGCACCTCCTGGCCCACCTCGACTGGCACCCGGCGTGGCGGATCGCGCCGGCCGTCGCGGGCTGGGCCGTGTGGGCCGACCACACCGACGACGTGGTGGCCACGCGGGTGGGCGGGCTGACGCCGTACCACGTGCCGCTGGCGGGCGCGGCCTGGGCGGAGTGGTGGGTCGAGGACCTCGTCGGGGGCGAGGGCGCCGCCGTCGTCCGGCCGAGCGAGGCCGTCGAGGCGCGGCTGCTGGTCGACGCCGTCGCCGCGACGCCGCCCGAGCGCACCGCGATCCCCGACCCCGCCCCCGTCCGGGCCGTGGGGATCGGCGCCCGCACGCGGTGGACCCGCGACCGCTGGTTCGTGGAGGCCGCCGTCGGGGTGGCGCCGGGCCTGCGCCCGTCCGGTCCGGCCGCCGCCGCCTGGCTCCTCGCGGGATCCGCCTGGCGTCCGCTCGGGCGGTGATATGGTGCGGTCCGCGCGGTGGGAGGTGGGTTGAGCGAGTTCCACTACGTGCGCACCCGCGGCGCCGACGGCGGGGTCGACGCGTGCGAGGGGCCGGCGATCGGGCTCGACCTGGAGACCGTCCTCGACGACGGGCTCCCGCCGTGGAACATCGCGCTCGAGATCGTCGCGGCGCTGTGCGAGATCCTCGACATCGCCGACGAAGACGGCGAGGTCCACGGCGAGGTCCACCCGAGGCACGTCTTCATCGACGAGACGGGCGCCGTCTCGCTCGAGGGGTTCGGGATCAAGCGGCCGCAGAGCCGGGCGCCCGAGGGCGCCGTCGACACGCGGGCCGACCTGTACGGCCTCGGCTACACCGCCTTCCGCTGCTTCTGCAGCCGCCCGCTGCCGGAGCCGGTGCCGGGCGAGGGCGAGGCGCACGACGAGATGGTCATCGACGCCGCGCTGGCGATCGACCTGTCCGGCGTGCCGCCGGCGATGCAGGGCGACATCCAGTGGTACGTCGCCAAGCTCATGGAGTTCGACGCCGCGCAGCGGCCCACCGCGCTGGAGGCCTGGCGCACCTTCGTCGCCTTCGCCAACGGCTGGGAAGGCATCGACATGGCGGAGTGGTGCGCCGCTGCCCTCGACGGCGGGGGCGCCCGGCGCACCGAGACCGACGGCGCCGCGTCGGCGGAGCCGGCCGTGCCGCGGCGTGTGGCCGCGCCGGCTCCTCCGCCGCGGGGCGCGGTCGAGGAGCCCACGCGGCCCACGCCGGCGGCGGAGGAGCCCACGCGCCCGGCGCCGCCGGTGCCCGTGTCGCCGGGGTCGCTGTCCGACGACGACGAGCTCGAAGGGCTGGTGGTCCACAAGGGCCCGCTGCAGAGCCAGCTGAACTTCGACGAGCCGCCCAGCGGCGCATCCCAGAGCGCCACGGGCTTCTGGACCCGCGAGGACATGCGCAAGGCCCTCGCGAACGCCCCCGAGCACGTCGACGAGGCGCTGCCGCCGCCGGTCGCCACGCCGGTCGAGCTCACCGCCGACGGCCGCACCGACGGCGGGCGCACCACCGGCGGGCGCCCACCGAGCGGCGCCGGCGGCGGGCAGGCGACCTCGTTCTGGAGCGCGCAGCAGCTGCAGGCGATGGAGCGCGGCGACGAGAACGCCCTGCGGCCGCGCCGGGCGGAGGGCGAGGGCGAGCGGCGGCGGGTCACGGCGGCGCAGCGGCCGCCGGCGCCGAGGAGCTACGCCGGGCCGCGCACGCTGGCGACGGGCCGCTCGGGGCCGGCGACGGGGCGGCTGCCGCCGGCGCAGCGGCCCGAGCCGCCGTCGAGCAGCGAGCGGACGGTCCCGGCGGCGACCATCGGCCAGGCCGCGCCCACGGTGCTGCAGGAGGCGCCGGCGCCGGCGCCGCGGTCGAGGCGCCGACGGTGCGCCCGGCCGAGCCCGAGCCGCGCCCGCGCCGCCGCCGCCGCCCGAGGGGGCGGGGACGGTTCGGCGTGGTGCTGTTCGGGGGCGGGGTCGCCGCGGTGGTGGCGCTGGTGGCGGCGATCGTCGTGTTGCTGCTCCTCGTGGTGGTCATCCTGTTCGCCTGGCCGAGCAGCGATCCGCCGGCGCCGCGGCTCGAGGTCCCGCGGTCCGTGCCGAGCCCGACGCCGACGGCGCCAGGGCCGGCCACGCCCGATCCCGGCGCGGACGGGGGCGTCGTGGAGACGCCGTCGCCGTCGCCGTCTCCGTCTCCGTCGCCGTCGCCGTCGCCGTCGCCGTCACCCCGGCCGCGGCCGACGGGGCCGTCGCAGCCCGCGCCGAGCCAGCCCGCGCCGCGCCCGCGTCCGCGCCCTCCCTGCCCCCGGCGGCGGGCCGGCGAAGGTCACGCTGCGCTCCTCCGGGAGCGGCGCCATCAGCGGCTGCTCGCCGAGCCGCACCGACTTCGTGAAGGTGGCGTCGTTCTCGATCGAGGCCTACCTGCTGCCCGCGACGTGCCTCGTCACCATCGAGGGCGCCAAGGGCGTGTTCCGGTCGAGGGCTCGGGCCAGGTGACCTGCGACAAGCAGGGCACGGCCGTCCTCTGCGACCGCCAGACGGTGCCCTGACGTGCGCGCGGTGCTGCAGCGGGTGACCCGCGCCCAGGTCGACGTCGACGGCGAGGCGGTGGGGGCCGTCGGCGCCGGGCTGCTGGTGCTGCTCGGCGTGGCCCCGGCGACGGCGAGGCGCAGGTGCGCTGGCTCGCCCAGAAGCTCGCGACCCTGCGCATCTTCGCCGACGAGCAGGGCCGCATGAACCGCTCCGTCGTGGACCTGGGCGGCGAGGTGCTCGTGGTGAGCCAGTTCACCCTGTACGCCGACGTGAGCGGCGGGCGGCGGCCGAGCTTCGTCGGTGCGGCGCCGCCGGACCTCGCCGAGCCGCTGTACGAGCGGTTCTGCGCCGAGCTCGCCGACGCCCACGGCCTGCGGGTCGCCCGCGGGCGGTTCGGGGCGTCGATGCAGGTCTCGCTGCTCAACGACGGCCCCGTCACCATCGTCGTGGACACGCCGTGACCGAGGAGGACGTGGCCGTGCTCGCCGCCGAGGCCGCGGCCCGCATCCAGCGCGAGGCGGCGCGCGCCGGCGGGCCCACGGGCGCGCGCCAGAAGGGCGCCGTCGACTGGGTCACCGACGTGGACCTGCGCTGTGAGGCCGCCGTGCGCGAGGTCCTGGCGCGGCACACGCCCGAGATCCCCGTCCTCGGCGAGGAGGGCGGCGGCGCGGAGGGCGCCACCACGCGCTGGGTCGTCGATCCGCTCGACGGGACCACCAACTTCGTCCGCGGCTTCCCCGTCCACGCCGTGTCCGTGGGCCCCGAGGTCGACGGCGAGCCGCGGGTCGGCGCGATCATCGACGTGCCGCGCGGCGTGGTCTACCGCGGCACGCTCGGGCGCGGCGCCACGGCGAACGGCGCGCCGCTGCGCGTGTCCGACACGCGGGACCTCGGACAGGCGCTGTGCGCGACGGGCTTCCCGTACGATCGGCAGCAGAAGGCCGCGTTCTACCTCCGCCTGGTCGAGGCGTTCCTGGTGCGCACCCAGGGCGTGCGCCGCGCGGGGGCCGCCGCGCTGGACCTGTCGTGGCTCGCGGCCGGCCACGTGGACGTGTACTGGGAGTTCCACCTCGGCCGGTGGGACGTGGTGGCGGGGATCGCGCTCGTGCGGGCGGCCGGGGGGACGGTGGACGCGTTACCCGGCTTCGCGCTCGACGCTCGCCCCTGCCCGCTGGCCACCAACGGCTGGCTGCAGGAAGCCGCGGCGGCGCTGATCCGCCAGGTGCTCGAGGAGCGTGGATGACGTTCGCACGGACGATGGGGCTGGCGCTGGCGCTGGTGCTCGCGCGCGGCGCGGCGGCGGCAGCGCCGGAGGGCAGCGAGCCGGCCGAGGCGGAAGCGCCCGCGCCGGCCCCGAAGGCGCCGATCGTCGACACGCTGCTGGCGGGCTCGGTCGTCGTGGCCGTCTCGCAGCAGGACGCCGCGGCCGAGGCCCTCGTGGCGGAGACCCGGCGGCTCGGCGGCTGGTTCCAGTCGCGCACCCCGGCCGCGCTGTCGCTGCGCGTGCCCGTCGACCGGTTCGACGCGCTGGTGGCCTTCGCCGAGGCCCAGGGCAAGGTCATCGACAAGGAGCTGTCCCGCACCGACGCCGGCCAGGAGCTGGCCGACCTGCGCAGCCGCCTCGAGGCGCGCAACAGCGTGCTCGACGAGTACTACAAGGTGCTGCGCACCGCCCGGGCCGACGCCGTCGTGTCGGTGCAGCTCCAGATCATCGCCGCCATCTCCGAGATCGAGGCCATCGAGGGCCGGATCCGGCTGCTGGAGGACCAGAGCCGCAACGCACGCCTCGACGTCTCCTTCCAGTTCCGCGACCGCGCCGCGCCCGCCCGCGACGGCACCTCGTCGTTCCCCTGGCTCAACACGCTGAACGTGCAGGACGTGATCGCGGCGCTGCAGGCCGACAAGCCGCGGCACCGCACCCGCGGCGCCACGCTCGACGCGCCGCCCGACGGGCTGTCGGCCTGGCGCAACCGCCACCGCTACCGCGCCGCCTCGCCCGACGACGTGCTGTTCGTGCTGCGGAGCGAGCGACACAAGCCGAAGTCCGACCTGGCGTTCTGGAAGGAGGCCGTGCGCGTGCGCATGGTCGCCGCCGGCTACAAGGTGCTCGGCGAGGGCGACGTGGTCGCGAACGGCGTCGACGGCGGCCTCATCGACGTGGCGGCCCCGGTCGGCACCGAGGACTGGGAGTACCTGATCGCGTTCTTCCCGAACGGCCGCCGGGTGGTGATCGCCGAGGCCGCCGGCGAGGTCAGCGCGCTCGACGCGCGGCGGGAAGCGATCCTCGCGGCGTTCGCCCGCATCGAGCCGTAGCGCTACGCCCGGGCGAGGCGGCGGAGGGCGCGGAGCACGGACTCGTCGGACTCGCCGCCGAGCACGGCCTCGGGGTCGCCCCGCAGCGGCACCCAGCGGACGGCGCGCGCGTCGGACCCGGCGACGGCTTCGGCCTCGGGGTCGTTGCAGCGCAGGTGGACCCGCAGGTCGTAGTGGCGGTGGGGCGGATCGCCGCGCAGCGACGGGATCTCGTGGATGTCGACGTCGAGCAGGCGGTGGCCGTCGGCGAGGGTGACGTCGGCGAGGCCGGTCTCCTCGGCGACCTCGCGCTGGCAGGCGGCCCAGACGTCGGGGTCGGTGGGCTCGAAGTGGCCGCCCGGCTGCAGCCAGCGGTGGAGCTTGCCGTGGTGCACGAGCAGGATGCGCGCGCCGGCGTTGTCGCTGACGAAGGCGGAGGCGGTGAAGTGCCCGGGGGCGAAGTGGTCGCGGGCGAACGGGTCGCCCTCGGCCTCGCACAGGGCGAGCATCTCCTGGACGAAGCTCGCCTCCTGGTCGTCGGCCGGGGCGTGGGCCAGCAGCAGGGTCCGCACGGCGGCGCGGCGCGGGTCGGTCACGCGAGGACCTCGCCGTCGAGCAGCCAGCGGCCGGGCGGGAAGCTGCCGGCGGCGCCGGCCCACCAGCGGCGCCAGGCCGCGAGGTGGGCCTGCTGGACCCGCCACGGGCCGTCGGCGTCGAACGGCATGGCCTCGCCGCTCGTGATGACGAGCTCGTCGTAGGCGGTGCGGCGGACGTAGGGGTCGGCGTCCTCCATGGCGTCGATGAGCAGGCCGCAGTGGAACGGCCGCCCGTGGCGGTGGCGGACGCCGGCGCCGAGCTTGGCCTCGCTCTCGGCCCACCACTCGTTCCAGCGGGCGCGGACGCCGGGCTCGGTGGGGTCGTCGACCCGGCCGCTCAGGATGGTGAGCGCCCCGCAGGCCACCTCGACCATGCGGCGGTCGCGCGCGTGCAGCGCGCCGAGCAGCGTGGAGACGCCGCGCGGGTCGCCGAGCAGCCCGAGGCCCTGCAGCGCGCCGAGCGCCCGCTCGCCGTCGCCCTCGGCGGCGCGGACCAGCAGCAGCAGGTGGTCGGGCCCGCCGTAGCGCCCGACGATCTCGCCGGGCGAGCCCGACAGGTCGGTGCGGCCGTCGACCATCGCCCGGCCGTGGAAGTCGACGCCGCGCCGATCGCCGAGCATGAGCAGCGCCAACGCGGCCTGCTCGGCCATGCGCGGGTCGTCGAGGGCGCCGGCGACGCTGTCGACGACGCTGCGGTCGCCGATGCGCCCGAGGGCGGTGACGGCGGCCTTGCGCGCGGCGGGCGGGCTCGCGGCGCCGAGGAGGCGCTCGAGCGGCTCGGTGGCCACGGGCTCGCGGCGCAGCCCGAGCAGCTCGGCCGCTGCGGCGACGGCCGCCGCCGGGCGGTCGCCGGGGCGCTCCACGCAGCGCAGCAGCCCGTCGACGAGCGCGGCGTTGGGCGAGCGGGCGATGGCGCCCTGCAGCGCGCGGAGCATGACGCCGTCGATGCCCTTGGTGAAGAGGTGGTCGAGCAGCACGCGCGCCGCTTCGTAGGAGCGGTGGCCCGACAGCAGGTCGACGGCGGCGACGTAGCGCAGGACGGGCGGATCCGTCGGCCGGCCGCGCCCGACCGAGGCGGCGCGGGCGCAGGCCTCCATCTCGCGCGCCAGCGCCTGCACCACGCCCACCCCGCAGGCGGCGATGGCGAGGCGGTGGGCGCCGAGCCGCCGCTCGGGCCGCTCGGCGTCGGACCTGTCCCAGGGCGGGCGCGCGCGCTGCGCGTCGTGGCGGGCGCGGGCGTGGGCCGCGGCCCGCTCGAGGTGCCACGACAGCGCCCCCGACGACAGCGAGCCGAGGTCGCCCTGCACGGAGTCGGTGGCGGCGACGCCCGAGGCGAGGTCGGCCTCGACGAAGCGCTCGCGGGCCAGGCCGCGCGCCTGCTGCGCCCGCGGCGGGTCGGACTCGGCGAGGTAGCGCGCCAGGCGGAGCAGCGCCCAGGCCTCGCGCACGGGCAGCTCCCAGCGGCGGAAGCCGTCGGCCCCGGCCATGGCCAGGCGCACCGCCTCCTCGCGGTCGCCCGCGGCCCAGGCGAGCTCGGCCTGCCGCAGCAGTGCGCGGCAGAGCACCTCGGGGTCGCGCGCGACGCTGCCGCCCTCGGCGACGCCGGACAGCGCACGCGCGCGCGCGTAGCCCGCAGCGGCCTTGTCGACGTCGCCACGCAGGCGCGCCACGTCGCCCAGCACCAGCGCCACCGCGGCGTCGAGCTCCGGGGCGCCGACCCGGCGCGACAGGCGCGTGAGGCCGTCGGCGGCCCGCACGGCGTCGTCGACCCGGTCTTGCCGCACCGCCCGCTCGATGCGGAGGATGGCCGCCGCGAGCTTGTCGGGCTCGTCGAGCCCGGCCGCCAGCGCGTCCGACAGGGCCTCCTCGGCCCAGGGCTCCTGCCGCTGGGTGGCGATCTCGGCCGTGCGCAGCCAGGCGGGCCCGTGCAGGGCCTCGGGGCCGAGCAGCCGGATCTTGCGGAGCAGCGCCTCGGCGGCGTCGTGCCGCCCGAGCCCGGCCTCGACCCGGGCCAGCTCCAGCACCACGGCCCACGGCACCTGGCGCAGGCCGTAGCCCTTGGCGCGCTCCAGCACGTCTTCGAGCAGGCCGCGGGCCTGGGTGCGGCGCCCCCGCGCGACGAGGCTGCGCCCGAGCGCCACGGCGGCGGCGCTCACGAGGTCGAGCGAGTCGGGATCGGTCACGTCCTGCACCTGCTCGGTGAGGAAGCGCACCAGCTCCTGCTCCCAGCGCTCGTCGGGGCCGCCCGTGGGGGCGAGCGCGACCAGCACGGCCTCGCTCACCGCGGGGCGCCCGGCCAGGGCACCGGCAGGCGCGTGCGCCGCAGCGCGCCGAGCCAGGCCTGCCGCGCCACCGACGGGTCGGACACCGCCATGGCGTCGCCCAGCAGCTGCCAGGCGCGCGGGTCGTTCGGGGCGAGGCGGGTCGCCTCGCCGAGGAGGGTGGCCGCCTCGTCGATCCGGCCGTCGGCCACGGCGCGCGCGCCCGCCCGCACCAGCAGGTACGGGTCCTCCGGCGCCACCTCGCGGCGCAGCGCGTCGAGGTCCTCCTCGCGGACCACGCGGCCCTCGATGCGCGCGACCTCGGCGACGAACCAGGCGTCGAACGTCGCGTAGATCGGCTCGAGCCGCTCGCCCGTCCACAGCCCCCAGACCTCGCCGCCGCCGGTCGGCGCGGGCGCGAACGCCCAACGCTGGTCGCCGAGCGCGTCGGCGAACAGCACGACGCCGGGCACCTGCTCGTGGGCCGTGGCGATCTCGACGTGCTGCGGAGGCGCAGGAGCTCGCGGAACAGCGACCCGCCGTTGTGCTGGACCAGGAACCGGCGCAGGTCGTCGGGGAGGCGCCGGCCGAGGTGGCCCTCGATGGCGTCGATGGCGCCGGGCACGGCGGGGGCCGCGAGCTGGTTCACGTCGTGGCGGTACTGCCCGCGGACGCGGTCGAGCACGCCCTGCCAGCGCGAGGGCTCGACGCGCGCCGCCGCGCCGCTGCGGAGCTCGCCGCTCGGCGAGGCGGGGCGGGGGCGCCGGTGGTGCCGGCGTCCTCGGGGCCGGGCGCGGGGCGCCGGGCTTCCCGGGGGCGCGAGTTCCATGGGCATTCCTGGGGGACCTTGCGGCGTGGGGTGGGCGGGCGGGCGGAGGCGGGACGGGACGGGATGGACACGGATGGACCCTGATCGTAGCACGCGCCGGCCCCTCCCGACACGGCCCCGGCGCCGGCGCCGGTCAGCCCTCCAGGAACGCCTTCACCACCCGCTTCGGCGCGCGCTCCCGCCAGATCCGCAGCAGCAGCTCGCCGACGAGGTCGGCCGGCAGCGGCGCGAGCCGCGCCAGCACCGCGGGGTAGCCGTCGAAGTGGGGCGTGGTGAAGAACACCTCGGGGAACGCCGCCAGCAGCTCCTCCTTCGCCGCCAGGTCGACCGTGCGCAGGCCCAGGATGTCGCCCTCGGGCGCGGAGGCGCCGAGGGCGGCACGATCGGTCGCCCGCAGCGGCCGCTCCCCAGGCCAGCGGCTTGTTCCGCACCCGCCACGAGCGCCCGTCGCGGGTCACCTCCGGCAGCCGCATCGCCGCGGCGTCGACCTCCTCCCAGCTCGCCAAGCCGCCCCCTTCACCCCACCCGTACCACCCTGACGGTGCCGCCGGGCGGGGACCCTGTCGGTCAGGCGCAGCCAGCGGACATCGTCGCCAGATCTGCTCAGCGCCTGCCCGCCAATCGTCCCCTTCGCCCGCCAGCACAATCCTTACGGTGCCGCCGGGCGGGGACCTGTCGGTCAGGCGCAGCCAGCGGGCATCGTCGCCAGATCTGCTCAGCGCCTGCCCGCCAATCGTCCCCTTTCGCCCGCCAGCACAATCCTTACGGTGCCGCCGGGCGGGGGACCCTGTCGGTCAGGCGCAGCCAGCGGACATCGTCGCCAGATCTGCTCAGCGCCTGCCCGCCAATAGTCCCCTTTCGCCCGCCAGCACCATTTCCGACGGACGCAGCCGCCGGCTCACCACCGCCAGCACCGCCAGCGCCGGCAGCGCCGCCAGCGTGGCGAAGGCGCGGACGCTGCCGCGGATCTCCCCATTCGTCCACGGCAGCGCCGCGATCCCGCTCCCGACCACGATCCCGATCACCAGCGCCGTCACCACCGCTTCGCCCGCCATCGGACCCCCGCTCGGCTCACACCCCTCAGATACTGCACTCGCGTTCAGGTGTCGAGTGTTCAGTGGTGCGCGCGTCATCATGGCGCGTGCTCGCGCGACGGGAGCGCCATGCGACCGCGAGCTCATGGCGGTCGAAGCTCGGCAAGCGGCCGCATCGCGCTCCCGCCGGCTCCGCTCGCGCAATCCCGCGGGCACCCGCGGGCCTCCGAGCATAGATGCGTCGGGATGAACAAGGGACAGAAGCTGGTCCGGATGCTGGAGCTGATGACCCGCCGCGGCGGGGTCCGCGCCAGCGAGCTCGCCGAGCGCTTCGAGCTCGACGCGCGCTCCCTGCGCCGGTACCTGGCCGATCTGCGCGAGCTCGACCTCCCCGTCCGCGACGAGGGGCGCGGCGACGACCGTCTCATCACCCTCGACCCGCGCTGGCGGCGCACCGGCGTGCAGCTGTCGCTGGCCGAGGTCCTGTCGCTGCACTTCGGCCGCCGCCTGTTCAACTTCCTCGAGGGCACGAGCTTCGCCGAAGACCTCGAGGGCGCCATCGAGCGCCTCGAGCCCGCCATCAGCCGCGCCCACCGCGATCTGGCGCGCCAGCTCGACACCAAGTTCCTCGCCGTGCCCGAGCCCGCCAAGGACTACCGCCAGGTCTCCGAGGTGCTCGACGAGCTGGTCACCGCGCTCGTCTACAACAACCCCGTGGAGGCGCGCTACCGCAGCGTCGCCACCGGGGTCGAGGCGCTGCGCGTCCTGCACGCCTACACGCTCGCCACGTTCCGCCAGGGCCTGTACCTGTTCGCGCTCGACCTCGACGCCAACCAGGTCAAGACCTACGCCGTCGAGCGCTTCGTCGACATCCTGCGCCGCCGCAACGAGCACTTCTCGCCGCCGACCGGCTGGCGGCCCGAGGCCCACATCGCCCACGCCTTCGGCATCATCAGCGCGCCTCCGCAGGAGGTCGCCATCGCGTTCGTCGAGCGCGCCGGCGCCTACGTCCGCGAGCGCGTCTGGCACCCGACGCAGACCTTCCGCACGCTCCCGGACGGCCGCCTGGAGCTGCGGATGTCCGTGGCCGTCACCGTCGAGCTGCAGACCTGGATCCAGGGCTTCGGCGCCGACGCCGAGGTGCTCGCCCCGCCGGCCCTGCGCCGCTCCGTGGGCAAGGCGCTGACGGCCGCCGCCGCGCGCTACGCGGCGGACGAGCCGTGACGCAGCGCCGCCCCGGGCCGAGCACCCGGCCCGCCCCCGTCGACCCGGCCGACCCCTTCGCCGGCGAGCTCGGCACCGCCTCGCCGCTGGCGGCGGCGCTGACCGGGGCGCGCCCGCTGGCCGAGGTCGAGGCCGCCGCCGCGGCCGCCGGGCTCCACGCGCCGCTCGCCCCCGCCCCGGCCCTGCCCGCGGCCGTGGCCGCGGCCCACCTCCTCACCGACGCCGATCTGGTGCGCATCGGCACCGACCTCGCCCCGCGCTGGTGCCCGACGCGCTGGAGCGGCTGCTCGGCCGCGACCCCGAGCGCTGGCCGGCGGCCGCGCGCGTCGCCGCCGTCGGCTGGGGCGCGCTGCTCCCGGTGGACGGCGACAAGGCCGTGCTCCTCGACCGCTGGATCCGCCACGACGCCCTGACCGCCGCCCGCCCGGCGGCGCGCGCGCTGCCGCGCACCCCGCCCGCGGTGTGGCGGCGCGCGGGCGATCGCGCCGAAGACGTGGGCGGCTGGCTCCCTCGGCGCCCTCCCGCGCGGGTGGCCCGCGGAGTGGTCGTCGGCCGCCTGGTGGCGACCGACGACGGCGCCCGCCTCGTCGGCGGCATCCCGCTCGCCGCCGCGCCCGCCCCCGACCGCCTGGCCCGCTGGCTGCGGCTGGCGGCGCTCGCCGCGCGCGCGGGCGAGGCCGTCCGCACCGTGGCCGAGGCCCTCCGCCTCGGCGGCCACCACCTCGCCCGCTGGGCCGCCGAGGCCGCGGGACCGCCCCGGGCGCGCCGTGACCAGCACCGACGGGTCCGACCCCTACGACGATCCCGTGCTCTACGACCTGGAGTACGCCGACCACGTCGAGGACGTCGCGCACTACGTGGCCGTCGCCGAGCGGGCCGGCGGCCGCGTGCTGGGCTCGGCTGCGGCACGGGCCGGCTCACGCCGCCCGTCGCGCGTGCCGGCGTGCGGGTCACCGGCGTCGACCGCGCGCCGAACATGCTCGACGGGCTGCGCCGCAAGCTCGAGGCCGAGCCGCCGGCCGTGCGCGAGCGCGTGACCACCGTGCGCGCGGACTACCTCGGCGAGCCCGCGCCGCCGCTCCCCGCCACGACGGCGTCCTGTGGCCGTTCAACGCGCTCCACCACTGCGCCGACGGCGACGCCGTCCAGCGCGCGCTCTCCCGCATCGCCGGCTGGCTCGAGCTCGGCGGCACTTCGCCCTCGACTGCTACCTGCCCGACCGCGCCCACGATCGCGATCCCGACGAGCGCTTCGAGCCGAGGACCTTCCGCCACCCGGTGACCGGCGAGCGCATCGACAGCTGGGAGCAGGGCTGGTGGGACGAGCCCGGCCGCATCCACCACGTGCTCTACGTCTACCGCTGGCCCGACGGCACGGAGCGACGCAGCCACCTCACCCTGCGGATGTTCGAGCTCGACGAGCTCCGCCAGCTCTTCGCCGCGGCGGGCTGGCGGATCGTGCGTGAGGCCGAGGACTTCGTGGGCACCCCGCTGTCGGGGCGCCCGCTCAAGTGGGTCGGGGCGCGCGCCTAGGACTCGACCAACCATCCGTCGACGTGGTCACCGCAGCAGCCGCCGAATGCACCGCCTGATCGCGGGTCCGGCTTCGCCGCACCCCGGTCGGGCAGGCATTCGGCTTGTCTCGTCGGAGAACGCCGGCGCGCGTCTCGACTCGCGATGCCCAGCATCCGCTGGCGCGGATGCCTTGTCGCGTCTCTAGTTCTTGGCCGACGCGCCGGGGTTCGCTTCCTGCTCCGACGCCGCGTTGCACAGCTCGATCCCGGCCTCGATCTGCTTGTCCTGCGAGAGGAAGGCCGTGGTGAACTTGTCGCGCTTGATCTTCGGGATCCGAACTTGCCCTGGATGAACACCCGGCTCGACGAGCTGCTGGCGTCCATCGTGAGCGCGAAGGCGCCGCGGGCGCTGCCGCCCTCTTCGAGCAGCGAGTCCTTCGAGAACGCGATGTAGTTGTAGTGGAGCTCCGCCCAGCCATCGAGGCCCGGCGGGCGCCCGTCGGGGATCCGCCAGTAGTTGGTGTGCGGGATGGGCGCGAAGCTGAACAGCGGGTCGGCCTCGGGATCGGCCACGTAGATCTGCTCGCCGTCGACCGTCTCCTTCGAGACCCGCGTCATCTCCTCGATCTCGAGGCGGACGCCGTCGGCGACCTCGCGGACCCGGGCATCGAGGGCGTCCATGTTCGGGCGGGCCTCGGCGCACGGCGCGGTGTGCGGGTCGGCGCCCTCCTCCATGTCGCAGTACCAGAGGTCGGTCGGGTCCACGTCGACGAACAGCGTGCCCGAGCCGGTGGAGCCCTCGACCTCGAGGAGGTTGTAGACGTAGGGCTCACCGAACCGCGGCGTGCGGTGGAAGAGGTTCTCCTCGACGAACCGGCCCTGGGCGGCGCCGGAGACCCACTGGGGCGGCAGATCCCACAGCTGGCCGTCGACGTCGACCGGGTTCAGCTGGTAGCCGTAGGCGTTGAGGAACCACAGCCGGCCGCCGTCGAGCTCGGGCCCGAGCAGCGGCTCGTAGCCCCGCTGCTGGTCCTCGGGGAGGCTGCGGATCCAGTCGAGCTCCTTGCTCCACTCGCCGATCCAGTCGCCGTCGAGCGGGACCCGCTTCACACCGCCGTTGGGGTCCTGCACGCAGGTGGTGGGCCCGAAGTCCGGATCGATGGCGATCACGAACCGCATGTCGCCGCCGCCCGGCACGTGGTGGTGGAACGCGATCTGGAGGTCGCCCTCGGAGGTGATGAGCGCCTCGCCCCGCCAGGGGTCGAGCTTCTCGGTCACCACGCGGAAGCCCGCCTGGGTGGCCCACTCTTCGTACTGCGGCGGCCAGTCCTCGTTGTCGCAGATGTCGATCGCGTTGTCGAGGCGCAGCGCGTCCTCGTCGGACTGGGTCGCGAAGTTGCGGCAGTCGAGGTCGTAGTGCACGTCGTACTTGTTCGGGTTCACCGTGCCCTTCGACAGCGACAGCGCCGTTCCCTCGGAGAGGAAGGCGATGTACTTGCCCTCGGTGAGCTTGGCGTTCTCGGGCGCACACGCCGGAAGCGCGGCACACAGCAGGCTCAGGGGGATCACGGCGCGATGCATGTGCGAACCTCGGCTGGAGCGCGACCTTATAGGTCGCCGGACGGCGGACGGTCAACCCGCACGGCCATCCGGTACCCTCGGTGCCTCCAGGGCGGCACCCGTTAACCCGTGGCGTCCGATCCGTCGCCTCTTCGTCGCCTCTCTACGGGACGGCGTCCTCGGCGGGGCCCGGCTGCGGGACGTAGACCACTTCGGTCTCCGTCTCCGCCACGTAGACGGACCACAGGTCCGGGACGCCGTCGCCGTCGCCGTCGGCGAAGGAGACGGGCCCCAGCAGCGCCCGCTCGGTGTGGAACAGCTCGGGCAGCGGCACCCCCTCGCCGTCGCTGCGGAAGACGGAGAGCAGGTGCCGCGCCTCGTCGTAGGCCACGAGGTCGAGCCGACCGTCGCCGTCCACGTCGGCGATCGCCGGCTCGCCGCTGCCCGGCACCCGCCGCGCCTGCCCCGCGTCGACGACGAGGCGCTCGGCGTCGCCCAGCGCGAAGACGCCGTCGGCGCCGAGCGGCCAGTACGCGGCGCCGCAGGGCGCGACGCAGGTGGCGACCCGCGCGACCCCCGCCACCACACCGAGGGCCACGTCGCCGGCGCCCGCGGCGTCCTCCGCCGCGCCGATCGCGCCGAGGGCGCGGTTGCGCAGCTGCACCCGGCCCGACTCCAGGGTGGCGACGGTGGCGCCGTCGGGGCCCTCGCCGCACGCGACGCGGTCGGCGCCCGTCGCCACGTCGGCGGCCACGGTCAGGCCGGCATCGCTCGCGGCCAGGCGCAGGGTGTGCCCGCTCGCCGTGACGAACACGTCGCCGTCGCACACGGCGAGGTCGTCCACCGGCCCGCCCGTCCCGACGACGACCTGGCCGAGGTTCGTGGCCCGCACGCCGCCGCCGACCGGGTAGCGCAGCAGGCGCACCAGCGTGTCGCCGCCGTCGCGCAGGCCGACCACGGCCTCGATGGTGCCGGGGTCGCCGTCGGCCTCGAGCAGCGCCAGCGGGCCCTCCACCCCGGCCGCCGCCACGGCGAGCGGCGTGAGCACGGGCTCCCAGAACCGCTCCACGTCGGCGAAGCCGCGCCCCTGCCACCGGCGCCAGGCCGGGCCCGCCGCGAGGAACAGGTCGCCCGAGCCGTCGCGATCGAAGTCGTTCCAGGCCATGGGCCCGTAGTCGGGCAGATCGAGGATCCGGGCCTTGGTGTACGACTCGGTCGGCGCGAGCGGGTCGACGGCCACGACCACGAGCGACGCCACGCCCTCGGGCCGATCGTCGCGCTCGAGCAGGATGTCGGCGTGGTAGTCGCCGTTGGCGTCGAAGACGTCGAGCCAGGCGCCGGGCTCCTGCTCGAGCCCGAGGAACTGGGTGCCGCACTGGGCATCGGTGGCGCCCGACGCGCAGGCGACGGCGTCGGTGGCCACGTCGACGAACCACATGTCGCGGCCCTCGCCGTCGTAGCGCGGGGCGGCGATGGTGATCTCGGCGCCGTCGTCGCCGTTCACGTCGCCCGTGGGGAGCAGCGCGCTGCCGAACGGGATGGCGAGCGTGCTCACCGGGGCGCGCGGCCCGACGGGGATGTAGCGCCCGACACCGTCGTCCCCCACGCCCCCGAGCACGAACCGCGCCCAGTCGCCCTCCTCCTGCAGCACCGTGACCTGCGCGATGCCCTCGCCGGTGTTGTCGGCGATGACGAGCGAGGTGGGCTTGCCCGGCAGCGTGCGCGGCTGGGCCGCGGTGAACCGGAACAGCCCGTCGCCCTCCAGCACGTCGAGCAGCCCGCGCCCGGCCTCGTCGACCCAGGCGACGGCCAGGTCGGGCAGGTTGTCGCCCGACAGGTCGCCCACGTCGACCCCGGCGACCGAGCGGCCCTCCGCCTCGAGGGCGCCGACCCAGCCCATGCCGCCGCCCGAGCGGCCGCGGAGCAGGAACACGCGGTCGGACGTCCACGCGACCGCGTCGAGCACCCCGTCGACGTCGATGTTGCGCGCCCGCAGGCCGAGGATCTCGCGGCCGGCGTCGAGGACGCGGTGCGGGGGCGCGCCGTCGCCCACCCACCAGACCTCGCCGTCCGCCGCGGCGAGGCCGCCTGACGCGCCGGCCACGCCGATCTCCGGCGCGTCGACGGGCGCGGGCCAGGCGCGCTGCAGCGGCAGGCCCGGCCACGGCGGCAGCGCGTGGACCTCGAAGGCCGGCTCGGGCGCATCGAAGCCCTCGAGCCGGGCCGCGCCCACGGCGTCGACGGTGACGGCGCCGTAGCCGAAGCCGTCGAGCGCGACGGGGACGGAGACGCCGTCGAGCTCGACCTCGCGCGCCAGATCCGGCGCCGGGACGGCCGCGCCGAACAGGTTGACGGCGCGGACCACGACCCGCAGCGGCGCGGAGCCGCTGGCGGGCAGCCCCTCCAGGGCGTCGACCGCACCGGCCTCCACCCAGCGCGACGGCGAGGTGGGCGGATCGTAGGCGACCCCCACGCACCCGGCGACGCAGGCGAGCAGCCCGACGGCCGCTTGGCGATGCAGGTCCGGGATCGGGCGTGCCACCGTGCCTCCAGCGGGGTGCAGGTTACCTCGACCCCGGCGCCGCCGCACCGTGCGCCGGCGGTCCGTGCCGCGGACTGGTCACCGTGGTACACTCCAGGCGGTCCACTCGTGGCGGGCCGCGCAGATCTGCGACCCCAAAGGCGGAACACCGACTCCGAATGGTACCTCCCAGGTCGCTCCCGGATCGTCCCCTGAGAACCCCCGGCGGTTCCGCTTTCACCAGTGCCTCGGCCGCGGTGGGTTCGGCGAGGTCTACCGCGCCACCATGTGGCGCGACGGCGGCGTGTCCACCGAGGTCGCCGTCAAGGTGCTGGCCACCGACCTCGACCCGAAGAGCGACGCCGTGCGGCGCCTCACCGACGAGGGGCGGCTGCTCGGGGCGCTCAACCACCCGGGGATCGTCAAGGTCTACGATCTGGTGCTGCTCGCGGGGCGCGTCGCCCTGGTCACCGAGTACATCGAGGGGCAGGACCTCCACGGCGCGCTGAACAGCGGCCCGCGCGACCCGTTCCCGCGCCGCGCGCTGGTCGAGGTCGTCGGCCGGGTGGCCGAGGCGCTCCACGCGGCGTGGACCACGCCGTCGCCGACGGGTGGGGGAGCGATGCACCTCGTCCACCGCGACGTGAAGCCGCAGAACATCCGGCTCGGGATCCACGGCGAGACCAAGCTCATCGACTTCGGCATCGCCCGCGCGGCGAACGTCGAGCGCGAGAGCCGCACGCAGACCAACCTGATGATGGGCAGCTGGCCGTACCTCGCGCCGGAGCGGCTCGTCGACGAGGAGTCCGAGCCCGGGCCCGAGATCGACGTGTACGGCCTCGGGTGCACGCTGTACGAGGGCCTCGGCGGCCAGCGGCTCCTCGAGGGCTACAAGCTCCTCGACCTCTACCGGTTCGTCGAGGAGGAGGGCGGGCTGCAGTCGATCGTCGACGCGCGGCTCGCCGAGCTCACGGCCCGCGCGCCGCCCGCGATCCTCAAGCTGCTGGCCCGCATGCTGTCGTCGGACCCGGTGGAGCGCCCGGCGCCCTACGAGCTCGCGCAGCGCTGCGAAGACCTCGCCGAGCGGATGCCCGGGGCGAACCTGCGCCGCTGGGCGCGCGACCGCGGCTGGCCCGACCCGGCGATGTCGGACGGCCCGCTCACCGACATGGACCTCACCGAGGGCACCCTCGAGATCCCGAAGCGGGCGCCTCGGGTGACGGCCGCCTCGGCGCTGCACTCGGAGCCGCCGCAGCGCTCGGTCGAGGCCGGGCTGCTCCCGCCGCCGTCGCTGGCGGCGGCCGAGGTGGAGCTCACCGACTCGGGCGCGGCCGACGACCCCACGGTGGGTGACCTGCTGCCGCTCGACAGCCGCGTGGTGATGGAGCCGACGCTCGAGACCACGGAGTCGGTGTACGACGAGCCGACCGACCAGGTCCCGCCCGCGCGGCGCACGCCCGTGGCCGCGCCGCCGCGGCGCGCGGCCACGCCCGTGCCCGTCGGTCGGGGCACGCCCGTGCCGGTGAGCCGGGGCACACCCGTGCCGGGGCCGGGCCGCGCGCGCAGCCAGGCGCCCACGGAGCCCACACCTACGGCGGGGGCACCGCCCGGGTGCAGGTCGACCGGCGAGGCCTTGAAGGGCCGGGCATCCGGGGCCCATGCCCGGCCGCCGCGACGACTCCACCGCCGAGACCCCGCCCACCGCCCGTCCGCGCACCGGCGCGCCCTCGGGGCGCCGCGAGCCGCGCATCGGCGGGTCCTCCGAGGACGCCCCGTCGAGGCGCGCGGCGGCGAGGGCGACGAGCCGGCGCTGCCCGAGCCCTCGCCATCCGCATCGACGAGCCCGACGTCGACGGGCCGCAGCGCCGCACCGGGCGCGGCGCGGCCTTCGGAGCCGCGTGCTGATGCTCGCGGTGGGGCTGCCGGTGCCGGCCATCAGCATCGCCCTGCTGTTCGGCGTGGCGCTCTACTGGTTCGGCGGCGCGAGCGACGTGGCGACCTCGCCGCAGCCGGTGCCCGCGTCGGTGGAGCCGCAGCCGCTGCCCGTGCCGGCGCCCACGCCCGTGACGCCGTCCATCGACACGCCCACGCCCGCACCCGCGCAGCCCGAGCCCGCGCCTGCACAGCCCGAGCCGGCGCCTGCGCAGCCCGAGCCCGCGCCCGAGCCCACCCCCGCACCGCCCGAGCCGGCGCCCGCGCAGCCCGAACCCGCGCAGCCCGCGCCCGCTCAGCCCGCGCCCGCGCCCGAGCCGCAGCCCAGCCCCCGGGTCGTCGCGCACCCCGCGCCCGTCATCGTGGTCGACGAGGACCCGGAGCCCGCGCCGGCGCCGGCGCCCGAGCCCGTCGCACCGAGTCCCGAGCCCGAGCCCGCCGCCGTCGCGCCCGCGCCCGTCTCTCCCGACACGCCCGGCAAGCTCGTCGTCGACGGCGACGCGCTCGCCGTGGAGCTCCAGGGCGACTTCGGCGGCTTCCGCGCCGGCACCCCGCTGCCCCCCGGCGGCTACGCCGTGTGGGCCGACTTCGGCAGCGGCCTCGAAGACACGGGCGTCAAGGCCATCGCCACGCCCGGCGGCACGGTCCGCGTCTCCTGCAACGCGGTCCGCGTGGAGTGCGTCGTCAAGTAGCCGCAGCAGCCCCGGAGCGCAGCGCGAAGGTCCAGCCCTTGCGCACCTGCACCGCTCCGGCCACCTCCGCCTGCAGGGCCGTCCACGCCGGGGCCGCGAGCGCGTCCCGCAGCGCCGCCGCGTCGGGCGCCGTCACCACCACGAGCAGGTCCCACACCTCGGCGTCCCGGTCCGCCGGCAGCCCCACCCGCGCGCCCGGCAGCGCCCCCGCCATCCGCGCCGCCAGCGCCTCCCGCGCCGCCGGATCCGCCAGCTTGAACAGCATCACGTGCTCGATCATCGCGCTCGCCGCTCCCACAGCGCCCGCCGGCGCCGCCACCACCATGGCGCCCCGAGGAAGCCGAACACCGCGCCCACCAGCGGCCGCTCCCCGCAGCCCACGGGCGGGGCGCCCCACAGGTCGGGCAGCCGGGCCATCCCCGCGCCGTAGCCCTCGCGGTCGGGATCGTCGCGCGGGGGCGGCTGGGCCCAGCCCTGCAGCCCCGCGAACGCCTCCGACGACGACAGCGACGGGTCCTCCGACATGACCAGCGCCACCAGCCCCGCCACCACGGGCGTGCTCGCGCTCGTGCCGTAGAACCCGACCGCGCCGTACGGCGTGACCGACAGGCCGTCCGGCCCGGCGATCTCGGGCTTCGGCTGCCGCATCCCGGTCATCCCCCACGACGAGTAGGGCTCGAGCGGCCCCACGCCGTAGCCGGTGGCCCGCACCGCGCCGACCGCCTTCGCGAGCGGCTGCGAGCCGGGGTCGACGACCGAGCCGTCGGGCACGGGGTCGAGGAACTGCCCGCCCTTCGCCACCACGCTCACCTGCACCCCGACGCGGCTCCCGCTGTGGTGGTGCACCTCGACCCGGTACCAGCCGGGCTCGGGCACCGACGGGGTCACGGCGTCGATGGGGCGGCACTGCTGGCTGCCGGTCGGCGGCTGCCGCGCGTCGGAGCGCCCGACGATGTCGCCGTCCGGCGCCACGATCACCAGGTCGAGGTCGGTCTGGCCGCACCGCAGGCCGAACTGGTCCCAGTACAGCGAGATCCCGACGGACCGATCGAGGTACAGCCACGCGCCGTTGTCGCCGTCGCCGTCCATCCGCCCGTCGCCGTCGGCGTCGACGTAGGTGCCGCCCCAGTGCAGGCGGCCGTCGTTGCCCGAGCTCGTGACCATCAGCGCGCCCGCGGCCGTCAGCTCGTCGATCAGCTCGGCGTGGGGCCCGGTGCCGTCGCCGAAGGAGTCGCTGTAGAACGACATCGACAGGCTGATCACGTCGACGCCCTCCCGCGCGGCCGAGGCGGACGCGCTCTCGAGCAGCGTCAGCGAGTCGGTGCGGTAGAGGTGCAGCTCGGCTTCGGGCGCGATGCGGTGGATGGCCTCGGCGCAGCCCCAGCCGTGGACGCCGCCCTGGTTCGCGGCGTGCGGCCGCAGCGGGTCGAAGGGCGCCTCGCAGCTCGGCGTAGTGTAGCAGTCGTGGGTGGTGACGTGGTCGCCGAGCACGGCCGGATCGGTCTCGCCGCCGAACCAGGCCAGGTCGAAGATCGCGACCTTGACCCCCTGCCCCAGGAAGCCGCGCTCGTGCCACAGGTCGGCGTGGGTGAGCGGGACGGGGTCGCCGAGCTCGCCCGGCAGCGCGAGCGCGGGGTCGACGTCGTCGAGGACGGGGAGCGACTCGGGGCGCCAGGGCGTGCCGTCGGTCGGCGGCGCGGCGAGCACCGCGCCGGACGGCGACCGCGCGAGGGCCCCGGGGTAGTCGGGATCGTCGACCCGGATCCAGGCGGACGGGTCGAGCAGCGGCAGCGTCAGCAGCACGCAGCAGCGATAACCCGGGTCAGCGCGCGGCGTCCGCTCGAGCACCAGCACGACCTCGTGCTCGGCCACCACCTCGACCGACGCGTCGCTGATCGCCGTGCCCGTGACGGTGATCGCGGCGGTGCGCCCGTCGAGCTCGTCGAGGCCCCAGCCGTCGTAGCGCATGTGCGCCTCGGAGCCGACCCAGAACCCCGCGCTCTCGCCGACGTTCGCGCAGGTCAGCCCGAGCGTGAGCTCGGTGTAGGCGAGCTCCTCGCCCGTCTGCACGTCCGAGGCGACCATCTCGAGGGCCACGCCCTCCTTGAACGCCTCGGGCCCGCGCACCCGCACCCGGAATGGCGTGTACGGGGCGCCGCCCTGGGGCGGGTTGCCGCACCACAGCGGCCCGTCCGGCGTGATGTCGCCGAAGTCCCCGCCCGGCGGGGCCAGATCGAGCCGCCCGGCGTCGGTGGCACAGGGGTGCTCGAACGGGTCGGTCGTCGTCGTCTCGGGCGGCGGCGCGCAGGCCGCCATCAGCCCGAGCCACACCACGGACAGGGCGCGCGGCATGGGCTCAGCCGTTCCGGCGGCGGCGGAGGACCAGGCCCACCAGCGGCAGCAGCGCGACCGAGCCCGCGACCCCGCCGGTGCTGCAGCCGCAGCCCTTGGCCTCGGCGTCGGCCTGGCGCTCGTTGAACGCCGCGGCCTCGTCGAAGGCCTCCTGGGTGAAGTCGGCCAGCACCACGCCCTGCCCGGAGCTCGACGTGTCCTCGATCACGAGGGCGTAGTGGCTCATGAGCTCCGAGAGGTACTCGTACTCGGTCGTGCCGGCGTCGCGGAACCAGTCCTCGGACGGCAGGTCGTAGGCGCGGCCGTCGGCCAGCACGAGGCGGCGCGGCGCGCTCGACCACTCCCCGCCCATCCCGCACAGCATCTCGAGCGTGGCGCCGCGGGTGTTGCTGATGTCCTGGTCCATGTCGGGGTTGAACACGAAGGTCGGGTCGACGGTCATCTCGTGCGGCGACACCGAGCTCGTCAGGCGGCTCAGGTGCGGGTTGCGGTCGAGCATCTGCTGGGCGTCGCGCAGCGGCGTCACGATCGCCTCGTCGATCGCGGCGGCGAAGGCGGGCGCGTCGAACGGGATCTGGTCGACCTGCGGCTGGTAGCAGCGCAGGCAGTTGTAGAAGTCCTGCTCGTCCACGCCCGCCGGCGCCGGGAGGTACTGGCGGAACAGCGCGAGCAGCTGCGCGTCGCCGATGAAGCCCTGGCGGAGGAGCTCGTCGAAGAACGCGTAGGCGTCGGGCGCGCTCGCGAGCGCCTGGATGTCGAACTGTCCGGGGCGGAACAGCACGTCCTTCATGATGTCGCTCGAACCGGAGTAGTCGGTCGCGAACGCCTGGCCGCCGGCCTCGTCGGCGGCGACGGTGATGGCGTCGTCGTAGTTGGCGCCGCGGGAGAACCAGTCCACCACGAGGTCGTTGACCGTGACGTGCAGGTAGCTGTCGGGGACGGCGCGGGACTTGCCGGCGACGTAGACGTGCAGCCGCATGTCGGGGGTGGCGGCGACGGAGGTGAGCTGGATGGGGATCGACACGCCCTGGCCCGGGTACTGGATGGCCACGGGCTGCAGCGCGCCCACGTCGGTGTCCTTGTGGAGCTTGAGCGCGACGAAGTAGGACTCCTCGGCGATGTAGGGGGTGAGCACGGCGTCGAGCGTGTCGGGCAGCGAGTAGTCGTTGGCCTGCAGCCAGTCGAGCAGCTCGGTGGCGCTGCGGGCGCGCAGGACGACGGTGTCGTAGGGCCCGACCTGGTCCTGCGAGACGACCTGGACCCCGCCCCCGTTGCTGCTCGAGGAGAAGGTGGAGCCCGTGTCGGCGACGCCCGCGGCGTCGTAGCCGTAGCCGTAGCCGCGGCTGCCGGTGCAGTGCCAGCGCTCGACCACGTCGAGCTGGAACTGGGTGCGGGTGCGCCAGTCGAGCTCCTGGAAGAGGCGGTCGGTCGACAGCAGCACGTGCGGCTCGGTGGCGACGGGCAGGATCCAGGCGAACTCCTCGGCCGCGCCCTCGTAGGCGATCTGGATGTGCGCCGTGGTCGTGTCGGCGACGTCGTCGACGGAGAACACGATGTCTTCCCCGCTCTGGTCGACGGGGTTGTTGCGGTCGCAGAAGAAGCCAGCCGCAGGCGTCTGCGGACGGCGTGAGGGCGAGCGTGGTGAGCAGCGGTGCGAGCATGGCCAACCTCCGGGCGTCACCGTCGAGAGTGCAACGGACGTGCCATCTCGATCCGACGGCTTCCAAGCTAGCTTGACATACTCCTGACCGCGGCCGCGAGCCGGATCGCGACATCCGTGTCACCTCGGCGCATGGGCGAAGATCTCGACTGGCGCTGGCTCGACTGGCCGGCGCTCCCCGCTGACCTGCTCTACGACGCGCTGATGCTCCGCCAGCGGGTGTTCGTGGTCGAGCAGACCTGCGTCTACCTCGACGCCGACGGCCGCGACCCGCAGGCGCACCACCTCCTCGGGCTCCGCGACGGGCGTGTCGCGGCGTATCTCCGGGCCTTCGCGCCCGATCCGGCCGGCGTGGCGACCATCGGGCGCGTGGTGACGGCCCCCGAGGTCCGCGGGACGGGCTCGGCCGGCCGCTGATGCGCGAGGGGGCCGCGCGGGTGCGCGCCACCTGGGGCCGCTGCGCGATCCGCGTCTCCGCGCAGGCCCACCTCGCGGGCTTCTACGGCTCGCTCGGCTACGCCGTCTGCGGCCCCGGCTACGACGAGGACGGCATCCCGCACCTGCCGATGGTCACCGCGGCCGGGTGAGGAACAGCGGCGGCGCCTCCGACGATGCCAGGCTCGAGTGCGGCGAGATGGCCGGCAGCCGGATGGTGAAGGTGCTCCCCCGCCCTGGCGTCGACGTCACGGTGACGTCGCCGCCCATGGCGCGGCACAGCCGGCGGGTCAGCGCGAGCCCCAGGCCCGTGCCGCCGTGGCGGCGGGTGTACGACGGATCGACCTGGGTGAACGGCTGGAACAGGCGCTCGAGCTGCTCGGGCGACATCCCGATGCCGCTGTCGGTCACGTCGAAGATCTGGAACCGGCCCTCGCTGTAGGCCTCGATCCGCACCTCGCCGTCCTCGGTGAACTTGGCCGCGTTGGACAGCAGGTTGTAGAGGCACTGCCGCAGGCGCAGCGGATCGCCGACCATGGGCAGCAGGTCGGTGTGGACGTTGACCACGAGCTGGTTGTGGTGGGCGATCATCGCCGGCTGCACGCTCGTGGCGACCTCCTCGACCAGGCGGCCCGGATCCATCGAGACGGCGACGATCTCCATCTGGTCCGCCTCGACCTTCGACAGGTCGAGCACGTCGTTGATCAGCGCGAGCAGGTGGCTCGAGGCGCGCAGGATCTTGTGGATGTCGGGCTGCTGCGCCGGCTCGACCTCGTCGCCGAGCATCTCGGCGTAGCCGATGATGGCGTTGAGCGGCGTGCGCAGCTCGTGGCTCATGTTCGCGAGGAACTGCGACTTCTGGTGGTTCGCGGCGACGGCCTGCTCCTCGGCCATCAGCGCGCGGTGCCGCTCCTCGTCGAGCAGCTTGAGCTGGGTGGCGAGCCGCAGCGACATCGTGACGAAGGCCTGGCCGAGCACCACCCGCTCGTCGCGGTAGTCCCGCTCGGGCAGCAGGCGGGCGGCGTTCTCGGCGATGGCGTGGGGATCGTAGTTGCGGGCGGCGTCGGTGAGCTGGTGCAGCGGGTGCGACAGGCGCCGGCCGTAGGCCCAGGCGACGGCGGTGCCGGCGGCCCACAGCCCGAGCGCCAGCGCGCCGCCGGCGAGCAGGCGGAGCCGGAAGGCGGCGTCGAGCCGCTGCGCGTCGAAGCCGGCGAGCAGGGCGCCTTCGCCGTCGGCGAGCGGGATCTGGACCCAGACGCGCGCGCCCTCCCGCCAGGTGCCCGCGGTGGGCGACGCCGGGCGCGCCGCGCCGTAGCTCCCGGTGATGCGGTCGCCGTCGCGCAGGAGGGCCACCTCGGCGGGCGGCACGCTGCCGAGCAGCGCCTCGGTCCGCCAGGGCAGGACCGCCAGCACCAGGAGGGCGATGGCTCCCAGGCCCACCGTCAGCGGCAGCACCAGGCGCGCCTGCAGCGAGAGGTCGACACCGTGACCGCGCCGCAGCTGGTCCAGGGGGAAGGCCAACGCACCTCCACCTCCCTGCTCGGCCCCCGCCGCGGAGAATTGAGCGCCGTGTCAGGTGCCGAGGTCGAGCTCCCGGCTCGACCCGTCGGCGGGATCGACCACCAGCAGGCGGTGGTGGTTGGTGTCGGCGACCACGAGGTGGCGGCCGATCCGCGCGATCCCCCCCGGATCCGACAAGGTGCCGTCGCCGCCGAGCACGGTGGTGGTCTCGCCGGACTGCAGGCCGATCGCCTTGACCTTCCCGTTGAAGGTGTCGGCGACGTAGACCACGTCGCCCACGAAGGTGATGCCGAGCGGGTGCTGCAGGCGGACGACCTCGGCCGTGCCGTCGACGTCGCCGAAGTCGAACAGGCCGCGCCCCACCACGGTCACCACCTGGTGCGACTGCAGGTCGACGGCGCGCACCGAGCTCGTCTCGGCGTCGACGAACAGCAGGTAGCGGCCGAGCAGCGCCAGCGCGGAGGGCTGCGCCAGGGCGGCGGCCGCCGCGGGGCCGTCGACGTGGTCCTCGCGGCCGCTGCCGGTGTGCATGCCCAGGTGCCCGGCGGCGTAGACCCACAGCTGGTGGCTGCCGGCCATCGCGACGAACACGATGTGGTGGTGCTTCATGGGCATCACCTCCACGTCCCACGGGGAGCGGAGGTCGAGCGAGCGCGGCGCCGCGAGCCCCTCCCGGGTGGGCGCGGCGACGGCCTTGCGGCCCGTGCCGGCGAGCGTGCGCACCGCGCCCGTGCGCAGGTCGACGGCGCGCAGGGCGTGGTTGTCGGTGTCGGCGACGTAGAGGGTGTCGTCGAACCGGCGGACGCCCTGGGGCCCGCGGAACTGCGCGACCTCGGCGGCGCCGTCGGTGAGGCCGGGGGTGCCCGCGCCGTAGACGGCCTCGCGGGTGGCGATGGGCCAGCCATCTTCGCCGTGGGTGAGCCGGTAGGCGAGGATGCGGTGGTTGCCGGTGTCGCTGACGTAGAGCCGGCCCTCGCCGTCGGAGACCTCGGCGCCCATCTCCTGCTCGAAGGCGTCGGGCCAGACGTGGACCTTGCCCGGGAACCGCAGCAGGGGCCCGCCCTCGGCCGGCGCAGCGGGCCCGGGCGCGGGCGGCGCCGCGGCGAGGATCCCCTGGGCGCGCCCCTCGCCCAGGAGCGCCTCGACCACCTTGCCGAGCTCCTCGCGGGTGATCTCGCCGGGCTGGTGCAGCGCGATCTTGCCGGTGGCGTCGAGCACCACCAGGGTGGGCCAGCTGCGGACGGCGTACTCCTCCCACACGTCGTGACCGGGGTCGAGCAGCACCGGGTGGTGCACGCCGTGGCGGGCCATGGCGTTGCGGACGTTCTCCGCGATCTCCTCGGCCGGGAACTTGGCGCAGTGGATGCCGAGCACGGTCACGGGCTGGCCGGCGAAGCGCTCCTCGATCGCGGCGAGCTCGGGGAGCACGTGCAGGCAGTTGATGCAGCAGTGGGTCCAGAAGTCGAGCACCACGACCTGGCCGCGGAGGGCCTCGAGCGTGGGCACGGGCCGGCCGTCGAGGCCGAGCCAGGCCTCGGGCGCCGTGGGCAGCGGCGGCGCGTGGACCCGGGCGCCGGCCGCCTGGGTCAGCGGGAGCGGCTGCACGGCGTGGGCCTCGAGCTGGGCGCCGAACGCCTCGGCATCGGCCGTGGGCAGCTGGCAGGTGTGCCCCTCGCACAGGTAGGCGGTGGGCTTGCCCCCCACGGCCTGCTTGCCCTCGAGCCAGGGCAGCGGCACCTCGCCGGGCGCGGCCCGCGCGACGACGGTGAACGGGAGGTACCGGCTGCGCACCTCGTCGAGGAGCGCGGCGGTGGCGGGATCGTCGGCCGCGCCCACGACGGCGACCTCGGCGCCGCCGGCGAGCCAGGCCCCGGCCAGCGCCTCGACCCCGATGGCGCGCGGCGCGCGCGACAGCCAGGGCTGCGCCTCGCGCAGGATCTTGTCGGCCCAGTCCTCCCAGGCGGGATCCGCCGAGAGCCGGGCGAGCCGGACGAGCCCCAGCGCGGCCATCCCCACGGGGCCGGGCTCGGCGCCGCCGATCGCCGGGCGGGTGCGGGCGAACAGCTTCGGCTGGTCGCTCCCCACGAGCGCGAGCGACTCGCGCTCGGCGTCCCAGAAGCGGTCGACGAGCGTGCGGGCCAGGCCCTCGGCGGCGGCGATCCAGCGCGGATCGAAGGTGGCCTCGTACAGGTCGACGGCGGCCACGAGCAGGTTCGCGTGGTCGTCGGCGAAGGCGGGGACCAGCGCGCGCCCGTCCTTGACGCTGCGCATCCAGCGCCCGTCGACCACGGCGGCCTCGGCGAGGTGGTCGTAGGCCGCGACGGCGGCGGCGACCCACTCCGGCTCGCCCATGGCGGCGCCGGCCCGGGCGATCGCGCTGATCATGAGCGCGTTCCCGGCGACGATCGCCTTGTCGTCGCGCGCGGGCGGGGTGCGGGTGGCACGCAGCTGGCGCAGGCGCGGCAGCGCGTTGTCGAGCACGGCGGCGTCGCCCGGCGGGAGCGTGTCGCGCGGGGCCTCGAGGCGGATCACGCTCGTGCCGTCCTCGAAGGTGCCCTCGGGCGTGACCTCGAGCATGGCGGCCACCCGCAGGCCGAGGGCGTCGCCGAGCGCGGCGACCAGCTCGTCGGGGGTGAAGACGTAGTACGCGCCCTCGCGCCCGTCGCTGTCGGCGTCGAGGCTCGAGGCGAAGGCGCCGCTTTCGAGCCGCATCTCGCGGAGCGCCCAGCCGATGGACTCGCGCACGACCGTGGCGTAGCGCTCGCGCCCGGTCACCTTCCAGGCGTCGACGTAGATCGGGACGAGCTGCGCCGTGTCGTACAGCATCTTCTCGAAGTGCGGGATCCGCCACTGGCCGTCGACCGAGTAGCGGCAGAAGCCGCCGCCCACGAGGTCGTACATCCCGCCGCGCGCCATGGCGTCGAGCGTGCGGGTGACCATGCCGAGCACGCCCTCGTCGCCGGTGCGGCGCGCCTGGGCGAGGAGCGCGGCGAGCGTGCCGTGGGGCGGGAACTTCGGGGCGCCGCCGAAGCCGCCGTCGATCGGGTCCTGCTCCGCGGCCGCGGCCGAGGCGACGGGGGTGAGCCAGTCGCGCGACAGCATGCGCGCAGGCCCGTTCGTCGCGCCGTCGAGCACCTCGGTGATCTGGCGGGTGACCTCCTGGACCTGCTCGGGCTGCCGGCGCCAGATCTCGGAGACCTGGTTCAGCACGTCGACGAGGCCGGGCATCCCGCCCCGCGCCACCGGCGGGAAGTAGGTGCCGCCGAAGAACGGGACGCCCTCCGGGGTCAGGAACACGGTCATCGGCCAGCCGCCGCCGCCGCGGTTGAAGGCCTGCACGGCCCGCATGTACAGCTCGTCCACGTCGGGCCGCTCCTCGCGGTCGACCTTCACGTTGACGAAGAGGCTGTTCATCCGCGAGGCGACCAGCGGGTTCTGGAACGACTCGCGCTCCATGACGTGGCACCAGTGGCAGGCGGAGTAGCCGATCGAGAGGAGGATGGGCACCTCCCGGCGCGCCGCCTCGGCAAATGCCTCCGGGCCCCAGGGGTACCAGTCGACCGGGTTGTCGGCGTGCTGCAGGAGGTAGGGGCTGGTCTCCCCGCTCAGACGATTCGCCACCGGTCTCTCCGTCTGCTGGGCCGGCAGCTGTGCCGATCCCGCTCGCGCCGTGCGCACCAGCGCAGATAACCCTCCCGCACCGGCGCCGACGACCTTCGATCCCCGGTGGCGCCGGGGGGTTGCAGGCTGGTCAACGGCGGCGGCGCCGCACCAGCGCCGCCGCGAGCAGCAGCCCGAGCGCCCCACTGGCGCGCCCGCCCGTGTCGCACCCGACTTGGGGATCGGGGGCCGCGACCAGGGCGCCGCCGGCGTCGGCCGGGGACGGGTCGACGCCGTCGAGCACCCCGTCTCCGTCGGAGTCGGGGTCGGCGGGGTCGAGGCCGGCCGCGAGCTCGTCCTCGTCGCGAAGGCCGTCGCCGTCGGCGTCGGGCACGGTGGGATCCGTGGGGCCGGGATCCTCACCGTCGAGGAAGCCGTCGTGGTCGGTGTCGGGGTCGTTCGGGTCGGTGCCGAGGACGGCCTCCTCGGCGGCCGACAGGCCGTCCCCGTCGACGTCGACGTCGTCTGGCTGGTTGGGGGGTGGCGGGGGCGCCGGGGTCCGCCCGGGGTGGGCTGCCACCGCCGCCGTCGGTGTCGGGCTCGTTGGGGTCGGTGTGGTGATCGCGGATCTCCACGCCGTCGTCGAGGCCGTCGCCGTCGCTGTCGGCGACCAGCGGATCGGTGCCGAGCTGGAGCTGCTCCTCGCCGTCGGTCAGGTGGTCGCCGTCGGTGTCGGGATCGCGCGGGTCGAGGCCGTAGGTGACCTCGTCGGCGTCGCTGATCCAGTCGTCGTCGGTATCCCACCACCAGGGATCGGTGCCGAGCGCGTACTCGTCGCCGTCCCACAGCCCGTCGTCGTCGCTGTCGCGATCGAACGGATCGCTGAAGCCGACCTCGTCCCCGTCCCACAGCCCGTCGCCGTCGGTGTCGCGGTCGGTCGGGTCGGTGCCGAGCTGGTGCGCCTCGAAGCCGTCGTCGAGGCCGTCCCGGTCGGTGTCGGCGTCCCACGGGTCGCTGCCGAACCACCAGATCTCCTCGCCGTCGAGCAGCCCGTCGCCGTCGCAGTCGGGATCGAGGGGGTTCGTGCCCCACTGGAGGTCCTCCTCGTCGCTGAGGCCGTCCTGGTCGGTGTCGTAGTCCACCGGAGACGTGCCGTAGAGGTACACCTCGTCGTAGTCGGACAGGCGATCCCAGTCGCTGTCGGGCAGCGTCGGGTCGGTGCCGAGCGCCTCCTCCTCCGCGTCGGTGAGCCCGTCGCCGTCGGTGTCGACGTTGGGCGCCGGCCCGCCGGTCGTCGCCAGGGCCGGGCCGCTGCCGAGCAGCACCCAACACAGTCCTCCCACCCACAGCGCCCGTCCGAGTGACATGCGGGCGAGGCTACCACAGGTGTCCCGAGTTGTTTCGGTGCCGCCGGCGACCTGCCGTGGGACGGCGCCCGTGTGGTATCACTGCCCGACTCGACCGCGCGGAGGCAGGGATGTTCGGCAGGTGGATGGGGGCAGCAGCGCTGATCGTGGCGGGGTGCGCCGGAGGCCCGGAGGCCGCGCCCGAAGGGGCTGCGCCGGCCGCGCCGGAGGCCGCGCCCGAGGAGGCGGTCACCGCACCGCAGCGGACCGAGCCGCTCACGGAGGACGACGACACGCCCGCGCGGTACGGCAAGGTGCTCGAGTCGATGGACTCGGGCGGCTACACGTTCGCGCGGCTCGACGCGTGCGGGATGGAGGCGTGGGTCGCCGGCCCCGTCACCCCGCTCGAGGTGGGCCAGTCGGTCTCCATGCCGATGGGCACGGTGATGACGCAGTTCAAGGCGCCGTCGCTCGGCCGGGACTTCGACATGATCCTGTTCGTGCCGTGGTTCCGCACGGTGGAGGCCTCGGAGGTGCCGGCCTGCGCGCCGCTGCCGGACCAGGCGGGGGCGAAGCCGGGCGCCCGGCCCCAGCGCGCGGGCCCGCCGGGCGACGACGAGTGGCCGGGCACCGTGCTCGAGACGATGAACAGCGGCGGCTACACCTACCTGCACCTGGCGGGCTGCAACGACGAGCAGCTGTGGGTCGCGGCCCCGCTCAGCAAGATCGCGAAGGGTCAGCCCGTCGCGGCCGCCGGCGGTGTGCCGATGACCAACTTCCACAGCGGCACGCTCGACCGCACCTTCGACACCATCCTGTTCGCGCAGGAGGTGCGGGTGCTGTCGCAGCCGGTGAGCTGCAAGTAGCCGTCAGGGCACCGTGTAGGGATCGTCCAGGATCTGGAAGAAGCCGTACACGTTGCCGTTCGGCAGCGCCGCCCGGAAGGTGCGGGTGTCGTCGGGCGCGTAGCGGTCGAGCGCGGCGCCCGTGCCCCAGGCGACGAGCGTGTCGCCGTCGGGCAGGCGGTGCACGTCGCCGAGGATGAAGCTGAACAGCGGCGGGTCGGCGTGGATCTCGCGCACGACCTCGGCGGTGCCTGCGCCCTCGTCGAGGGCGTACTCGAGCATGCGGGACTCGCGGCCCGCGGCGCCGTCGTTGTCGAACACCAGCACGCGGTCCGACAGCAGGTGGAACTGGTGCTCGTGGAGGAAGCTCCCGCCGGAGGCAGCCAGATCGCCGGCCACGCCGAGCGACCAGCGGCAGGTGCCGGTGGCGCGGTCGACCGCGACCAGCGTGGACAGGTTGCGCAGCCCGACGAGGAACACGTCGCGCTCGGCGTCGTAGTCCAGGGCGTTGGCGTGGGTCCAGCCCTGGGCCGGGTCGTCGCCCGGATCGGCGTCGGGATCGAAGCAGTCCCAGCTGTTCCACAGCTCGGTGACGGTGCCCGCGCGGTCGACGGCCAGCAGCGCGTTGCCGAGCACGCCGTCGCGGTCCTGGAACGCCAGGCTCACGAGGGTGCCGTCGGGCAGCTCCACGAAGTCGTGGGCCAGGTTCGGCACGTCGACCCGCTCCACCGTCGCGCCGTCCCACGAGACCCGGATCAGCGCGGAGTCCTCGGCCGGCAGCCCGCCGCGGACGACGGAGTTGTAGATCAGGCCCGAGCCGTCGCGCGCGACCAGGGCGCGGAAGACGGACAGCTCGCCGGGATCGCGGTAGCTCCAGGTCACGCGGCCCTGGGGGTCGAGCAGGACGATGCGGGCTTCGCCGTCGCGCAGCAGCGGCACGGCGGTCCAGCGGTCGTGGGTGCCCTCGACGGTGAGCTCGGGCAGGTCGGGGTCGAGGGCGCCGGTGACGACGTCCTGCGGCTCGTTGTCGACGTCGCCCGAGACGACCCGGAACGACACGGTGGCCTCGGGGGGCAGCCCCACGAGGACGGCGCTGTGCTCGGTGCCGCCGGCGTCTTCGGGCGTGTCGCGGTCGAAGGCGCCGTCGACCCCGAAGGCCACGTGGCCGGGCTGATCGCCGTCGGTGCGCCAGGTGACGGTGACGACGGTGGGCATGTCCGGCGCGACCGTGGCCGTCACGTCGCGCGCGGGGGAGGTCGCGTGGGTCGTGCTGCTGGTCGGCTCACCGTCGCCGTCGGTGCAGGCGACGGCGAGGCCGGCGAGGGCGAGGAGGCTAGTACGGGACATCGGTGCTGTCCGTCCAGTCGTAGGTCAGCGCCTCGATGGCCACGTCGTAGTTGCAGTAGCCGGCGACGTTCCAGCCGCCGTCGTCGGTGAGCAGGACCTGGGCGTGGCCGAAGTAGTTGTCGTCGTAGCCGTAGCTCGTGGTGGTGCCGTCGAGCGCGGTGACGGCGGCGGCGTCGTAGCCGAGGCCGCTGAGGCACGCACCGTCGATGTCGGTGACGATGGTGGCGTTGGAGACGCGCAGGTCGTAGGCCCTAGGCAGTTCGGGCAGTCGCTGCGCTCTCCCGTGGAGTTCAGGTCCATCGAGATCTCGCAGATCACGTTGCCGTCGCCGTGATCGGCGGTGAGGACCCAGGCCTCGGTGCCGTCGTAGCTCGACGCGTCGACCGCGGCGAAGCCCACGATGCGCAGCTCGGCGAGCCGCTCGGCGCCGGTGTCGGTGCCGCCCTCGGTGGTGTCGGTGTCGGTGTCGGCGTCGGCGTCGGCGTCCGCATCGGAGTCCGTGTCGGTGTCGGTGTCGGCGTCGGCGTCGGCGTCGGCGTCCGCATCGGCGTCGCCGGCGGTGGACGTGTCGGTCGTGTCCTTGGTCTCTTCGTCGGGGCAGCCCGCCGCCAGCACGACCAGCCCGAGCCCGAGCCACCACCCCATCCCGATCTGCCGCATGACCCCTCCAGGAACACCAGAGGTAGCATCGCCGGGGCGCGGCCGGGGGGAATTCACATCCCCATGGCATGCGGCCGCAGAACGGCGAGGGGCTCAGCGCTCGAGCCGGATCCGCTGCCGCGTGGCCACGCCCGTCACCTTCGACGCCTGCCCGTCGGGCCACAGCACCTCGATCTCGTCGACGGTGTCGGCCATCCCGAGGCCGAAGTGCAGCTCCGTGGGCGCGCCGCTGTACATCCCGCTGCTGCCCGTCTGCACCCACCGCACCTGCCGGTGCCCGTTCGCCGTGACCGCCACCCGGGCGCCGATGGCGCGCGTGTTCGGCCCCTCCTGGCGCACCTGGATCCGCAGCCAGCCCTCCGCCCCGCACCGCGACTGGTACATCGGCGTCTCGGCGTTGAGGAACCGCTTCACGATGTCGAGCCAGCCGTCGTTGTTGAGGTCGGCCAGCACCACGCCGCGGCTGACGCTCATCGGGTCGTGGATCCGCATCGTCGCCGCCTCGTCGACGAACCGGCCGTCGGGGCCCTGGATCCACAAACCATCGGACTGGTAGTGCGGGTCGGACAGCCCGTCGTAGGCCGACCAGTACCCGAAGGTGGCGGCCAGGTCGAGGTCGCCGTCGTTGTCGACGTCGCCGAACTCGGCCCCCCAGCCGTAGGCCTGGTCGTCGGCCAGCGGCAGCGCGCCGTTGTTCTGCACCCACAGCACGCCCGAGGCCGTGGTGTCGGACGCGCGGCTCGTGAGCAGCCCGAACTCCTGGAACGAGGTGAGCGCCAGGTCGGGCACGTCGTCGCCGTTGAGGTCGCCGACGGCCATGCCCATGTCGTGGGCGGCGCGGTCGAGCCCGGAGCCGGCGTCGATCACGAAGCGGCCGCCCTCGTTGGCGAGCAGCAGGCTCGGCTGGCACCGACCGTCGTCGTTCGACAGCAGCAGCTCGGGGAGCTGGTCGCCGTCGAGATCGTACAGCCCGCTGGCGAAGGTGTAGCCCTGGTGGACCTCGGCGGGCAGCTCGTCGCTGATGTCGGTGAAGTAGCCGATCTCGTCGAGGTCGTTGCGCCACAGCTGGGCCGGGTCGGCCAGGTGGTCGCTGCAGTCGGGCGCGGGATCGTTCACGTCGATGGTGGTCCACTCGCCGTAGGTCCCGATGAACAGGTCGAGGTCGCCGTCGCCGTCGATGTCGCCCCAGGAGGCCGACTGCACGCGGCCGGTGCGCGTGCCCAGGTTCGTGAGGGGCGTCACGTCAGTGAAGACGCGGCCGCCCTCGTTGCGGAGCATGACGTTGGGCCGCTGCCAGCGGGTGACGAACAGGTCGAGGTCGCCGTCGCCGTCGTAGTCGACGGGGGTGGCGCCGACGGCAGCGGTCAGATCGGCGCTCCCGAGCGACGCCGCCCCGGCGATCCCGGCGTCCTCGAACTCGCCGCCCGCGCGGCCCCAGTACAGCCGCGCGTCGCGCTCGGTGGCGACGAACAGGTCGAGGTAGCCGTCGTCGTCGAGGTCTTCCACGGACAGGCCGCCGCCGTGGACCCACGCGTCGGTCCAGCCGCCGACGACGTAGGTGGCGGACTGCTTGCGGATGAACGGCTCGGTCGTGCGCAGGCCCGGGTCGACGCAGCTGCGGGACCCCTCCTCGGTGAGGCGCGCCTCGACCAGATCGGGTGGCTCGGCGTGGTTGCAGCCCCACAGCGCCAGCGTGATCAACATCCGGTCCCCCGCACCCGCACCAATGTACGTCCCCGACCCCGCGATCGCAACGCGCCCGACGCTGCGACGGGCCGCTGGGCATGCTAGTCGTGAGCCGGGAGGTCCCGTGAGCCGCGTCGCCTTCGCCCTGTGCTGCGCGCTGCCCTTCGCCTGCAACGGCGACGAGGCCAAGGACGACACCGCTGTCGACGCCGATGCCGACGCAGACGCAGACGCAGACGCCGATGCCGACGCCGACGCCGACACGGACGCCGACGGCGACACGGACGTGACGGCTGTGCGGGTGGTGCACGTGGCGCCGGGGCTCGGGCCACAGGACATGGTGGTGAACGGCAACGACACGCCGCCCGTGCTCCAGGACCTCGCCTTCGACGAGAGCACCGTCTACAGCCCGCGTCCGCCCGCCGTCTACACGTTCCAGTTCGTCGACGCCGGCGGCGGCGCCGCGGCTGCGTGGACGACGTTCGACTTCGAGCTCGTCCGGCAGCGCCGCCACACGCTGGTGATCCTCGGCGAGCCCGGCGCTACGCAGGTCCTCGCGGTCATGGACGACGACGTCACGATCCCGGCGGGCCGGGTGCGCATCCGCTGGACGCACGCCGCGCCCGCCGTCCCCGGGGCGGTCGACCTCGTGGACGAGGGCAGCGGCACGCCGCTGGCGACGGGCCTGGTCTACGGCGACTCCGTCGAGGTCGACCTGCCGCCGAACCGCATGGACGTGGGGGCCGACCTCGACGGCGACGGCGTCTCCGACGTCATCTTCGACGGGTTCCAGCGGACGGCGGGGGACTACTTCCACGTCATGCTCAGCAACGACGAGGACGGCGAGCTGTACCTGCTCGGGCAGTCGCGGGCCGGCGACACGCCGCGACGGGAGGCGATCTTCCCCTGACGGGTCGAGGGCGCGGCGGGGATGCAAGCTGGCTGTCTGGCGCCGTGCGAGCAAGGCCAGGGCGAGCTCGGTCGCCTGGTCGAGGGCGCGGCGCTCGCCGAGCTTCGCACGGCGCGCCTGGGCGTTCGCGGGCGCGCGATGCGGCCGTCTACGAGGTTCAACCCCCATGAGCTCGCGGTCGCAGGACGCTCCTGACGGAAAGGCGTCGGGCCCGATCGCGTCAATTCCCATCACCATGGCGCGTGCTCGCGCGCGACGGGAGCGCCATGCGACCGCGAGCTCTCGGCGGTTGCAGCTCGGTAGGCGGCCGCATCGCGCTCCCGCCGGCTCCGCTCGCGCAATTGCGCTGACGGGCGAAAGGGGACTATTGGCCGGCAGGCGCTGAGCAGATCTGGCGACGATGCCCGCTGGTTGCGCCTGACCGACAGGGTCCGCCACCCGGCGGCGCACCGCTGCAATTACATCGGTGCCGCCGGGCGCCGCCGGAAGCAAGCCGGGTCGAGTGAGACACCCGCGGGAGGTATGCCTCCCTCGATCGCACAGTTGGACCCGTTTCGGGGGCGAGGGGGAGGTGGGAGCGCTCGATAGTTACGGTTGCATCGTGACGGGGCGCACCGGGTGTGCGATCGAGGGCGGCATACCTCCCCGAGGTGTGCGATCCGACCTGGCTTACCTGGGGTAAGCCCGGGTGTGAGCCCAACGCGAGCAAAGCCGATGGGGCTTCCCCGATTCCTGCTCCGTTCACGAGGTTACTCCTGGGTGCCCAGGAATCGGGAAGCCATTTCGGCGCGCACGCGCCCGTAGGAATTGTGCTGACGGGCGAAAGGGGACTATTGGCGGGCTGGCGCTGAGCAGATCTGGCGACGATGCCGGCTGGCTGCGCCTGACCGACAGGGCCCCCCGCCCGGCGGCACCGTAGGAATTGCGCGAGCAAAGCCGATGGGGCTTCCCCGATTCCTGCTCCGTTCACGAGGTTGCTCCTGCGTGCGCAGGAATCGGGAAGCCAGTTCGGCGCGCACGCGCCGTAGTAATTGTCGTCCGCCCGGCTTCGATCGGGCGACGATTGGCGTGCAGGCGCCGCCCGTGCCGCTGGGCTGCGGCCAGGGCGGCTCAGATCGCGCCGAGGTACCAGGCGAAGAGCATCGCCACCGCCACGACGACGCCGAGCCCGATGGCGAGGCCGGCGAGCAGAGCCGCGACGACGAGCAGGGCCGTGGGCCGGCGCGGGCGGAGGAACTCCTCGCCGATGAGGTCGGGGTCTTCGTCGGGAGGGAGCGGGGTGACCGGGGGCAGCGCCCGCGACGCCCGCGGCGACTGCAGCGTCGGCGGCGCAGGCGTGGGCGGGGTGGGCGGCGGCGCGGCGCGCGGGCGCTGCGACACCACGGGGGCAGGCGCCTGGGCAGGGGCCGGCGGCGGCGACGCGGACGGCGCCGGGGCCGGACGGGCCGCGAGCGAGCGGGCATCGAGGCTGCGGATGCGCTGGAGCAGCGCCTCGGCGCTCGGGACGCGGGCCTCGGGCTCGGCCACGAGCAGCGCCGCCACGAGCTCGCCGATCCAGGCGGGCAAGCCGGGCCGCACGGCGTCGACCGGGCGGTACTCGCAGGCCGCGACGGCCTGGTAGACGTCGAGCAGGCTGTCGCCGTCGAAGGCGCGCAGGCCGGTGGCCATCTCGTAGAGCAGGCAGCCGAGCGAGAACAGGTCGGAGCGCTCGTCGACCGACGCGGCGCCGCGGAACTGCTCCGGCGACATGTACTGCGGGGTGCCGAACGTGGTGCCGAGCTGGGTGACGGCGGCCGAGCCGGAGCCAGGGTTGCGCACCTTGCCCAGGAGGAAGTCGGCGATCCGCACGCGAGGCGGGCCGTCGCCCACCCGGCCGACCAGGATCTTGCTCGGCTTCAGGTTGCGGTGGAGCAGACCGGCGGCGTGCGCCGCGCGGACGCCCTCGACCATCTGCTCGAACAACTTCAGGACCTCGTTCGGCCCGTGGGGACCGCTCGCGATCCACTGCTCGAGGTCGGTGCCCTCGACGAACTCGGTGACGACGCCGGGGCAGCCGTCGGCCTCCACCACGTCGACGACCCGCAGGAGGTTCGGGTGGTCGACGTTCTGCTGGGCGGCCGACGCGCGGCGCAGGCGCTCGCCGAAGCCCTGGTCGCGCACGGTGAGCACGCGCAGGGCGTAGATCTCACCGTCGGCCGAGACCCGGTAGGTCGAGGCGAGGTCGCCCTCCCCGATGAGGGCGTCCACCCGATAGCGTTCGACGATCGCGCCAGGTTCGAGCACGCGCTGACACTACCAGGAACGGAGGGGCCCCGGGAGGGGGATCACCCGAGGAGGTACCAGGTCCCCGCGCCGACGAGCCAGGACAGGACGGTGTAGACCACCGCCACGGCGAGGCCCTGGACCAGCGAGGTGCGGAACTGGCGCTTGAAGACGATCGCGGCCACGCCGAGGCCCAGCAGCACGGCGACCGCCTGGCCGACGATGGCGGGGATCACCCAGCCGATCGAGTACTCGAAGCCCATGCCGGCGACGCCGCCGAGGAGCCACGCGAGCATCCAGGAGACCATGGCCCGGCCGTAGCGCGGGGCGCGCTCGCCCGTGAGCGCCACGGCGACCTGGAGCAGGAGGCCCTGGGCCAGGAAGAGCACCACCATCGCGATCACGGGCCCACCGATCCACATCATTCGGACCTCCTGGGACATGCGTAACCACGAACGGGAGCGGGGGCGGTTTCCGACCCGTGTGACGGAATGTGACGTCGGGTGGGGCCCCCCTCCGCCGCCCAGTACCTTCGTGGTGTGGAGACCCGGAGAGGAGAACGGAGCGGAGCCGGTGTTCGATACGGCGTGGGTGCAGCCGCCCACCCGTCGATGTCTACTGCGTCCCTCGGCGGGGCGAGTGAGCGGCGGCCCACGTGGCTCCCGGGCACCGGAAAACCTGCGCGACTTCGCCCGATTCTTCTCTCCGGGTCTCTCTCCCTCACCCTGCTCGGCTGGGCGCTCGCTGGAGCCGCTGACGGCATCGTGGTCGTCGTGCCCGAGCGCCCGAGCCGGCGGCACGTCCGGGGCGCTCTCGTCCAGGCCGGCGGCGGTCGTGGTGGTGGTGGTGGTCGTGGTCGTGCAGGCACGCGAGCGGCGTGGGCGAGGCAGCGGCCAGGAGGCAAGGGCAAGGGCAAGGGCAAAGGGGCAGGGGCAGGGGCAGGGGCAAGCAAAGGCAGGGGGTCAGAGCTTCCGATACACCCGCCGGAACTCGATCCCCGCCTCGAGCTCGCTCCCCACCACCGTCACCACCGCCACCAGGTCCCCGTCGTCCGGCACGAACGTCTCGGTCACCACGGCCCCGGCGATCTTCCGCTCGACGCTCAGGTAGTCGGGCTCCGCGAAGACCCGGATCTTGTACCGGTCGCCGTCCTCCGACACGACCCGCGTCCACTTCCGCCCCTCGGCCAGCGTCATCCGCTCGTCGCCCTCGCCCCACCCGAGCTCGACCGACCCGTCCGCCTCCCCGAGCGACAGCCGCCCCGACCGCCCGAGCACGCTCATCAGCCGGTACAGCAGCTTCCGCTTCGCCGCGTCGACGTCGACCGTGTTGGCGTCCTGCCCGCCACCGTCGGGCGAGAACCGCGACCGCGCCGACGCCGTCGACGCCGCGGGCCCCACGTACGCCTTCTCGATCACCGCCGTCGCGTCGTCGCTGCGACTGGGGTCGACCCCCCACTCGCCGGCCCAGCCCGCATCGGCCCACGCCGCGCCGTCGAACAGCCCCGACAGCGCCAACAGCGCCGCCGCCACCCTCACCACCATCATCCGCTCCCTACTGCCGCGCCCTCAGCTGGTCGAGCTGGATGAAGTAGCCCGTGTCGGCCGGCGTGAGCACGCGCTCCGAGCCGTCCGGCAGGACGACGCGGATCTCGTCGTTGCGCATCAGCATCAAGTCCTCGCCCTCGGGCGCCTCGGCCTCGAGGACCACGGCACCGGCCTCGGGCGGCTCCTCCCGCAGCGCGACGCCGGTGTCACCCGCTGCAACCCCCGTGTCGGCCGGAGCCGTCCCGTCGGGCGGCAGCCCCGTGTCGCCCACGCCGGTGTCGCCCGAGTCGATCCACCCCGTGTCGGCGGTGTCGCCGGCCGGCGCCGCGCCGGTGTCGGGCCGGTCGGGCCCGCCGAGGCCCGTGTCGCCCCAGGCGGTGTCGGCCGTGTCGATCCACCCCGTGTCGTGCGTCGCGGTGGGCGGCGCGGTGTCGGGCGGCGGCGGCACCCAGCCGTCGGTCGGCGTGTAGGCCCCGCTGTCGCCCGTGGGCGCCGGCGCCGGGGGCGGCGGCGCCGCGAGGCGCTCCTCGTCGGGCGGCGTGCGCACCCAGCCGTCGGGCGGCACGCAGCCGAAGTACACGTCCCCCGAGGTGTCGGGCGCGTACCACAGGTGCGGCGCGTCGCAGGCCCGCTCGGGCTCGGGCGACGACAGCAGGAAGCAGCCCTGGAGGAGCGTGAACAGCATGACGAGAGCCTAACCCGCCCGTCAGTCCGGCACGGTCTCGATGGTCTCCCACGCCGGCAGCCCCTCCATCGCGCGCCCCGGCCAGGCCACCTGCCGCGTGGGCCCGACGTCCGGTTTCTCGTCGGGTCCGAGCTGCTGGATCCGCCCCATGTTGCGGAACGGCGCCGGCTGCGACGTGGTCCCGCCCGCGCTGCCGGCGGTGGGCTTGCCGTCGACCGTCCAGATGCGCTCGGTCATGATCCCGTCGGACTTCCGGAACACCGCCACGCCGCTCGCCTCGAGCTGGTACGTCGCCTCGATCGACGACTCCCGCTTGCTCCCCATCGACGCCTTCGAGGCCGACTCCCCGACCGAGTCGTCGGGCGTGGCGGCCGTGGCCCCCGACGCCTTGTCGATGGCGACCTCGGAGAGCTCGTCGAACTGCCCGGCCGCGAAGGCGTCGCGCTGCGTCACCGGGATCGCGACGGAGGCGCTGCCGTTGCCCACGGACTGCACGATCTGCAGCCCCTCCCGCGGCGTGACGAGGTGCACGAGCTGCGTGTTGCCCCGCGACGAGGTCAGGCTCGGCAGGTCCATCAGCTCGGAGTGGTACTCCACCCACTGGCCGGCGCGCTGGGCGTGCTCGGGGATCCGCAGGTGGAACCCGGCCATCATGCGCGACAGCACCTGCCGCAGCGTCTCCTGGATGGTGATCTCGCGGTCGTTGTCGGCGGTGACGCCCTCGAGGTCGAAGTTCTGCACGCCGCCGTCGTCGGCGACCTGCATCTGCACCGCCATGCCGGTGAGCTTGCCGTCGAGCTCGTCGAGGACCTGCTGCACCACCTCGCGGTCCTTCTCGCGCTTCCACCGCCGCAGCGAGGTCGCCTGCAGCCCGATGTCCTCGATGTGGCAGGACACCTCCCACCGCCGCTTCGACAGCTTGTCGTCCTTGTCGCACAGCAGCACGGCGCGGATCTGGAAGGCGAACGAGTCGAACTGGCGGTTGCGATCGGCGGCGAACGTCGCGCCGAACGGGAACCACAGCTCGTTGAGGACGAGCCAGCGCGTGTGGTCCCACCGCGCGAAGTCGTCGCCGTACACGACGATCTCGTCGGACGGCTCGAGCTCGAGCGCGGCGCCCGCCGGCTTGCCGTCCGCGCCCCACGCCGAGCCGAGGGCGAGTGCCCACACCATCGAACCTCCCGGGCGATCCTCCGGGTGGGCGTAACATGCCCTCAGGCCCGCGCGATCTCCCGGAAGGCGCGGATCACGGGCTCCACGTCGTCGTCGCCGACGCCCAGGTGGAACACGAGCCGCAGCCGGTCCGGCGCCACCGCGAAGCAGCGCACGCCGTGCGTCCCCAGCGCCTCGGCGGCGGCGGGGGCGTCCGGCAGGCCCACGCGCAGGATGTTCGTGTCGGGCACCTCGGCGTCGAGGCCGGCAGCCCGCAGGCCCTCGGAGACGGCGGCCGCGCGCCGGTGGTCGTCGGCGAGGCGGTCGACGTGGTGGTCGAGCGCGTGCAGGCCCGCGGCGGCGAGCAGCCCCGCCTGGCGCATGCCGCCGCCGAGCCGCTTCCGGATGCGCCGGGCGAGCGCGATCTTGTCGTCGGGGCCGCACAGGATGGAGCCGACGGGGCAGCCGAGCGCCTTGCTGAAGCAGAAGCAGACGGTGTCGAAGTCGCGCGCCCGCCGGGCCACGGTGGTGCCCGAGGCGACGGCCGCGTTGAGCAGGCGCGCGCCGTCGAGGTGGGTCGCGATGCCGTGGGCGAGGGCGAGCTCGCACAGCGCGTCGGTGTTGTCGAGCGGCTGGATGCGCCCGCCGCCGCGGTTGTGCGTGTCCTCCACGCACAGGAGCGCGGTGCGCGGGAAGTGGACGTCCTCGCCGCGGATGGCGGCGCGCACGTCGGCGGGCGCCATGACGCCCCGCTCCCCCGCGACCACCCGGGGCTGGATGCCCGCGACCGCGGAGCCGCCGGCGCTCTCGTAGACGAAGGTGTGCGCCTCGGCCTCCATCAGCACCTCGTCGCCCGGCCGGGTGTGGACGCTGATGGCGAGGAGGTTCGCCATCGTCCCGGACGGGACGAACACCGCTGCGTCCTTGCCCGCGAGCTCGGCGCAGCGGCGCTCGAGGGCGGCCACGGTGGGGTCGTCGCCGAGGACGTCGTCGCCGAGCTGCGCCTCCGCCATCGCGCGGTGCATGGCGGCGGTGGGCAGGGTGACGGTGTCGCTTCGCAGGTCGATCGTGCGCACGTCGGGCTCCCGGTCTGGCCCGGGAGCATAACCAACGGGACCCCGCCTCCGGCCAGCGCTCAGCCGATGTAGCCGAGCCAGAACTCCGACAGCTGGAAGCCGCAGTCGTAGGCGGTGTAGTAGAAGTCCGACGACGGCTCGATCGTCGACAGGAAGCACGACAGCGAGTCGAACTCGCCGGCGGACAGGCTGCGGTTGGCCGAGGTGTCGCGCACCCGCAGCTTCGCCGAGCCGTCGGGCCAGCCGGTCCAGCGGGCCTCGGTCGCCGGGTTGGCCTGATCGGCGACCTGCACCGACAGCGAGTACTGGTACAGCGCCGGGGAGTTGCTGCTCCAGTAGCCGGCGCCGTACGAGGCGGTGGCGGCGCTCGTGGTGGTCCCGAGGGACTCCCACCCGCCGGTGGTGAAGTTGTAGGCCTCGACGACGACGGAGGCGCTCGGGTGGTCGGTGTACCCGAACACGGAGACGTTGCTGTACTTGCCGACCACCTGGCCGTCGTAGGGGGTGACGACGCAGCCGGACAGGCCGACGGCGGCGGCGAGGGCGACGAAGGCGACGGACGTGCGATGGATCATCGGGGTCTCCTGCCGCGGCGGCGAAGCGGATCGCGCGCCGCCGGACACCCTCCCCGTAGGCGGTCCCGGATCTCGACCCGGTTGCGGGATGTGTCGGAATGTCCCGGAGCCTTCGGCCAGAGGTCCAAACAGGTCGTTTACTCCCGCGTGACAGTTGGTTACACCGCTCGCCGGAGATGGACTGCATGGCCGACCGACGCCACGACGCCACCACCGACGAACACCCGCGGGAGCGCGACGGGAAGGATCGCGTCCCGAGCACCCCCCCCGCGCGTCCGCTGAACGATTGGGACGAGCCGCGTCCCCGCTCCGGCACGTTCCGCTTCCCGCGGAGCTGACCGGGGCGGCCGAGGCCGTCACAGCAGGTCGGCGACGGCCTCGCGCTCGGCCTGCAGCGCCTCGACGTTCTCGGCGATGCGCGCCTCGACGGCCGGCGTGAGCGGCAGGTCGCGGACGACCTCGATCGCCCCCCCCTTCGCCACGCGCACCGGGACGCTGAAGATCAGCCCCTCGGGCACGCCGTACCAGCCCTCGCTCGGGATGGCCATCGACACCACGCGGCCGTCGGTGCCCTGCCACCAGTCCCGCATGTGATCGACCGCCGCGCTGGCCGCGCTGGCCGCGCTCGACGCGCCGCGGGCGTCGATGATCGCCTTGCCGCGGGTGGCGACCGTCTTCCGGACCGCGCCCTCGATCCACGCCTCGTCGCCGCCGGCGGCCGCGAGCGCCTCGCCCGCGGGCTTGCCGTCCACCGAGGCCAGCCGCAGGTCGGGGTACATCGTGTCGGCGTGGTTGCCCCAGATGAACACGTCGCGCACGGCGTTGGGCGCGACGCCGCACTTCGTCGCCACCTGGGCGACGGCGCGGTTCTCGTCGAGCCGGGTCATCGCCGAGAAGGCGCTGTTCGGCAGCGACTTCGCGTTGGCGCGCGCGATGAGGCAGTTCGTGTTGCAGGGGTTGCCCACGGTGATGACCTTCACCGAGGGCTTGGCGACCGAGGCGATGGACTTGCCCTGGCCCACGAAGATCGGGCCGTTGGCCGCGACCAGGTCGGAGCGGTTCATGTCCTTGGTGCGGGGGCGGGAGCCCACGAGGAACACGGCGTCGGCGCCGCGGAAGGCCTCGTCGGCGTCGGAGGTGCCGACGATCCCGTGGACCAGCGGCATCGCGCTGTCCTCGAGCTCCATGATGGTGCCCTTCAGGCGGTCCATGCCCTGCGGGATCTCGAGCAGCTGCAGGATGATGGGCTGGCCGGGGCCGAAGCAGTCGCCGGCGGCGAGGCGCCACAGCAGGGAGTAGCCGATGTTGCCGGCGGCGCCGGTCACCGCGACGCGCAAGGGATCCGCCAAGAGAGGCCTCCTTCCGGGGTACGGAGTGGTGTGCGACCCGCCGGGCGAGCGGGTCGGCGGCGCCGTAACCGTCGGCGCGACGGGCCGCGACCACCCGCTCCGGATTTCCGCGACGCCCGGGGCGCGGCGGGTGAAGGAGCCCGACGTGGTCACCGCGCTCGACCTGTTGTTCCCGGTCCGGTGCCCGGGCTGCGACGCCCTCGGCCGCCCCTGGTGCGAGGCTTGCGACGCGGAGGTGGAGCCCTTCGCCGTGCCGGCCCCGCCCGGGATCGCGCGCGCCGCCGCGGCCGCCGACTACGCGAGCGGCGCGGGCCGCGCCCTGCGCCGCGCGAAGTACGGCCGCGACCGGCGCGCCATGGTGCGCCTCGCCGCGCGGTTCGCGCTCGCCGGGGCGCCGTTCGCCGCGGGCCACGAGGCGATCGTGCCCGTGCCGAGCCCCTGGACGCGGGTGGGCTGGCGCGGCTTCGCGGCCGCCTCGCTGCTGGCGCGCGCGCTCGGCGCGGCCGCCGGCGTGCCCGTGGTGGACGCGCTGCGGCTCGCCCCCGGCGGGCGCCAGGCCGGACTCGGCGCGGGCGGGCGGGCCCGCAACCTCGCGGGGCGCCTGCGGAGCGTGCGCGCCGTGCCCGGTCGCGTGCTCGTCGTCGACGACGTCCTCACCACCGGCACCACCGCCGCCGCCGCCGCCCGCGAGCTGCTCGGCGCGGCGTCCGACCGGGTCGAGCTGCTCGTGCTCTGCGCGACCGAGCGCGACGGCGGGGCGACCGAGCCAAACCCAGCGTGACACACCGCGACGCTGCCCACGGCCTCCGCGTGCGTAGGGAGTACACAGGAGGCGCCCCGGGGTCCGCTCGCATCCAGCACCCCTGCATCGTGGCACGGCGAGTCGCGGGCCTCGGGCGCGCTTTCACCTCCGAAGGGGAAGCAACCATGCGGGAATCGATCGACGTTCGCGTGACCCTCGGCGACTGGCTCGCCGCCCTGTACGACGCCGCCCTGGAGGCGTACGGCGACGAGGAGCTGGCGTCGGTGATCGCGACCACCACCGTGGCCGACCAGCTGCTGCGCGAGGCGCTGGAAGCGCAGGCCGAGGCGGCCTGACGGGGCCGTACCGGCGTGCAACCGTCACACGGGCGTGAGCCCCGGGCGCGCAGCGGAGTATGGTAACGGCAGGAGGATCCCCTCCCCCCGCCCCCCGAGCCCCTGGCACCCCGCCATGGCCCTCCCCGTCCGCCCCCCTCCGAAGCCCAACGACACCGCGATCCTCGGCTGGGCCGCCCTCACGGTGCGCATCGCCTGGACGCTGGTGGTGTGCGGCGTGCGCGTGCACCCCGAGGTGCTGCGCGACGCGCGGGCCCACGTGCTCTACCAGCTCGACCCGTCGGTCCCGCTGGCGCAGGCCGAGGACCTCGCCACCCGCTGGGTCGAGGCCTACGTTGCGCGCGCCCGGGGCCAGCTCCCGACCGACGCCTGGCCCGCCGACTGGGAGATGCCGCTGTCGCCGCGCTGGCAGTCCGCCGTGTGCGCCGGCGAGGACGGCGAGGACCCGATCGCGGCGCTGGTGCTGCGCAAGCACTACGGCGACGGGCGCTCGCTCGGCTGGATCGCCTCGCGCAGCCCCGGTCGCGCCGACGCCGCCGCGCTCGAGGCCGCGCAGGCGGGGCTGCGCGAGGCGATCCGCCGCACCGCCGTCGCCGACGGCCTGCCCCTCGACGGCTGGGACAGCGACCGCATCGACCGCCTGCTCCGGCGCGTCGCCGCCTGGGCGCCGCCCGGCTGCCCCGCCGCGCCGGACGTGGCCGAGGGCTGCCACCGCGAGCACGTCGCCGGCTGCGCCCGGTGCGACCGCCTCGTCCGGCTCGTGCAGGGCGAGGTGCTCACGCTCGACGACCTGTACCCGCCCACCGTCGGCGCGCGGCCCTCCAGCCGCGCCCGGGTGCTGGCCCTGCAGATCCACCCCGACGGGCGCCGCGCGCGCCGCCGCCTCGTGGAGGAGCTGCCCACGCCGGCCCACGTGCTGGGCGAGGACCTGCTCCTGCTCGACGCCACCGAGATCGACGCCCTGGTGCGCGTCCTCCGCATCGCCGCGGAGGTCGGGATCCCCGCGCGTGAGCACCTGCGCGGCGCCCTGCTCGACGGCCCCGGCAGCTGGACCAGCCGCGGCCTGCTCGGCCCCCTCGCCGACCGCGTGGCGCGCGAGGTGCTCCAGCGCAGCTGGGGCATGGTGGACGGCCTCGGCACCCTGCCCGAGCCGCTGCCCGACCCGCCGTCGGCGCGCGGCGCCTGGGCGGCGGCGCTCGGCATGGGCGCGCTCGCGGTGGGGGCGGTGCTGCTGGCCGCCGTGCCGCCGGTCGCGCAGCGCGGCGCGGCGCTGCAGGCGAGCTTCGTGGAGGGGCGCGGCGGCGCCTGGGTCTCGTTCGACGTGCCGGAGCGCACGGTCGTGACGATGGTGGGCGAGATCGACGGCGAGCTGTTCCCCATCCTGGCGTCGCAGTCGGCGGCCGACAAGGCGGCCTTCGCGACCGGCGACGGCACCTACCGGCTGCACGTCGCGGCGGACGCCGTCCTGGTGGCTGCCACCGACGCCCCCGTCGCCGCCATCGGCGCCCGCATCCGCGACGCGTCCACCCACGACGAGCCGCTGGAAGCCCTCGCGGAGGCCCCTGCCGCGCGGCGCGAGCGTCCGGGTGTACCGCCCGTGACCGTGTCGGGAACGCACTGCCGGTCCAACGCCGGCGTAGACGGCGGAAGTTCCGGGCCGTATGATTCTCCCATGACCGACCTCGGGTCCGCCTCCCGCTTCGACCTGCACCTCCACTCCCTCCGCTCCGACGGCCGCTACGCGCCCGAGGCCGTCCTCGAGCGCTGCGCCCGCGCCGGGCTCGACGTGGTGGCGCTCACCGACCACGACCTCGCCGTCGACGTGGCGCCGGGCCCGCGCGAGGTCGCCGGCCGCACGCTCACCGTGCTCGGCGGCGCCGAGATCAGCGGCGTGCACGAGCGGCGCGAGCTGCACCTGCTCGTCTACTTCCCGGGCGAGGTCCCGGCCGCGTTCCGCGCGTTCTGCGCCGAGCAGTGCCGCGCCCGGGCCGCGCGCTACGCCGCGGCGGTGGCGAGCCTCGCGCTGCCCGGCCTGGCGCTGCCCGACGACGACGCCCTCCGCGGCGACGCCGCGCTCACCCGCCACCACCTGGCGCGCGCGCTCGTCGCGCAGGGCCACGTCGGCACCGTGCGCGAGGCCTTCGCGCGCTACCTCGGCGAGGGCTTCGGCCACGTGCCGCCCATCACGCTGCCGTTCCTCGAGGCGATCCGCTTCGCGCGGGCCCAGGGCGGCGTGACCTCCTGGGCCCACCCGCCGCTCGGCCTCCTCGACTGGCTGCCCACCTTCGTCGCGGCCGGCCTGCAGGGCATCGAGGCCCTGCGCCCGAACCTCAACAGCGACGCGCGCCACCGCTACCGGTCCGCCGCCCGCCGCCACGGCCTCGTGCTCACCGGCGGCTCCGACTGGCACGGCTGGACCGACGACGCGGATCTCGGGTTGTTCCGCGTCGAACGCCGAGAGATCCAGCCGTTCGTGGACCTGCTCCTCGCCGCGTGACGCTCCGGCCGGTTGCCGCGGGCGTGCGGGGCGGGTAGCCTCTCCCACTTCGGAGGATCCGCTTCATGGCCGACACCCAGGACTTCTTCGCCAACTGGCTGCCCGAGAAGCTCAAGAACAACCCCGATCTCGTCAAGTCGATCAACGCGATCTACCAGTTCGACATCGAGGGCGCGGGCCAGTGGACGGTCGACCTGACCGGCGAGGGCACGGTGGCCGAGGGTCCCTCGTCCGATCCGGGCTGCGTCGTCACCGCGACCAAGGCCGACTTCGAGCAGATGCTCGACAACCCCTCCTCCGCGATGATGCTGTTCATGAGCGGCAAGCTCAAGGTGTCCAACGTGGGGCTCGGGATCAGCCTGCAGAAGCTGCTGTCGTAGCGCGGCCGTGCCGCTGCCCACCGTCCCCTACCGCCTCGAGCGGGTGGAGCCGCAGGAGACGGTGGCGCGGCTCGAAGCGGAGCTGAGGGTCGCGCAGCAGCGGCGCAGCGTGCGCATGTTCAGCCGCGAGCCCGTGCCGCGCGCCGCGATCGAGCGCGCCATCGCCATCGCCGGCACGGCTCCGAGCGGCGCGCACCGCCAGCCCTGGTTCTTCGTGGCGCTGTCGGACCCCGAGGCGAAGGCGCAGCTGCGCGCGGCCGCCGAGGCCGAGGAGGAGCGCTTCTACCGCGAGCGCGCCCCGCAGGACTGGCTCGACGCCCTGGAGCCCCTCGGCACCGACGCCGTGAAGGCGCACCTCACCGACGCCCCGTGGGTGATCGTCGCGTTCCGGCGCGACGTCGAGGTCGTCGGCGAGCGGCGGCTCAACAACTACTACGTGACCGAGTCGGTCGGCATCGCCGTCGGCATGCTGATCGCGGCCCTGCACCGCGCCGGGCTGGCCACCCTGACCCACACCCCCGCGCCAATGGCGTTCCTGCGCGAGCTGTGCGGCCGGCCGGCCAACGAGAAGCCCTACGTGGTGCTGCCGGTGGGCTACCCCGCCGAAGACTGCGCGGTGCCCGACCTGCAGCGCAAGCCGCTCGACGAGATCGCCGACTTCCGCTGATCCCTACAGGCTGCGGCGCCGCAGCAGCGTGATCAGCGCGACCCCCGCGGCGATGCCCGGCACGACCAGGATCGAGAACAGGCACCACAGCGCGTCGGCGCCCGCGCCGATCTCGAGGGCCTCGCTGTCCTTGGGGCGCTCGCCGATCTGGTCCTCCTCGTCGGCCAGCCAGGCGACGGTGTTGAGGAACAGGTCGCGGTCGTTGCCGAGCCCCAGCAGCTGCTGCGAGGCGAAGTCGGCGTCGCCGACGACCACGATGCGGCCGCCCGGCGCCGGGGTGAAGTCGGCGGGGACGCCGGCGGAGGCCGGCACGTCGGCGGGGTTGCCGCCGTGCGCCGCGTCGCCGTCGGCCGGGCTCGGCAGGTCGCCCGCGGGGGCCTCGGGCGCCTCGGGCGCGGGGGACGCGTCGTCGCCGCCGGGCACCTGCACCCGCAGCGCGGCGGGGTCCTTCACCTCGGCCAGCGCCAGGATCGGCAGCTCGCCCGACAGCTCGTCGGGGTCCTGCCCGACCTCGGTGCCCTCGATGTCGCTCTCGGCCCACGACGCCGGGCTCGTGCGGAGCAGGTCGCGCACGTCGACGCCCTCCGGCGGGGACTGGCTCGCCCGCACCGTCCGCGCGAACGGCGCGAACACGACCGAGGTGAGGTTGCGGGTGATCGGGTGCGTCCCGAAGCCATCCGCCGTGAGCACCAGGAACGACGGGTCCTGGATGCCGACCGGCCGGTAGCGGTCGTCGAGGTCGAGCACCACGTCGTCGCCGACCAGGATGCCGTAGCGCTCCATCTCGCGGGCCAGCTCGGGCACGGTGCCGGGCTCCAGCAGCAGCAGCGCCCGGCCCCCCGACGCGACGAAGGCGGCCAGCGCCTCGCGCTCGGGCGGCAGCCAGTCGGTGCTCGGCCGCGCCACCACCAGGATGCGGCACTCGGCCGGGATCCCGGTGTTCCCGATGGTCACGTTCTGGACGGTGTAGTTCATGCCCTCCAGATCGAGGCGCGCGCCGCCGAGGCCGTCCTGGGCGTACTCGTCGTCGGGATCGGGCTCGCCGTGGCCGAGCGACCAGCACACGGTGTGGTCGGTGTCGCTGCCCAGCATCACGAGTGCGCGGGTGAGCTCGTCCTCGGTGATCTCCCAGTCGAGCCGCCGCGTGCGCCCGTTGCCCTCGAGCACGACGGTGCCCTGATCGCTCGTCACGTCGGCGGCGGCGGCGCGGCGCGGGTCGCGCAGCGGGTCGACCCACTCGACGGTGATCCGCGGGTTGGCCTCGTGGAACCGGTCGATCAGCGAGGAGAACTGGTCGCGGCCGTAGGCGGAGGCGCCGAAGTAGGCCGTGACGGTGACGTCGAAGCCGAGCTCCTTCGCGACCCGCGACGCCTGGTCGGACAGCGTGTAGCGCTTGTCGCGCGTGAGGTCGAAGGTGTGGTCGTTGCGGACGGCCAACGCGTAGGATCCCGCCGCCAGCGCCGCCGCCAGGGCGGTCAGCATCACGGCGCCGCCGCCGTAGCGGACGGAGCGGGAGCCGAGCGTCTCGCCGACCTGGCGCGCGTCGAGCGCGGCGTAGGCCACGAGCAGCGCCCCGGCACCCGCCACGAGGATCTCGGCGTGGCGCGTGAACGCGGCGTGGACGAAGCCCTCGCCGCCGGCCACGACGGCCAGCACGCCCCCGAGGATGGCCAGCACGGGCACGGCCGTGTAGGCGCCCTGCACCGAGCGCGCCACGCTGCCCACCAACAGCAGCGCGACGACCGCGGCCGTCTGCCACCCGGCGGGCCAGGCTGCCAGCGTGTCGGGCTTCAGCAGCCACGGCAGCAGCACCGCCACGACCGCGAGCCCCGCCCCGGCCACGTCGGCGGCGCGCGCGGGCAGCGGCACCTCGCCGTCGAGCGTCCACGCCACCAGCGCCACGGCGAAGCCGAGCGCCGCCACGAGCCCGGCGAGGTCGCCGAGCACCGGGTCGGTGGCGCCGCCGATCACGTGCCCCACGGCGACGATCGCCACCCCGGCGGCGAAGGCCTGCCGCCCGAACCACTCCCGCACGTTCATTGCCACCGGAAGCTCTCCATGCGCTGCCACGTGGCGAACACGAAGATCGCGGCGAAGCCGACGAGGTACACCACGTCGGACAGCTTCACCGCGCCCTCGAGCGCGCCCGTGAGGTGCGACAGGATCGACAGGTGCGACATCGGGTCGCCGGGCTCGCTCGACAGCCAGCCCACCGCCAACAGCGCGAACACCACGGCGATCGAGATCCCGAACGCCACGAGCTGGCTCGACGTGAGCGAGCTCGCCGCCATCCCGACCGCCAGGATCCCCGCGCCCAGCAGGAACAGCGCCAGGTAGCCGCCGAAGACCACGCCGGGGTCGGGGCTCGACCACACGTAGAGCATCAGCGGGCCGGTCAGGGTCCCGAGCAGCAGCAGCGCCTGCACCGCGAGCAGCCCGAGGTACTTGCCGAGCGTGATCTCGAGCGACGAGACGGGGCTCGTCATCAGCAGGGGCAGCGTGTTCTGGCGGTGCTCCTCGGCGAAGCTCCGCATCGAGACGGCCGGCAGCACCATCATCAGCAGCACGGCGCAGTTGCCGAAGTAGGGGCCGAGCACCCAGCTGCCGAGCGTCATCGACTCGCCGTAGGGGTTGTAGCCGGCGCCCTGGCTCTCGATGACGTAGTTGGTCACGGCGCTGCGCCAGAACAGCCCCGTGATGACGAGCCAGCCGCACAGCACGAGCCAGCCGACGGCGGTGGTGTAGGTCGCGCGCAGCTCGCGCAGCGCGATGTGCAGCACGTTCATGCCGTCTCCAGATCCGCGGGATCCTGCGCGGACTCCCGGGTCAGCTGCAGGAACACGTCCTCGAGCGCGTGACGGCGCCCGAGCTCGAGCAGGCCGAACGGCACCGCGGCCGCCGCCACCTGCTCCCGCACGTCGCGGCTCGCGTCGACGGCGACCACGCCGTCCTCCCCCACGGCCACGCCGTCGATCCCCTCGATGCCGCGCAGCGCCTCGCCGAGCCCCGGCCCCGGGCGCGCGACCCGCAGCCGCACGCCGTGGTGCATGCCGTGCAGGCCCTCCATCGTCTCCTGCGCCACGATGCGGCCGTGGTTGACGATGATGACCCGGTTGGCGACGGCCTCGACCTCGGCCAGCACGTGGGTGCTCAGCACGACCGTGATGTCGCCCGCCAGGCTCGCGATGAGGTTGCGGATCTCCACGCGCTGCGCGGGATCGAGGCCCGAGGTGGGCTCGTCGAGGATGAGCACCTGCGGATCGTGGACCAGCGCCTGCGCGACGCCGACCCGCTGCCGGAAGCCCTTCGACAGGTGCTCGATGAGCCGGTGGCGCACCTTGCCGAGGCCCGTCCGCTCGACCGCGCGGTCGACCGCCGCCGCCGGCTCCTTGGCGCCCTTGATCCGGGCGCAGAACCGCAGGAAGCCGTCGACCGTCATCTCGGTGTACAGCGGCGGGACCTCGGGGAGGTACCCGACGATGCGCTTGACCGCACGCGGCTGCTCGAGCACGTCGATGCCGCCGATCAGCGCGCGGCCCTCCGTGGCCCCGAGCGAGCCCGTGAGGATGCGCATGGTGGTGGTCTTGCCGGCGCCGTTGGGCCCCAGGAACCCGACCACCTCGCCCCTCGCGACCTCGAAGCCGAGGTCGCGCACGGCGGTGTGCGCGCCGTAGCGCTTGGTGAGATGTTCGACCCGGATCACGCCCGCCCCCAGCCAGGCGCGCCACCTAGTCACGCCCGCCGACGAGTCAAGGCGGCGCGCAGACGTCCGAGGGTGCACAGGGATCGGCGCCGCCGCCGCAGCTGAACGAGGGGGCCAGCGCCTCGACCAGGCAGCCCTCCCCGTCGACCGCGATGTCGAAGTCGCTGTTGTCGCCCCAGGTGGTGCCCGCCGCCACCGTCAGGCTCGCGCCGGCGATGGCGATCGCGCCGCTCCCGGGCGCCTGGTTGGCCTGCAGGTCGGTCGCGGTGACCGTGACCGAGGTCCCCGTCTGGGCGAGGATCCCGGCGCCGCGGGCGCCCGCCGCGTTCTGGGTGACGCTGCCGGCCTCGAGCTCGAGCTCGCCGGCGCTGAGCAGCACGCCGCCGCCGTCGCCGCTGGCGGTGTTGCCGAGCAGATCGACGCCGTCGAAGGTGGCGCCGGCGCCGACCCACAGCCCGCCGCCACGATCGGCCTCGTTGTCGCCGAAGCGGGCGGTGGTGACCTGCAGCGGGCGGTCCGTCCACAGGCCCCCGCCGTCGCTCGTGGCGACGTTGGCGTCGAACGCGGCGTCGGTGAGGGTGGTGACGCAGCCCGGGCAGGCGGGGACGGTCTCGCGGACGGCCACGCCGCCGCCCCAGGCCGCGACGTTCTGCGAGACGTCGGTGTGGGCGAGCGTCAGCTGGCCGCCGAGCACGGCGATGCCGCCGCCCCAGCCGCCCTCGGCGCGGTTGCCGAGGAAGCGGACCCGCTCGACGCTGCCGGGGTCGTAGTCCACGTCGAGGACGCCGGCGACGACGAGGACGCCGCCGCCGGCCTCGGTGGCGACGTTGTCGGAGAACAGGCCCAGCATCAGCGCCATGTCGCCGTCGGCGTAGACGCCGCCGCCCTCGTCGGCCTGGTTGCCCGAGGCGGAGGCCCGCTCGAGCCGGCCCCGGCCCGCCGCCCCGCCGCCGCGCGGGGCCGTGTTGTCGCGGAGCTGGGCGCCGGAGACGGTGGCGCCGTCGACGAAGACGCCGCCGCCCGCCTCGTCGGCGACGCCCCCGAGAAGACGCCGCCCTGCAGGGTGGCGCCCGCGCCGACGTGGGCGCCGGCGCCGCGCCGGGCGGTGTTGCCGTCGAAGGTGGCGGTCGGGTCGAGCACGGCGAGGGCGCCCGGCGGAGGGCGAGCCCGCCCCTTCGGGCGCCGCGCAGCCCGAGACGGTGCCGCCCGTGGCCTGCAGCTTCTGCCCCACCCACACGCCGCCGCCGGCGGCCCGCGCCGACGCCTGGGCGATGGCCACGCCCGAGAGCGTCACGTCGTCGCCGGCGACGGCGCCGCCGAAGTCGGCCTCGCCCCCGTGACGGACACGTCGCGCAGCGTGAGCGGCCCCGCGCCGACCGCGCAGATCGCGCCGCCGTAGCGCCCGGGGGCGCCCCCGGGCGGCGGGGTCGGGCACCCCGCGCCGCCGCGCACCACGAGGTCGGCGAGCGTCACGCCGGCGGCGGTGACGGTGATCGCCGCGCCGTCGTAGCCGGTGGCGTCGACCGTGCCGGCGCCGGACACCGTCAGCCCGGGCGTGGCCACGGTGAGCGGCCCCGACGCCGTGCCCGGGCAGACGACGACCTCCTGGGGCGGGAGGGCGGCGTCGATCGCCTCCTGGACGGTGGCGTAGGCGCCGCCGCCCTGCACGAACGCCGGGCCGTCCGGCGTGGCCGGGTCGCAGTCGTTGTCGACGCCGTCGCACGGGATCTCGGCCCGGCCCGGCCCGATCTCGGGGTCGGCGTCGTTGCAGTCGACGTCGCCCAGGGCGCCGTCGCCGTCGCCGTCGAGCCGGACGGCGTGGTCGGCGGGCGAGATCCAGAGGCAGCCGCCGAGGAGCAGGAGCGGCGCCAGACGTGCGCCAGCGACGTGATCCGATGGCGGCCGCACCGCGTCCCGTGCTCGCGCAGGTCTCATCGTCGCGCAGTCTACACCACGTCCACCCGCGGCGCGAGCCTCAGCCCCGGCCAGCGGCGCGTCGCAGGCGATCGCGGATCGCGTGGCCGAGCCCCGCATCCGACGGCCAGGGCTCCACGAGGATCCGCGCCACACCAGCGCTGTCGAGCGCGCGCAGCGCCGCGAACAGCCCGCGCGCGGCCTCCTCCGGGTCGCCGCGCGCCGACAGCACGCGCGAGGCGCGCACGTCGTGGCCCGCAGCCGTGAGCGCCTCGGCCAGCCCGGGGTCGGTCGCGGCGAGCACCGCCACGGGCCCGGGCTCCGGCACCGCGGGCGCGTCGAGCAGCACGACGGGCGTGGCCGGCGCGTAGTGGCTCGCCGTGTGGCCGGGCGAAGCGCGGTCGCCGGCGGCGAGCGTCACCGGGCCCACCTCCGCCAGGGCGTCCCGCGAGACGGCGCCGGGGCGGAGCAGGCGCAGCGCGCCCCCGGGCGCCACGGCCACCACCGTCGACTCGACCCCGACGGCGCAGGCCCCGCCGTCCACCACCGCCGCGATGCGGCCCGACAGCTCGGCCAGCACGTCCTCGGCGCGGGTGGGCTGATCCGGCCGAACCGGTTCGCCGACGGCGCGACGAGCGGCCCCGCCGCGGCGATCAGCGCCGCGGCGACCGGTGGCGCGGCATGCGCACGGCCACCGTGTCGAGCCCGGCCGTGACGAGGTCGGGCACGGCGGGGTCGCGCGGGAGCACCAGCGTGAGCGGCCCCGGCCACGCGCGCCTGCAGCGCCTGCACGGCAGCGCGGCCCGCCGGGTCGAGCCGCTGCAGGTCGACCACGCCGCCCAGCTCGGGCGACGCGACGTGGACGATGAGCGGATCGAACAGCGGCCGCCCTTGGCGGCGAACACCGCGGCGACCGCGGCCGGGTCGAACGCCGAGGCGGCCAGGCCGTAGACCGTCTCCGTGGGCATCCCGACGAGCGCGCCGGCGCGCAGAGGCGGCGGCCCGCGAGAGATCGGCCGGGCTCGCGGACAACAGCTGCGTCTAGGACCTTCACCGGTCGATCGGGAGCGCGGGGGTGTATACCAGATCCGTCGGGGCAGGTAACGCATCGGCAACCGGTCGGTGTCGCAACCACGGTCCACGTCGACAACTTCCTGGAGAAGACATGTCCCCGCTCCTGCTGCTCGCCCTGGGAACGACGGCCCGTGCCGAGTCGATCATCGAGTTCAAGACCTCGGGCCCCGTGTCCATCAGCGTCGACGGCCAACAGGCGACGATGCAGGGCAACATGCGGCAGCGGGTCACCGGCCTGGCCGCCGGCGTGCACAACCTGCAGGTGGCGGGGGTGTTCGGGAAGAAGCTGTTCGAGGCGGAGATCGAGCTCCCCGACAACACCGTCACCTACGCCGAGTGGGCGAAGGGCGAGATCCGCGTCCTGAAGACGGAGTGGCTCGAGGCCGAGCAGGCGGAGCCCGAAGCGGTGGCGGCGGCCGAGCCCGAGGCCGCGCCGGAGGGCGAGCCCGCGGCCGAGGCGAGCGAGGGCGAGGGCGAGGGCGGCGACGGCATGATCGCGGGCGGCCTGGTCGAGGCTGCCCGGGCCGCGGGCGCGGTGGCCGGCGCCGCAGGGGCCGTCGGGGGCGCGGCCGAGGCGGCGCCCGTCGGCGAGGCCGTAGCCGCCGGCGCAGGTGGCTCGCGGGCGCCGCCTGGCCGCCGCCGCGCGCCTGGAGCAGCGGCCGGCGCCGCAGGGGGCGCCGCGGGCGGCGGGCTGGCGGGCGCGGGCGGCGGCGGCCTCGGCCTGCCGGGCGCGGGCCTCGCCGGCGGCGGCGCTGGGCGCGGTCGGTAGCGCCGCGGGCGGCGCAGCCGGTGGCGCCGCCGGGGCCGCGGGCTCCGCGGCCGGCGGGGCCGCGGGCGGTGCGGCCGGCGCGGGCGCGGGCCAGATGGCGGCGGCCCAGGGCATGGGCATGGGTGCTGGCGTCGGCGCCGCCGTCGGGGCGGGCGTGGCGGCCGGGGCCATCGGCGCCGGCGCGCTGGCGGCCAACGGCGGCCAGGCGTCCGACGTGGCGCCGATCCCCGTCCAGGACGTGAACGCCGTCGGCGAGAGCGACCCCGACGCGTTCCCGGTGCCGGGCGTGGTGGCGGTGGAGTCCGCCACCGCCCTGCCGATGCCGAAGTCGAGCACGCTGACGCTCGAGGCCTACGACGGGATGCGGCTCGAGGTCGTGAACAACGGCAAGCGCCTCATCGTGGTCGTCGAGGGCGACAGCTTCCGCATCCAGGACGAGAACGGGCTGAACCTGGCGCTCTCCGGCGAGTGATCGACGGAGACGCGTCGGGCGCATGACGGAAACGCGTCGGGCGCGTTTCCGTCAGTTCTCGGTGAGCGCGTTCAGCTCGTCGTGGCCGGGCAGCAGCGACAGGTCGGGCACCAGCGTGATCTCGATCCGCCGGTTCTCGGCCCGCCCCTCCCTTCGTCCCGTTGTCGCCCACCGGCCGGAACTCGCCGAAGCTCGCCCTGCTGACCCGGTCCGGCGGCACCCCGGCGTCCACCAGCGCCCGCACCACCCGGATCGCCCGCGCGCTCGCGAGCTCCCAGTTGCTCGGGAACTGCGCCGTCTTGATGGGCACGTTGTCGGTGTGGCCCTCGACCTGGTAGCGCTGGTCGGGGATCTGCGCGAAGACCTCGGCCACCTGCTTCACCGCGGCCTCCCCGTCGGGGGACAGGTCCGCCTTGCCCGACGCGAACAGCACGTCGGTCGCGAGCTCCACCACCATCCGCCCGTCCACGATCTTGACCTGGAGCTTCCCGGCGTCGATCAGCGTCTTGAACCGCTCGAGCAGGTCGCGATACTGCGCGATCCGCGCCTCGGTCGCCGCCTTGCGCTCCTGCGCCTCCCGCAGCGCCTGCCGGGTCTCGTCGATCGAGCTGTTGAGCTTCGCCCGCGCCGACAGCCACTCGGCCTTCTCCTTCGTCAGCGAGTCGACCTCGCCGTCGAGCTGATCGCGCTCCAGCTGCAGGCCGCGCAGCCGCCCCTCGAGGGCCTCGATGGACTTCTCGCGCTCGGCGAGGCCCGCCTCGAGGTCGGCGATGCGGCTCGCCTGCTGCTCCGACGCCGTCTGGCACGCCGCCTGCTCGCTCTTCCGCTGCTCCTCGAGCGCCAGGACCTGCTTCTTCGGGACCAGGCACCCGCTCGCCAGCGCGAGCGCCACCACCACCGCGAACCGCGAGCGCATCCGTCGACCTCCTCGGGCGGAGCGTCCGCCCGGGGCCCTGCTATCCGACCGCCCCCGCGCCGCTACCCCTCCGGGAAGCACACCCGCTGGTTGTCGGCCCCACCGCCCGTCGACCGGCAGCCGTAGCCGTCGGGGCAGACCGCGCCGGTGCCGTCGGCGCCGGTCGTCGCGTCGCCCTCGTTGCACGCCGGGAAGCAGTGGGTCCCGCCCTCGTCCTCGAACGGCGCGCACACCCGCGCCCAGGCGTCCTCGTCGAAGGCGCAGTCGGCGTCGACCGTGCACGACCAGGTGCAGAAGCCCGCCCCGCTCTTGTCGAGGCACTCCGCCTGCACGCCCTCGGGCGCCGGGCAGTCGTCCGCCGCCTCGCACGGCGCGTACAGCGCGCTCCCGCCGCCACAGCCCGCGAACAACACCCACGTCCACCGCATCACGCCTCCTCGGGCGGCGCCGCCGCCACCAGCACGAGCCCCCAGCCGACGAGGGCGGTGCCGAGCCAGGCAGGACCCCCGTAGACCAGGACCGCCAGCCCGAACAGCCCCACCGTCTCGGCGCACACCCACCGCGCGAGCGCGCGCCCCCGCGGATCCGCCGCCTTGTCGGGCGACAGCCAGCGCGGCGCGGTCGCCCACACCGCCGTCACCACGGGGGTCAGCCCCAGCAGCAGCCACGAGAACGACGCCGCGGAGGGCGCCGCCACCTCGGGCCGCATCCACCAGCCGATCAGCAGCACGATGCCGTGGGTCGCCGCGAAGGCGCGCCACAGGTCGGGCAGCGGGGGATCGGCCGGGCCGCTCATCCCGACAGCGTACTACGCGAGGTTGTGGAACACCCGCTGCACGTCGTCGTCCTGCTCCAGGCGGTCGACGAGCTTCAGGACCTCGGTCGCCTGCTCCTCGGGCAGCTCCGTCACGTTCTCCGGCACCCACTCGTGCTCGGCCGACAGCAGCGTGAGCCCGCGCTCCTCGATCGCCGACGCGAGCGTGCCGAAGTCGGAGAACGCGCACCGCACCACGAGCTGCGGCTCGCCCTTCTCACCCGTGGCCTGGCCCATGTCCTCGAGGCCGTGGTCGATGAGGTCGAGCTCCAGCTCGTCCTGGTCGATGCCCTCCGGATCGAGGCGGAACACGCCCATCTTGTGGAACATGAACGACACGGCCCCGCTGTTCGCCATGTTCCCGCCCTCCTTGTTGAAGTGGACGCGGAGGTTGGCGATCGTGCGGGTGGAGTTGTCGGTGGCGGTCTCGACGAGGACGGCCACGCCGTGCGGCGCGTAGCCCTCGTAGAGCAGCTCCTGGTAGTCGTCGTCGCCCTGCCCGCTGGCCTTCTTGATGGCGGCCTCGATGCGGTCCTTGGGCATGTTCACCGCGCGGGCGTTGGCGACGACCCGGCGCAGCGCGGGGTTGGACGCCGGATCGGGCCCCCCCTTCTTCACGGCGATCGACAGCTCCTTGCCGATGCGCGTGAACTGCTTCGCCATGCGGTCCCACCGCGCGAACATCGTTGCCTTGCGAGTCTCGAAGATGCGGCCCATCGTCCTGTCCCGGTGCGCCTCGGGCGCGTGACCCTCCCCTCTTAGCGAGGCGCGGCATTGCCGACGAGGGCGCACGGGGTAGCATGCTGCGGGAGGTCGCTTGCCGGGACTGGAGATCGAGGATCTGACCGTGGGGACGGGCGCCGAAGCCGCGAAGGGCCACCAGGTCAGCGTGCACTACACCGGGTGGCTCACCGACGGGAAGAAGTTCGACTCGAGCCTCGACCGCGGTGACCCGTTCGCCTTCCAGCTCGGCGCCGGCCAGGTCATCCAGGGGTGGGACCAGGGCGTGCGCGGCATGCGGGTCGGCGGCAAACGCAAGCTCACGATCCCGCCGGAGCTGGGGTACGGCGCGCGCGGCTTCCCCGGGGCGATCCCGCCGAACGCCACGCTGGTCTTCGAGGTGGAGCTCCTCGGCGTGCGATGAGGGACCTGCCCGGGCGCCTCGATGCGCCCACGGTGCCGCTCCTCGAGGCGGCGCTGCGGGCGGCGGCGGCGCATGCCGGCCCGGCGAGCCGCGCCTGGCTCGCTCGCTGCGCCGGCTACAGCGAGGTGCCGGCCGGGGAGCTGCCCGAGGGCGCCGACCCGACCGCCGTGATGGAGCACGTCGCCGATCGCGTGTGGCGCGACCGCAGCCGCGCGGAGCGGCGGCAGCTGGGGCAGGTCTTCACGCCGCAGCCGGTGGCGCGGCAGGTGCTGCTCGAGCTCGGTGGCGTCGACCTGTCGGCGCCGGTGCTCGATCCGGCGTGCGGGGCGGGCGTGTTCCTGGCCGAGGCCGCGCAGCTGCGGGCGGAGCGCCTGCGCGAGCGCGGGGCGTCCGCCGCCGAGATCGCGCGCGACCTCCTCGACAACGTCCAGGGCGTCGACGTCGACCCGATCGCCGCCCGCCTCGGCCGGCTGGTGCTGGGCCACCGCGTCCTGCTCGAGGCGGGCGAGGCCGCCGAGGCGCTCGCGCCCGAGCTGCCCCTGCCCGCCGTCCGCTGCCGCGACGCGCTCGAGCCCGACACGTTCGCGGGCTGGCCGCAGGCCGGCTGGATCGTCGGCAACCCGCCCTACCGCGAGGCCAAGGGCATGCCCACCGCGGTGCGCGATCAGCTCCGGCAGCGGTTCGGCAAGCAGCTCCGCGGCGCCTTCGACGTGTACCTCGCGTTCCTGCTGCTCGCGCTCGAGCTCGCGCAGGAGCGGGGCCGCGTCGGCTTCGTGCTGCCGAACAAGCTGCTCGTCGCCCGCTACGCCGCCGACCTGCGGCGCCGCCTGTCGGCCGAGCGGCGCCTGCACGCGCTGGTGGACCTCTCGCAGCTCGACGTGTTCGGCCGGGTGGGCGTCTACCCGGTGATCGTGGCGATCGGCCCGCCGCAGCCGACGTTCCGGACCACCTTCGGCGTGTGCCCTGCCGCCGAGCTCGGCGGGAAGCCGATGGGCGCGGTCGACGTGCCCGCCGAGCTTCCGCTCGCCGTGTCCGACCCGCCGGTGTGGTTCACGCTCCCGGAGGGGCCGCTCGCCGCGCTCGTCGCGCGCCTGGTCCGCGGGCCGCGGCTGCGGAGCTCGCCGAGGTGCGCTCCACCTGCTCGTTCCACGTCCGCGGGCTCCGGGAGCGGTTCGTGCGCCCCGCCGCCGAGCTGCCCGACGGCTGCCCTACCTCGGCGGCCAGAGCTTCAGCCGGCGCAACGAGGTGCGCCCGTTCCAGCTCGACTGGCGCGGCTACCACCTGCGGTACGACGCAGAGGCCCTGCGCGCCCACCGCAACCCGCTGCCGCCGCTCGAGCGCTTCCAGCAGCCGAAGGCCGTCCTGTGCCAGCACGCCCGGCGCGGCGTCGCCTGGCTCGACGCCGGCGGCACCTACGTCACGAAGGACGTGTACCCCATCGCCCTGCCGAAGCGCCGCGGCGTGGAGGGCGCTGCGGTGCTGGTCGCGCTGCTCAACAGCCGGGTCTTCTCCGTCCTCTACCACCTGCTGTACCGGGGCATCGCGATCGGCGGGGGCTACCTCCACTTCCTGCCGGTGTTCCTGCACGAGGTGCCCATCCCGAGGATCGACGGGGAGACCGCCGCCCGCCTCGCCGAGCAGGTGCTCGCCCTGCAGGAGGCGCCGACGGCGGAGGCGTTCGAGGCGCTCGACGAAGACGTGATGGACCAGTACGGCCTCACGGGCGAGGAGCGCGACGCAGTGCGCACCTTCGCCGATCGGTGCCTCGGCTACGACACCGCGCTGTCGTGAAGCCGCCGGTGCCGCCAGGTGGCGGCCATCCCGAGCAGGCCGAGGCCCGCGAGCACCCCCGGCGCCAGCAGCGGGTTCGCCCCGAACAGCGCCGCCACCGCGAGCTGGCCGGTGGTGGCCTCGGGACGGATCTCGGCCTCGAACCCGTAGTTGTGCTCGAGGTGCTCCCACATCCCGAAGGCGCCGCCGAGCACCAGCGCGGCCATGACCGCGCGGACGGCCAGCACGACCGCGCGGGACGGCCGCAGCCAGAGCAGCGCGGCGGCCGAGGCCCCGAGGCCCGCGAGGACGAAGGGCACGATCTGGACGGGCTCCTCCCAGTGCTCGGCCAGGACGAGCTCGGCCGCTGCGCCCAGACAGCCGGAGCCCATCGCGGCGAGGAGCACCAGGCGGAGGCCGTCCTCGGTGGAGCGGCTCACGGGGTGGCGAGCATCGCCTGGCCCCGGGCGATCTCCTCGGGGGTCGCCTTGTCGGCGAGCGCCTGCAGGAACGCGTCGCGCGAGGCGTAGGGGCGGCCGGCGACGAGCGCTTCGGCCTCGGCGGCGTCGATGCCGGGGAGCTGCTGCAGCGTGGCGGCGTCGCTGGCGTCGGGGTCGACGGGCACGTAGACGTGCTCCTCGTAGCCGGCGACGGTCTGCGCATCGACGTACTTGCCGATCTCCCTGCGGAACTGCTGGATGCTCACGTAGGGGCGGTACTCCTCGAACTCGTGGACCATCCGGTCGCCCACGCCGGGGATGGCGCGGAGCTCGTCGGCGGTGGCGGTGTTCAGGTCCACCTTCTGCCCGGGCTCGGCGGCCGGCGCCGGGGCCTCGGGGGGCGCCTCGACGGGCGCCTCGGTCGGCGCGGGTTCCTCGGGCGCCTCGGCGGTGCCGGCGCACCCGAGCGCTGTGGCCAGCAGGATCGGCAGGGGCATGATGAGACCTCCGCCCAGCGGGTAAGCAGCGGCTCGCCCCGCGACAAGCGCGCGCCCGCTGCACTGCGCCTGCACGGGCCGCCGATACGCTGACGGGATGACGCTCTCCTCCAGGATCCGGCGGCTGGCCCTGGGCGCGCTGGCGCTGCTCGTCCACTGCACCGTCGCGTCGCGCGTGCTCGCCGACGGGGCCGGCCGGCGCTGGTTCGACGGCGACCTCCGCACGCAGGTGGCGCTCGCCGACGACGTCGCCCGCCGCGTCCTCGCGAACGACGGCCCCGTCTACTACCACACCGGGATCGAGCGGTTCGACGGCCAGTCCGCCGTGGCGATCGACCAGATGGCGCTGCTGGGGCTCGGCCAGGTCGTCACGGCCCACCCCGAGCTGCGCGAGCGGTACCTCGTGGCCATGCGGGCCGCGGGGGATCACCTCGCCGACCCGCACCAGCTGCGGTACGCCGCCCGGCGCTACGGCGAGAGCGGCCTGGTGCGGATGGACCCGGGCGAGGGCCACGCCTACCTCGGCTACGCCGCGCTCGGCCTCGGGATGCTGCGGCGGATCGACCCCGACACGCCGCACGCCGCGCTGCACGACCGCATCGTCGCCGGGCTGGCCGCGCGGATGCTCCACTCCGACGACGGGCTGCTCGACACCTACCCGGGCGAGCGCTGGCCGCCCGACGTGGCCGCGGTGGCCGGCGCCATCGGCCTGCACGACGCCGTCACCGGCACCGACCGCGGCGACGCGCTCGACCGCTGGGCGGCGCGGTTCGAGCGCTGCGCCGTCGACCCGCGGACGGGCTTCCTGCGCCAGCGGCTGCACGGCTGCGGGCAGGGCGTGCCGCGGGGCTCGGGCACGGCGGTCGGCGCCTACTTCCTGTCGTTCGTGCGGCCGGCGCTCGCGGCCTCGCTGGAGCGCAGCCTGGCCGAGCGCGGTGCGCGCAGCTTCCTCGGCTTCGGGGGCCTGCGAGAGTACGCGCCCGGGCACGCCGGCTGGGGCGACACGAACTCCGGGCCCGTCCTGGCCGGCGTCTCCGTCGGCGCGACGGGCTTCGGGCTCGGCGCCGCGCGGGCGGCGGGCGACCGGGCGCTGTTCCTCCGCCTGCACCGGACGACGCGGCTGTTCGGCGTGTCCATGCCCCACGACGGCGTGCGCTCCTTCGCGGCGGGCGGGGCGCTCGGCAACGCGCTGCTGCTGGCCATGCTCACCGCGGAGACGCCGTGAGGCGCGCGGTGGGGCGGGCGGCGCTGCGGCTCGCCGTGGCGGTGGCGGTGGGGCTCGCGCACCGGGCGGTGGGCGGCTGGCTCGCGGCGCTCGACCCGATCGCGCTGGCGACGGGGCCGGGGGTGGTGCTGGTGGCGGGGCTGGCGCTCGTGCTCGCGCCGCTGCGCGTGGCGGTGTGGTTCGTCCTGCCGCCGTGGGTGGTGGCGGGCGCGGCGGCGGACTGGCTGGACGCCCGGGATCGAGCGCGTGTCGGACCTGGCGCTCGGCGGGGGTGAGCGCCCGCCACCGGGTTACACCTGCGCCCCCCATGGTCGCACTGCTCCTCACGATCGCCACGCTGCTGTCGGCCCCCGCGCTCGACGTCGGCCTGGGGCGGCGCCAGCAGCTGCGCGCCTTCACGCACGGCCTCGTGCTCGTGGCCGTCACGGGGCTGCTCGTGGTGCACGTCCTGCCGAACGCGCTCGCCGAGGCGGGCTCGGTCGCGCTGGCAGCGCTCGCGCTGGGGCTCGGCGCGGGCGGCCTGGCGCACCACCTGCCCGGCGGGGAGCGATCGCTGTTCGGCCTCGCGCTGCTCGGCCTCGGCCTGCACGGCGCGGCCGACGGCGTGGCGCTGGCCACGGCCGCCGAGACCGGCAGCGACCCCATCGCCGCCGCCGTGGTGCTGCACACCCTGCCCGTGGCGCTGGCGGCGTGGCAGCTCGCCGCCGGAGAGGGCGGGCCGCGCGCCGGCGCGGCGGCCCTCGGCGTCTCCGTGGCGGCGACGCTCCTCGGCACGTCGCCGCCGACGCGCTGCTCGTGGCGCTGCCGCCAGGCGCGCTCGCGGTCGCGCAGTGCGCCGTGGCGGGCGCGCTGCTGCACGTGGTGGGGCACCTCGGCGAGGATCCGCGCGAGCAACGCGCCATCGCGGCCGGGCTCGGGGGCTGGGCGGCGTGGCGGTGGTGGTGGCGCTCGGCTGGGTCGAGGGCCCCGAGCCGCACCCCGCCCTGCTCGATTCGGCGGGGCACCTCGCGCGCCACGCCGCGCCCGCGCTGCTCATCGGGTGGCTCGCCGCGGCGCCTGCCCCGCGACCCGCCGCGCGCCCTCGATGGGCTCGTCGCCCTGCCGGTCACCGTGGCGCTGCTGGGGCCGGGGCTCGCCCTGTGGCGCCTGGCCGCGGTGGTGGTGCTGGTGGCCCTCGCGCGGCCGGGCTGGCGGCCCGGCGGCCCCGCGGCCGTGCTCGCCGCGGTGGGGCGCACGGCGGCGCCGTTCGGGCTGGGGTTGCTGGTGGCGGCCGTGCTGCCGGCGCTGGCGGGCGGCCTGCTCCACCGCGCGTCGCCGCCGCTGGTGGTGGCGGCGGTGGTGGCCGTGAGCCTGCCGTGGCGGGCCTGCCCGGTCGGGGTGACGCCGGTCGCGCGGCGCTCGTGGCGGCGGGGGCGAGCCCCGGCGCTGCGCTGGCGCTGCTCGTGGCGGGTCCGGGGGCGGATCTCGGCGTCCTGGGCGCCTTGTCCGCGCGGCGGGGCCGGGGTGGCGGCGCTGTGGGCGCTCGCGGTGGGCGGCGCCGCGCTGGCGCTCGGCCTCGCCGCGGACGCCGCGCGGGGCTCGGCACGGGCGGCATCCCGGGGCGGGCGATGGCCCCGACCCCGCTGGATCCGCCCACGGCGGCGGCGCTCCTGGGGGTCGCGGCACTGGCGGCGGCCGCGATGCTGCGGCGCGGCCCGCGCGCGCTGCTGGCGCCCGTCCTGCACCCGCTGAGCTAGCTACGGCCCGGGCCAGGCCCCGCGGTCGGCGATCCACTGCTCGACGTAGGCCTGCTCGTCGTCGAAGCTGTTGTGGTCGGTGCGCGCCCAGCCGAAGCGCGCCCAGTACGCGGCCTCCCACTTCGCCCAGTCCCGCTCGCAGCTCGGCGCCACGAGCGCATAGTATTCGTCGACCTTCGCGAGCAGCACGTCCGGGTCGAGCGGCCCGCCCACCGCCCGGTGCGACGCGACGCGGTCCCACAGCAGCTGCGCCGCCGCCGGCTCGTTGATGAAGTGCCAGAACACGGCGTTGGTCCAGACGAAGTCGTTGTAGACGTCCGGCGCGATGCGCGCGGTGTACCAGTTCTGGCCGAGGCTGTGGTTGAAGTCCCACGGGACGTAGCGGAACAGCCCGCTCACGGGGTCGTGCACCAGGTACGCGTTCTTCCCGCCGGAGTCGTCGGCCGCCATCCAGTGGACGAGCGAGAACCAGTCCTCGAACTCCGAGCGCGACACCCACTGGTCGACCTCGGCGTCGAAGGTCGGGTGGTCGACCGAGCCCGCGAACGCCGTGAGGTCCTCGAGGTCGGTGAAGTCGCCCTCGGGGAGGCCCTCCTTCTTCTCCCAGCCCTCGTGCAGGGTGACCTTCGGCTGGCCGTTCGCGAGCGTCAGGTAGAAGTTGGCGTCGTGGGAGACGGACTTGTAGACGTTCGCCGTGTCGTCGAAGCCCATCTCGCGCACGAACTCGTCGTCGATGTGGTCGATCGCCGTGTACAGCCCCTGGTAGACGCCGTCGAGGTAGACCACGACGAAGGCCGTGCGCGGCACGAGGCGCGCCTCGCCCGACATCTCGCTCATCGCGGCCCAGGTGTCGTAGACCAGCTTCTGGCGCACGTAGGCGCTGTCGTCGAAGTTGGAGATGAGGACCAGGTGGTCCTTGTGGCCGAGCCCGAGGTCGCCCACGTCGATCTGCTCGGGCTCGAACTCCAGCGTGTAGCTCGGCTTCGCGTAGCTCGCGCTGGCGGCGCCGCGGATCTTCATCGTCGCGGTGTAGTGGACGCCGTCGTACCAGGCGTCGGTGTCGACGTAGCTCTGGGTGAGCGGCCCGGCGGGATCGAGGTGGAGGACGGGCACGCCGAGCTCGCGCGGGTAGTCGAGCGGGTCGACGAGGACGTTGCTCGGGTCGTCCCAGGCGTCGACCACGTCGAGCGTGGCGAGCGCCGTCTCGGGCACGCCCGCGCCGTCGAGGACGAGCAGGATCTCGGCCGGGCCGGCGTCCGACAGGGTCGGGTCCCAGGTGATCTCGCCGCCGACGAGCGCGGGGCCGCTGCGGTTCGACAGGACCGTGGCCCCGGGCAGGGCCGCGCCGTTGGTGCAGGCGGCGGGCAGCGCGACGTGCTCGCCTTCCAGCGGCCAGGGGGCGTCGACGGTCAGGGCCGGGACGCAGCGCGGCGGCGGAGCGGCCGAGACCGGGCCGAGCGTCGCGGCGACGGGGCCGTTCGCCGCGCCCGGCGTCGGCGCCTGGGTGACGGTGAAGTCCGCGCCGCCGTCCTCGAGGCGGGCGAGCGAGGTGTCGGTGGCGAGCGGGCCGAACGCGACCCGCGCGACGAGCGTGGCGCCGTCGTAGAGGTCGACCTCCTCGCCCCCGCTGGAGAGCTTGAAGCCCAGGTGGAGCGGGCCGTCGGCGGTGTCGTCGTCGGCGTAGAGGACGAGGTGGCCGCCGGCGGGGACGACGAGCGACGGGTCGAGCGTGTGCTGGTCGGGGACGTCGCGGTCGTCGGTGATGGTGAGGCCGCCCAGCGCGAAGTCCGTGGCCTCGGGGTTGTAGAGCTCGATCCAGTCGACGTGCTCGCCGGACTCGTCGACGAGGCCGGTGGCGTTGGCCGCGCAGAGCTCGTTGATCAGCAGCCGCGGCGGCGGAGGGTGGTGTAGGTGGAGGTCGTCTCCGTGCCTGTGCCCGTGCCTGTGCCCGTCCCCGTCCCCGTCCCCGTGCCGTGCCCGTGCCCGTGCCCGTGCTCCCGGTCGTCCCCGTCGTCCCCGTGGTGGTCCCGGTCGTCCCCGTCGTCCCCGTCGTCCCCGTGGTCGTGGTCGTGGTGGTGGTCGTGGTGGTGGTCGTGTCGGTCGACGTGGACGTGGACGTGGACGTAGGATCGGTCGTCCCCGACGGCTCCTTCGGCGCATCCGGCCCGCTGCAGGCCGACAGGAGCAGGGTCGCCAGGGTGACCGTCGCACAGGCGCGCATGTTCGTCCGGGGGCGGGGGGGGACGTCGAGCGTAATCGCCGCCCCCGCGCCCGACACCACGAACCGACACGCTTCCGTCACACACGCCCGCCGATCAACGCCGCGCCGCGCCGCGCCCCCGCGATGGCCCGCGCCGCCGCCCCGAGCTCGAGCTCCGCCAGCGCCCCGGTGACCGACAGCCCCGGCGCCCAGGCCAGGCGCGGATCGGGCACCGGGAACCCGCACGGCGCCCGCGGGAGCCCGAGCGCCGCCGCCGCGGGCGCCAGCCACGACCGCCCCGGCGCGCCGCGCGCGAACCCCGTCGCGAGCACGAGGTGGTCCACGTCGACCCGCTCGTCCCCGCACCACAGCCGCAGCGCGCCCTGGTGCGCCACCGCGCGGACCGGCGCCGCCAGGATGCGGACCCGGCCGGCGTCCACGGCCGCCTCCAGCCGCGCCGCCACGGCGCGGGGCACCGAGCCGCGCCGCCGGCTGCGATCGAGGCACCGACGCCGCGCGACGGGGTCGGCGAGCCGGTGGTAGCCGAGCAGCGCCTCGCCGGTGAACCAGCCGGCGTCGGCGTCGAGGCGGCTGACGACGGGCGGGCGCCGGACGGACCACACCGCGGGCTGCCCCCGCGCGACGGCGGCGAGCACCACCTGCGCGCCCGACAGCCCGCCGCCGACGACCGCCAGCCGCCCCTCGGTCCGCGGACGGAACCCGACCTCGAAGACGTGCGCCACCGACCCGCCCCGCGCGCGCAGCGTGCGCGCCCAGTCGGGCCAGTCCGGCCGCTCGCCGCCGCCGAGCGCGAGCACGACCCGCCGCGCCCACAGCGGGCCGCGGTCGGTGGCGACGGTCCAGCCGCCGCCGTCCGGCCGGAGCCCCGTGGCCGCGGCGCGGAGCGTGCGCGCCGCGAGCCCGGCCCGGCCCACCACCGCGGCCGTGTGGGCCGCGAACAGGTCGAGCGGCGGCGGGGTGCGGGCGCCGAGCGGCCGCCCGAGCGCGTGCGCGAACGCGAGCAGCGACTCGTCGGCGCGATCGAGGTGGTGCAGCGCCGGGGAGCGCATCGACCGCATCTCCACGGCCCCGGCGAGCCGCCACCACCGCGCCAGCGGCACCCCCTCGGGGTCGACGAGCGCGAGCGCGTCCGCCGGGACGCCCGCCTCCAGCAGCCGCAGCGCGACGCACACGCCGGCGATGCCCGCGCCCACCACCAGCGCCTCGAGCCGGTCAGATCCCATCGAGGGCCTCCTCGGCGCCGTCGAAGCGGAAGCGGACGGTGCGCCCGCGCCAGCCGAGCCACCCCGGGTCGCGGTCCAGCCCCGCCCGGCGCAGCGCGAAGTCGACGTCGCGGGCGGAGAGCACCACCACCTCGGCGTCGGCGTCGGCGGGGTCGGGCTCGAGCCGGCCCGGCAGGCGCAGCCAGCGGGCGACGAAGGCATCGGCGTCGGCGGACGGCGGCTCGCCGGCGCGGGCCTCGAGCAGCGCGGCGGCGGCGCCGAGCGCGACGGTGGCGTCGCCGTCGGTGGCCGCGAACAGCGCCCGCTCGCGCCGCGGCCGCGCGACCACCCCGCCGCGACAGGCTCGCCAGCGCCCGCCCGCCGCAGACGGGCCCCGGCCACGCCGCGACGGCGGCGTCGAGCGCCGCCACCGCCCCCGCCAGGCCGGGAACGGCTGTCGGCCAAGGTGGCGACGAGGGCGCCACCCGCCACCGCCAGCTCGAGCGGCGGCGCCAGCCCGCCGCGGCCCAGCGCCCGCGCCAGCGCGGCCAGGTGTGGCAGCCCGAGGACGGCGCCGGGCCGCTGCGGGCGCGCCGGCCCCGCGAACCAGTCGAGGACGGGGTCCTCCCCCACCAGCGCCGCGGCGCCGCCCGCAGGACCGCCGCCTCGTCGCGGCCCTCGGCCCACAGGCGGTCGGCGACGCCGAGCTCGACCAGCAGCCCCGCCAGGTACATCAGCCCGGCCTGGCCGCTCACGGCGTCCTCGGGCGGCGCCGCACCCTCCGCCGGCCACGGGCGCGCCGACGGCTCCGCGCCGACGCCAGCCGCCGCCTCGGCCTGCTCCCGCGTGCGCCGCCTGCTGCTCCGCGAGCCCGCCAGCGCCACCGCCCGCCGACTCCGCCCACGCCGCCGCCCGCACCGCGAGCCACCGCGCCGACGCCGCCTCGTCGAGCACCGCCGGGAGCCGCTCCCCGCCGCCGCCGCCAGGGCGCGCACCAGCGCCCCCGCTCCGGCGGCGACGCGCTCGCCGCCACGGCCGGCGCCGCCGCCCCGAGCCGCGCCAGCACGGCCCGCGCCAGCGCCGGGCGCTCGGCCAGCGCCGTCCACGGCGCCCGCCCCGGCCCCGCCACCCGCGCGTGGTACCACGCCACGGCCCCGCTCCGCGTGCGCCAGCAGCGCGTCCGCCCACCAGGCCGCCTCGTCCGCGAAGACCACGGCCTCGTCGTCGGGCCCGGGCGCCGGCAGCCCGTCGGCCCAGGCCGCCGCCAGCGCCGCCACCACGTCCGCCTGCAGCCGCGCGACCGCGCCCGGGCCGAGCGCCGCCTCCGGCAGCCGCCACCGCAGCGACAGCCGCCGCACCAGCACCACGCGCGCGTCGCGGTCGAGCGCGTCCACCGCGCCGGCGAGCACCGCGCGCACGAGCTCGCGCGCGGCCGGCGCCAGCGCCGGATCCGGCGCCGACAGCCGCAGCGCCAGCGTGCCGACCTCGCCCGCGCCCATCAGCCCACCGGACGCCGCGCCCGGGCCACCTTCCGCGCCACGAGCAGCGACGCCACCCCGAGCTCGAGCGTGCCTCCGACGGTGTACCGCTCGATCACGTCGATGCCCTGCGGGTCGCGCACCAGGGTCGACGGCGGCAGGTCGCCCGACAGCGCCGAGACGCCGTAGGACAGCAGCAGCCCGGCCGAGACCTGGTGCGTGGCGGCCACGTCCACGGCGTGCCCGCCTCCTGCGACCACAGCGCGGGCAGCGCGTCCTCGGCGCCGAACGCCAGGTACACGGCCTCGCCCGCGTCGGCGTCGTCGGCCAGCTTGGCCACGAAGCCCGGCGCCGCGCCGCTCGGCGTGGGGCACGGCAGCGCCGCCACGCAGCACAGCGTCGAGAACAGCCGCGTCGCCGTGAGGTCCAGCGGCGCGAGCCCACCTGGGCGCCCCAGTGGCTCAGCAGCGGCCACTGCACGACGTAGCGGCGCCCGCCGAACGGGTCGATGTCGCCGAGGCCGCCGGCCGACACGGTGGTGCAGCCGATGACCACGCCGTGCGGCTCGGGTCCGCAGACGGGGCCCGGGTACAGCATCGCCGCGCACCAGCCGCGGAGCAGCCGCTGCAGGGCGTCGCCCACCTCGCACTGCTCGTCGCCGCCGGCCACGCCGTAGAACCAGAGCCACGCCGCGCGGTACAGCGCCGTCGACGCCACCTGCGCGAACGACGACGGCCCGCTCACCCCCGCCTCCGCCGACGACGCCGTGCTCTTCTGCATCCACGCGCCGAGCAGCCCGAGGGCCAGCGCCTTCGGGTCGCCGGCGCGCGACGGATCGAGGGGATCGGCGTGGAGCCACGGCCAGCGGATCCCGGCGGCGTCCGCGGCGCTGGCCGTGACCTTCACGCCCGCCGCGCGCCCCTCGATCCCGGGCACCCGCGCCACGGGGACGGCGCAGGGCTCCGCGCAGGCGTCCGTCCGCACCGGCACCACGCGCGTCCCCGGCACCGTCTCGCGGCCCGTCACCTGCCAGGTCTCGTTCGCGCCGACCCAGTCGAAGCTCGCCGTCCCCGTGTCCGCCCAGCCCGGCGCCGCCGCGAACGGCGTCTCCACCCGCCAGCCCTGCAGCGACACCGTGTAGCTCTGCGCCGGGTCCAGGGTCAGCGCCAGGCCGCTCGCGCCGGGCACCGACAGCAGCGCCAGCGGCGTGCTCGCCACCACCGCGCCGTCGGGGGTCACGACCTGCAGCGTGCCCCCGGTGAACACGCCGAGCGGGACGTCGCCCACCTCGGCGGTCAAGGTCACGTCCACGGCGCCGGACAGGCCGGTCTCCACCGTCTTCCCGTCCGGCGACACCGAGACGTCCGCCTCGCCGCCGCGGATCCGCAAGCGCACGCCCGCCGCGGCCGGCAGATCGGTCGTCGCCTGCAGCCGCTCGCCGTACTTGTCGTGCAGCGTCTGCGCGGTGGCCAGGAACTCCGCCATCGGGCCGCTCGTCGTCGGCGGCCGCGGCGGGACCAGGCGCAGCCGCACCGTCTCCCGGATCCGCGAGGGCTCGCACGCCTGCTGCCCGGGCCCGCAGGGGTCGCCGTGCACCGGGCGCGGCTCGGTCGGGCACTCGACGTACTCGAGGAGCAGCGCCATCTGCTTGGGCGTGCCGCTGGCCGAGGCGCACGCGGCCGCCGCCGCCGGATCCCGCAGCAGCGCGGCGATCTCGACCTGGTACGCGCTCGTGACGGTCAGGTCGTTGCCGCAGCAGTCGACGCCGTAGCCCGGCAGCACGTAGACGTGGTCGCCCGACCGCCCGACGTTCAGCCCCCAGACCACGCCCTGCCCGGCGGCCCGGTTCCGCAGCCGGTTCTTCACGCGGACGTAGCGCTGCTCGGTCTCGAGGTCCTCGCGGGTGATGAACATGCCGTTGAAGAACCGCGTCCGCACGCAGCCCCCGTCGGCGGCGCCCACCGACAGCGCCGCGCCGACGGGTGGCATCCGCACCTGCGCGGCGGGGTCGCACGGCTCGCAGGCGACGGGGAAGAAGGTGCCCGCGTCGGGCCGATCGACGACCGCGAAGTCGCAGGGCAGCTCGCACGACGCCGCGACCGCCGCCGGCGCGGCCTCGAAGCCGGCGACCTCGATGGTGACGCGGTCGTAGAAGTTGTTGCCGAGCTCGGCGCCGACGGCGCGCTGGCCGTAGGAGAACGGCCAGACCTGGCCGGCGGGCACGTCGAGCGCGTAGCCGTAGACGGTGCCGGCCTGCAGCGACCCCGCGCCGATCGTCGAGACCAGGTTCGTGTTGATGACGAGGCCCGCGGGCTGGTCGCGCAGCAGCGTGAGGCCCTCGCCCGGGAGCTGGTCGGGCGGCGTCCAGGCACCCAGCCGATAGGTGACGTTCTCGGACTGGAACGTGACGCGGATGCGCAGCGGCCCGGCCAGCGCGACGGTGTCGCCCGCCCAGCGCAGCATCAGGCGGCTCGCCGAGCAGGTGTCGGCCAGGGTGAAGGGGAACGGCGTCTCCTCGGCCAGCAGCGCCGGATCGCGCCAGGTGCCGGCGGCGTAGACGATGTGCGAGCGGATGTCGATGGTGGGCATGGCGGGGCCTACGCGAGCGTGGTGGAGAGGGTGAGGACGCCGGCGGCGTCGAGCTCGAGGCGGAGCCAGCGGGCGACGCGCTCGGGGCGCAGCTCGCGCAGCGCGGCGTCGACGGCGGGCTGGGCGGCGTCCCAGGTGGCCAGCAGGCGGTAGCGGCCTGGCGCCAGCGTGCCGGCGAAGGCGAGCGCGACCTGGCCGGCGGCGGCGTCCCAGGTGGCGGCGGGCGACAGCGGGGGGCCCCAGGTGCCGTCGTCGGCGTGGGGGAACAGCTCGAAGGCCGCGCCGAACGTCGGATCCCCGAGCATGGGCGACGGGTCGCCGGTCGTGGGGTCGGGCGCGGCCACGATGGGCAGCAGCACGGTGCCGTCGGTGCCCGACGTGCCCTCGAACGCGAGGGCGCCGAGGCGCGGCCCGGGTCGAGCGCCAGCGCGGCCAGATCGAGCGAAGGGGCCAGCGCGGCCCTTGCAGCGCAGCCGTGGACCACAGCGCGACCCGCTCGGGCGGCGCGTTGTCCGGGACCCCGAGGTCGATCACGTCGCCGTTGGCGCCGTAGGTCAGCGCCACCTGCGACAGGACCAGGCACGGCTCGCCCGGAGCGGGGCTGGCGCGCCCGGCTGCCGGCTGCGGCACCGCCAGGGCATGGCTCGCCGTGAGCAGGCGCAGCTCGAAGCCCTCGCGGACCCGGGCGTGCTCGCAGCCTGCGGGCTCGCAGCCGCAGGGGTCGCGCGGGGCCGGCGCCGGGTCGCTCGGGCACTCGCGGTAGCACACACGGCGACCCAGAGCTGCTGGGCCTCGGGGGCCGCCGGGTCGGCGAGGTCGGCGTTCGTCGCCTTGTTGGCGCGGACCCAGGCCGCCACGTCGACGCAGGTGTCCCACCCGACGACGATCTCGCGCCCGCACCCGTCCAGCGCCGCGCCGCTCGACACGCGCAGGAGCGTGGTCGTGGCGGTGGACGGGGCGTAGCGCTCGGCCAGCAGCCCGCAGACCACGCCGGCGCCGTGCAGGCGCTGGTTGTGGAACCGCTGCTTGCCGACGACGTAGGCCTGCTCGTCGGTCAGCTCCAGCACGCCCAGGCGCTGCCCGAAGAAGTACCGCAGCCGCACGAACTCGTACGGGACGGCGCACCCGCTGTCGGGCGCGCAGGACGACGCGGTGGGTTCGATCGACACGGTCACCCCCGGAGGTGGAGAAGGGAACGAGATCTCAGAGGTCCAGCAGGCCGCGGCCGCCCATCGCGCCGCTGCCGTCGTCGCCGAGCTTGTCGCGGCCGAGCACGCCGCCCGCCACGGGCGTCCGCACGTCGGGCACGACCCGCACCGCCGCGGCGGTGGGCGCGCCGAGCACCAGGTCCACGCCGACCCGGCTCTGCAGGCCCACGCGGGCGTCCGGCCGCGCGATCTGCACGTCGTGGACGGTGTGGGCGGGCTTGGTCCGCGCCACGATGCGCGCCACCACGCCCGCCGCCACGTCGCCGTCGCAGCCGGCCGGGATCGGCGCCACGACGGTGAAGCGGTGCGCGTGCCGCGCGTAGAGGTCGGCCTCCGGCGTGGCGTCGGGCGCGCAGCCGCACAGCTGCAGGTTGCAGCCGAGCACGGTGCCGGGGACGCCGAGGTAGCCGGGGCGCCCGGGGCGGGCGGCGAAGCCCTCCAGCACGACCGGCTCGACCCCGGTGTACAGCCCCACGTAGCGACGCAGGCCGCGCGGCGTGCCCCGGGTGCGGTACAGCTCCATCGCGGCGGCGAGGACGGCGCGCCGGCGGGCCAGCGTCCACGACGGGTCGAACGACAGGTCGACGAGATCGGCCAGCCAGTCCACCCAGTCGGCCGAGACGGCGTCGGGGTTCAGGTCGCGGAGGAACTGCTCGTAGCGGAGCTCGATCCCCGTGTTCACGCCCTCGACCAGCGCGAGGAAGCGCTCGGTGAAGGTGCGGGTGGCCGGGTCGCGCTGCCAGTAGGCCGGCAGCAGCGCGAGCGGGCTGTTCCGCGGGGTGAGGGCGCGGATGGCGCGCACCGACGGGGTCTCGTCGCCGCGGCTGGACCAGGTCGCGCGGAGCCACAGGAAGCGCCCGGGCGGCGACTGGACGAGCTGGTCGGGCAGGTCGGCGCGGAACGGGATCGGCCGCCCCGCGGCGTCCCGGGGGACGTCCCAGCGCTCGGGCGGCAATGGCGGACTCGAGCTGGCCGTCTCGACGACGAGCAGCGCCGTCGAGGCCGAGGTCGGCGTCGACCACCACCTTGTGCCACTGGACGCCGGGCGCGCCGCCGTCGAGCCGGCGGGAGATCCACGTCCCCTCGGCCTCGAAGCGGCGGACGAGCCGCAGGCGCGAGACCCGCAGCGCGCGGTGGAGCGCGACCAGCTGGGCGCGGTGTCGGTGGGCGGGCAGTCGCAGCCAGGGCCGGAGGGCGTCCACGGCCGAGGGCGGCGCGACGGGCTCGATGACCTCGCGCTCGCCGGCCGGGGTCCCGTCAGGGCCGAACACGGCAGGCGCGGGTAGCGGGCGTCCGCCACGAGGACGAGGCCGGCGTCGTCGAAGGTGACCGCGACCGGGCGCGGGTCGGCGGGCAGGCCCGCCGCCGAGCGCGGGACGAAGCTGCCCGTGGGGCGCATGCCGGCGGTGAACGTGTAGATGCGGCCCGCGCGGTCGGCGACGGCGACGCCGCGCAGGGACACGGCGACGTCCACGGGCTCCTCGCCCGCGCCGAGCACGTTCACCGCGCTGCCGCTGCGCAGGTCGAGCACCACGACCCGCTTCGCGACGGGATCGGCGACGAAGAGCCAGCCGCGGCGGTCGACGGCCAGCCCGGCGGGCGCGCGCAGCAGGTCGGGCTCGCAGGCGACGGGCGCCGCTACGTCGCCGCAGCGCCGGACCAGCCGCCCGGACGGCTCCACGGCGTAGACGGTGCCGTCGGGGCCCACCGCGAGGCCTGGCAGCAGCGGCAGGTCGAAGTCGGGCGGCTCGGGGCGCAGCTCGGTCACGTGCCGGAGCGGGTCGTGGAGCAGCCCCGGGCCGAGCCAGGGCGCGGACTCCCGGCGGAACGGCGCCTCGGGGTCGGCGTCGTCGCCCCAGTCCCACGGCTGGCGCAGCACGAGCCAGCTGCTGCCGTTCGGGTCGCGGGCGGCCATCAGGCGGTCGCCAGGGTGAACGTGGTGGCGTCGAGCGAGGTCGTCTCGTCGGGCGCGAGCGCGATGCGGTCCACCTCGCCCGCCTGGGCCGGGCAGCGCACCAGCCGGCCGGTCCGCGGCGACGCCTGGCTGCGGGTCCGCGCGAAGGACGCCGTCAGCTCCTCGACCCCGTCGACCCCCTCGGTGCGGAACACGCGCGCGATCAGGTCGGCGACGTGCAGCTGGCCGCCGAAGGCCGCGCCCTGCCCGTCCGGGCCGCCGACCAGCACGTCGAGCCAGGTGGCCAGGCTGTCGAGCACCAGCTCCTGCAGCCGGACCCGGCTGTAGCCGGGCCGGGGGCGCACCCGCACGTACACGTCGCACAGCCGGCAGTACTGGGGCGGCACCACGTGCACCTCGGTGGTGACGAGGCGGTGCTGGTCGAGCCAGCCGCACACCGCGCGGAGCATCGACGGCGTGGGCAGGAGCTCGGTGCCGGGCGGCAGCGGATCGGCGCCGGCGTCGGGCACCACCACCACGCTCACCACGCCCGGCGCCTCGAAGGTGAGGTCGAGGCCGGCCACCGCCGGCAGGGCCGGGCCGCAGGCCGACGTGCCCACGCCGGTCCCCGGGAGCAGGGCGTAGCGGGCGTCGACGGCCGGGAGGCACGTCACGCAGGAGCTGGGCGGCAGCGGCGGAGGGCCCGGCGGCGCGGGGGGCTCGGGGCACGCCGCGCAGAGCGGCCGCCGCAGCGGCACCACGATCGCGCGGCCGACGCGCACCGTCGGCGTCTGCGACGCGATCCAGGCGAAGTCCTCGGCGGTGACCGCGCGGTGCCGCGTCGACAGCTCCTTGCGGGCGCGGAGCTCGGCGTGGAGCAGGTCCTCTGCGTCGCCGCCACCGCGGGCCGGCACCACGTTGACCACGCCCTGCAGGCCCGTCGCCTGCACCGCGGTCTGGTCGATGGCGCCGGCCGCGCACTCGCCCGCGAGGCCGCCGCCGTGGCGGTAGCGCAGCGCGACGACGGCGCCGGCGCGCGGCACCAGCGGCGGGATCATCCCGCGCTCGCCGTCGCCGAACGTGACGACGCCGGCCTCGGCGTCGAGCGCGTAGACCCGGTCGAAGGGGCCGGCAGCGTCGAGCGAGTCGACCTCGGTCCAGGTCGTGAGGAGCGCGTCGGGCGCCGCGCTCTCCTGGACCGCCAGCGACAGCGTGCCCGGCAGCACGTTGTCGTGGGGGAGGCGCAGGGTCTGGCCCGGCCGGCCGTCGCTCGTGCCCAGCACGCGGTTGTCGACGGTGCGCGCCTGCGTCACGCCGACCACGTTGAAGCCCAGGTGGCGGACTCGCAGCCCGGCGCGGTCGGCGGGCAGCGGCCCGATGCGGAGCCAGCCCTGGACGGTGCCCGGCTGCGCAGCTTCGGGTCGAGCGGGTGCCCCACGGCGGGCTTCGGCGGGACCAGCACCGGCGGCGAGCCCGACAGCGCGGTCGCCAGCGCGGCGTGGAACCCGGTCAGGTCGACGGCCGAGCCGTTCGGGACGACCGCCGCCAGCGCGCCGGCCAGGTCGTGGCAGGCGTCGAGCGGCTCGGGGACCGTGGCGGCGCGCAGGTCGGCCCACGACGTCGGCGCGCCGAGCTGAAACGGGACGGTGAACCGGATCGTGCCGGAGTGTGCGAGCTGGTCCGTCTCGTCGACGATGCGGCCGGGGACGGGCCGGACCCGCCCGGTGTCGCGGTCGACGTACGACAGCCAGGTGATCGGCGCCGGCGCGACCTCCCCGGGCGCGAGGATCGGCCCGCAGACGACGTCGGCGGTGGCGGTCGGCGCCTCGTCGTCGTCCAGCACGACGTGCAGCGTCACCTCCACCCCGAGGAAGCCCGCGTCGCGCCGGTCGTTGAGCTGCAGCGCCACCCACAGCCAGGGGTGGGCCACCCCCGTCGAGGACGGCGGCAGCAGCGGCGCCGGCTCCAGCGGCAGGTCGGCGGCGCGCGGGCGCTTGCCGTCCCAGCCGAGCGTGAGCCAGGTGCAGTCCGGCGTGGGCACCTTCGGCGGCAGCTCCGCGTCGGAGGGCGCGGGCTCCGTGGTCCCGACCTCGTCGAGGCGCAGGAGGTCCCACAGGAACGGGTTCTTCGTGGACAGCCAGGCCACGACCTCGGCCGGGACCACGTCGAGCGCGGTGTCCGTCTCGTAGGTGACGGTGGTGTCGCTGCGCCGGGTCACCACCGAGGCGGACGGCACCTCGAAGCCGAGCGTGGCCATCGGCTTGCTCAGGAAGAAGGCCACCTGCGAGGTCGCCGCGCGCGCCGGCGCCAGGCGGATGCCGAGGAGCTTGAGCAGCTCGATGCGCGCCTTGTCGGGCACGCGGTCGAGCCGGTAGCCCACCTGCTCCGTGAGGTAGGCGAACAGCTGCAGCAGCGCGATGCCGGGGTCGGCGTCGTTGTGGTTGGTCCACTCGGGCGCGTACACCGGGATCCGGCGGACGAGCTCCTCCACGACGCGGGAGTAGCGCAGATCGTCGAGGTTCGGCGTCTCAATCGGCATCGGTCACCCGTGCCCCTCGAGCAGGTAGAAGGGGTAGACGCGGTTGTAGAAGGTGTTGGTGGCCCGCACGACGTACGCGAGGTGCACCAGCAGGACGTTCGGGGCCTCGCCCTCGCCGACGCGCACCTCCTGCACGTCGATGCGGGGCTCCCAGTCGACGAGCGCGGTCCGCACCTGCTCCTCGACGGCGCGGTGGGTGGCGGGCGTGTTGGGCTCGAAGACGAGGCGGCGCAGGCCGGCGCCGAGCTGGGGCAGCATCACGCGCTCGCGGCGGTCGGTGAGCAGGATGCCCTCGATGCTCTGCTCGATGGACGCCTCGTGGACGGCGAGCTGGAGCCGGCCGTCGCGGGGCGCGAACGGAAAGGCGACGCCGACGCCGAGGTAGGCGCGGGAGCGGGTCACGGGGTCACCGGGCCGGTGGCCGCGGGCACGCCGTGCGTATGCGCCCCGAACGGCTTGCCATCGATGACCACCATGCTGGTCGCGGCGGAGCCCGTCGTCTCGAGCTCGATCAGCGCCGCCTTGAGCCGGATCGACAGCGCCTCGATCTGGATGTGCAGCGGCGACTGGATGACCGTCGGCCCCGGCGGCGCCGGGATGGCGCTCCCCGGCGCGGGGGGGGCCATGGAGAAGGAGCCCGCAGCGACGGCCAGCACGCCCGTCTCGAGCTTGATCGCCAGCGGAGACCGCAGCGTCAGCGTCTGGGTCGCGTCGTCGAGCTCGATCTCGGCGCCGGTGGGCGACTTGATGGTGACCTTGCCGGGCAGCGTGTCGTCGAGCACGATCTCGCGGCCGCCCTGGCTCTTCACCCGCACCTGCTCGCCCCCGCCCTCGTCGTCGAAGGTGATGGCGTGGCCGCTGCGCGAGACCCAGGTGCGGACGTGGTTGTCGTCCGACGGCTCCGCCTGGTCGGGCACCGTCGACTCCCCGTTCCAGACGCCGCCGAGGATGATCGGCATGTTCGGGTCGCCGCCGTCGAACGCGACGACGACCTCGTCGCCGACCTCCGGCATCGCGTACAGCCCGCGTCCGTTCCCGGCCATCGGGCCCATGACCCGCGCGGGCGCCGACGGGGCGTTGCGGCCCATCGAGAGGTACTCGAGCTCGTAGGTGCCGTCGGGCATCCGCCCGGTGACGCGCGCCGTGAGCACGCCGTGGATGGTGGGGTCCGACCGCTCCGCGTAGCGCGGCGCGAGGAGCGTCTCGACGGGGCTCGTCATGGGGCCTCTCCGTAGGGCGGGAACGGCGCGCCGGGGCGCCGGGCGCTGACGTGGGTGCGCAGCCCGTTCGGGCCGTAGGTGTGGACGGCCTGCTCGACGTAGTAGAAGCCGTCGAACGGCGGCCGCATCCCGCGGACCTCGACGTGGCGGCCCGCCCGCAGGCGCGGCAGGCCGATGGTCTCGATCTGCACCTTGAGGAACTTGCGGGCCTGCTGGCGGTAGCGGGCGTCGGCCATGACCTCGGCCCGCTCGACGTCGAGCCCCGCGCTGGTTGATGTCGGTCTGGTGGTTGGGTCCGAACAGGCGCCGGCCGCCACTCGGGCCGGACGAGCGGCGGGTCGAGCGCCGGGTCGCGGTGGAGCTCGTCGTGCAGCGGGTCGTGCTCCGCGTCGGTCCCGGGCTTCGGTGCCGTGCCGGTCACGCGGTTCGGCGAGCTCGAGACGTGGTCGCGGCCCTCCACCGTGACGCCCGTCCACTGGTCGACGACCTTGAGGTCGGGCGAGAAGGTGTGCAGGTTGACGCCGCGGACGATGCCGTAGATGTCGCGAACGGTGCGGTCGGGCGGCAGGCGGCTGCGCGCGCGCTCGAAGTGGAGGACCACGCCCGAGTCGGCCTTGTCGAGATCGGCGAACTCGACGAAGACCTCGCAGTCCAGGCGCTCGGCGAACTTCTTGAGGTAGTCGAGGTAGCTCGTGCCCTCGAAGTGGGCCTCGGCGAGGGCCTTGGCCTCGGCCTCGGCGAACTTCGGCAGGGCGGTGGGTCCGATCACGAGCGGCAGCGGATACTTGGCGCGCTCGATCGTGTTCTTCAGGATCTCCTTCTCGGGGACGGCCCAGAAGTCCTTCTTGTCGGGGTTCTTGTCCTTGAGCGGACACAGGTCGTCCTCGCCGCAGATCTCGACGTAGTTCCCATCCTTCTCGGTGAAGTAGAACCGGATGTCGGAGATCGGCCCCGAGATCATCGGGACCCAGCGGTGGGAGGCGGCGGCGACGGGGTCGAGGTCGTCGGCGGGGTCGGGGAAGTAGCGCATGTCGATGCGCAGGCGCTCGCCGAACTGGAAGATCGAGAAGTCGTCGTACTTGAAGCGGGGCCAGGCCGGGACGTTGCCGACCAGGACCTCGTTGGCCATGCGGGGGCCGGTGATCTCGCGGCGGTCGGCGGGGAGCGTGTCGAACCAGTTCGACAGGCGGATGCAGTAGTGCCCCGAGCCGTGGTTCACCTGAGTGACCTCGACGGCGAGGATGTCGGGCTGGGCCTCGGTCAGCTCCACGCCCTCCTCCGGGCCGGGCGCGAGCTTGCCGAGCTTCACGATGCGCACGCCGGGGACGAAGTAGGTCTGGCCGGGGCGGGCGGCGACGGGGGCGGTGGTGGTGGCGGTGGTCACGGGGCGCCGACCTTGCGGGCGATGCGCTTGAGCTCGTCGGTGAGGATCTCCATGACGATGGGGCGGAGGCGCTCGCGCAGGGCGGCGTCGCCGCGGAGGGCGCCGAGGGTCTCGGCGCCGCCGGACGGGGCGCTGCTGTCGTGCGCTTCGCTGCGGAAGACCTCGATCTCGGTCTCGACGCGGTCGATGATCAGGGGCATCACTCCACCTTCGTGCTGGGGCCACGCCAGAACCTGAGCTCGGCTTCCGAGAGGGTCTCGTCGACCGTCACGTCCAGGTAGGTGTCCCAAACGAGTTCACCCGCTCGCCAGACCCGATAGATGATTCCGCGGCCGAGGTTGGGATTGTCGGCGTCCACCAGCCCCACCACCTCGACCTCCATCTTCACGCCGGGCTCTGCTCCCATCGTCCCGCGGGCCATTCTGGCCACGTTGAGCTCCAGAGGGAGCATGACGTAGTTCGGCCCGGTGCGGCCAGCGATCAGGTTCGGCGGAGCCTGCTCCCCTCCGAGGACCAGTCCTTCGAGGTGCAGCCAATCCGAGCGGTCCTGCCCGGTCACGTCGCTCGCACGCTGCCCCATGATCCTTTCCTGCCCGCGCCCACGCGGTGTCGTCGCCGTGCCCACCTCGTGACGCGGAACCACTTTGGCAGGATAGCGACGAGCGATCTCGGGTCCGCTGAGATTGCGGGTCTGCTCCCAGACCTGGCGCAGCGTCGGAGCCTGGTGCGGTTGCGGAGCGGGCTCCGGAGCGACCTTCACGGTGTAGGGGTACTCGGGGAGCCCGGTCGAAGGCTCCCAGGTGGCCCAGGAGCCCTTCCCCGGCCCGGGTGGACCACCGCCGGTCGACAGGGCGATCTCTGGCCGACTTCCCGGCGTCGAGCCGTAGGACAGCGTGTCCAGGCCCGTCGCGTCCTGCATGCCCATCGCGATGCGGAAGGCCAGCGCCCGCGCGCGTGGCCCCGGCGCCGGCAAGCGCTCCGCCAGCGGTGAAGCCGCCATCAGCGCGTCGAAGCCAGCCGTGTAGTAGTGCCCCTCGGAGAGCTCGTGCGCAGCACTGCGAGCCCCCATCGCCGACATCGGGATCAACAGCGCGCGGTTCCGCGCCGCGGCGGGGCCGAGCACCAGGCCCGTCCCGCCTGCCATGCCGAGCTCCGTCCACGAGAATTGCCGCTTCGATCCCTCAGCGATCTGGATGCCCTGCCGGGTCGCGTCGATCCCCATGCCCCAGGCCGCGCCCTTCACTCCCTGCACGGCGAGCGTCCTCGCGCCCGCCGCGGTCAGCCCCCGCAGCGAGCCCACGACGACGGCCCCTTCGCCCACCGTCAGCACGATCAGCGTGACGTCCGCCGCGGTCTGCACCGCCTCGAGGCCGGTGATCAGGTCTCCGGCGCCGCCGTAGACGTCCTCCTTGTACTGGAAGAAGCCGCGCTCTCCGTGCCGCGTCGCGAAGTCGACGTGCTGTGCGGCCGCGTCCAGCTGCGAGTACACCCGCGCGTCGTCGAGCTGCTTCAGCGCGATGCGCAGGTCCTGCTCGGCGTCTGCATACAGCTTCTGTCCAGTGTCGGACCGCCGGTTGGCAAGGATGTGCGAGAGCCCCGAAGGGACGGACGCCAGGCCGCTCTGCGTCTCGTCCCACGCCGCGACCCCACCCTCCAGGCGCTCGAGGCGGCGCTTCCCCTCCTCTTCGAGCTTGGTGTGCAGCTGCTGCTTGAGCGCGGTCCACTGGGCCTCGTCCAGCAGCCCCACCCCGGGGACGAAGCGCTTGCCGCCGTTGCGTGCGAGCTCCATCTCTGCGTCGACGATCCGGCCGATCTTGTCGAGCTCCGGGTTGAGCATCGGGCCACGTCGCCGCCACTGGGCGTCGAAGGAGGACAAGCCCGTGTCGGGCGACCAGATGTTCGTGTTGCCAGCCGGATCCGTCCACAGACGGAGGTCCTTCGCCCACGCGGGCTGTCCGCCCACCCAGATGGGCTGGCCGGGCGCGAGGACGGGGCCCCGCAGCGCAGCGGCGAAGTCGATGGGCGGCTGGAGCGGCAGCATCGGCGGCCAGTCGTCCCGCCGCATGGAGAGTCCGAACCTCGCCACGTCGAGATCGGCGGACGAACCGGCGCCGTACAGCGTGCGGAGCTTGCCGAGTCGGTCGTCGTCGAGGGAATCGTACAGGCTGCCCGCGTCGGCGTCCGGGGTGGTGCTCAGCACCCGCTGCAGCGCGTCGACCTCACCGCCGAACTTCGCGAACGCGTCGACGAGGGACAGGCGGTCGGTGAGGCTCAGCGCGCCGAGCTCGACGTCCGTGAGCTGCCGGGCGATGGCCGGCGCCCGGCTGGGATCCTCCGCGAGCGCCACCTTCAGCTGGTGGACGCGCTCGGAGGTGAGCCGCGCCTCGGCGAACACCAGCGGCGGCTCTTCGGGGACCACCTGTGGTTCGGGTCCCTTCGGCTCCACGGGCGTCCGGTCTCGGCTCGGGCTTCGGCTGCGGCTTGGGCCCAGGTTGCGGCTTGGGGCCGGTGGCTTCGGTGTGGGCGGCTCGACCGGTAGCGGCTTGAACTCCACGACCACCGTGACCGTCACCGGCTCCCAGTCCGAGAGGTTCTCGTCGACGACAGTGGCAGGCCTGGTCGTGCGAGCCATGACGCGCAGGGCCCACGCTCGGAGGCACGAACGGAGATGGGACCGACCCCATCTGGGTTCTCCAGGCGCGCGACCGGCAGGATGTCGTCGTTCTGGCACGACGATCTCCACCGAGGAGTCATCTCCGCCGTGCACGACGAACCATGCGTGCACCGGCCGCTCCTTCTCGTCCTCCGGGTCCCGCTGCACCGCCCCCGCCGGCACGCGGTGGCCACCGCCGCCTTGCCCCCCCCGACACCACCGCCGCCGCCGCCCGATCCGCGTCCCGCTCGCTCACGGCGCCGCCCGTCCCCCCGCCCACGCCCTGCTGCACCACGTGCGCCAGCTCGTGCGCCAGCAGCCGCGTCCCCCTCCGGCGATCTCCGGCCGGTACTGCCCCCGCCCGAACACGATGTCGGACCCCACCGTGTACGCCTTCGCCGCCAGCGCCGCCGCCGAGCTCGCCGCCGCTCCCCGGTGTGCACCGCACCCCTCGAACGACCGCTCGAACCGCGCCTCCATGTGCGCCCGCACCGGCCCGGCAGCGCCTCCTCCCCAGCGTCGCCGGCGGCGACGCCAGCGCCGACGCCCGCCCCGGCGCCTCCGCCACCTCCGCCGCCACCCGCTCCGCCTGCACCTCCAGCGGGTCGGTCGCCGACGACACCTTCGCCTGCCGCGCCCGCCACGCCGCCAGCCCCGCGTTGCCGAGCCGATCGAGCGCCCCGGCCGAGGCGCTTCGCCCACTCGGGCGTCGCCGCCTCCTGGGGCTCGCGCTGGCGGGGGCCGCATCCCCAACGCCGGGATCACGAGCGGCGTCCCGGGGAGAGACGAGCCGCGGCTGGTCGATGCCGTTCGCCTCGGCGATGACCCGCCACAGGCGCGGGTCGCCGTACGTCCCCCGCGAGCGTCGACAGGGTCTCGCCCTCGCGCAGCACCCGCCGGTGCGTCCGGTCGGGGCTGGACCCGCGAGCTCCCGGAGCTGCACCTCGGCGGACTGGTACCTCTTGAGCGTGAGCGAGACCCGCGCCCGCACCACGCGGCCGTCGTCGGCGAACAGCACGTAGCGGTCGCGCAGCGAGGTCACGACCCCGGTGAACGAGACGTGGCCCCAGTCGAAGCGGCACACCGGCGGGTGGTGCAGCGTCCCGTCGATGCGGACGAACTGGCGCAGCGCCTGGAGCGCGTCCTCCACGTCCTGGCGCTCGGCGGTGCGGTCCAGGAAGAACTCGACCGACAGCACGTCCGACTCGCCGCGGACGAACTGCAGGATCGGCGACGCGAGCCCCGGCACCTCCATCGACGCGTAGTTCGCGGCGTGGGCGATGCCGTAGTCGGTGGGGTTGAACAGGACCTCGACCGGCGGCGGCGTCGGGTCGGCCGAGACGTTGGTGAGGCGCGCGCGCGGACCAGGCTCACCGTCCACCCCCGAGCGCCGCCAGCAGCGGCGCACCGAGGCGCACGAGCCCCTCGTGCGCCACCTCGACGACTCCACCGCGATCTCGTTCGACCGCGCCGACAGCGACAGCCCGACGAGCCGCTCCGGCAAGCCGTTGGAGAAGAACCAGCCGGCCACCGGCGCGCCGCTGTTGGCCTGCAGCACGACGAAGCCCGACCGCCGCTGCGGCGCGGCGGCGTCGAACTGAACCTGGAAGTACCAGTCCCACAGCGCGGTGTCGGTGGTCACGCCGCGGCGGAACACCAGGTTCGCGAACTGCCCCCAGCGCGGGAAGCGCAGCGGGTTGGCGTTGCGGCCGCCCTCCCGGTAGGTCTCGACCTCGATGCCGGCGTCGAGGCCGTGGCACTCTGCGAAGCGCACCACGGCGCTACCACCCGCCGACGCGGTCGCGGTGGCCGACAGCCCGTCGGTCGGCGCGCGGAGCCCCGTCGGCGGCGGGTCGACGAACGACACCTGGAACTGGAAGGCGCCGACGGGGTTCACGCGCCCTCCGCCACCGACAGCAGCCCGTCGGTGCGCGCGACCCGGAACACGACGAACTCGGCGGGCGCGGCGATGGCGACGCCGACCTCGCACAGCACGATGCCGAGCTCCCGCTGCGCCGGCGGGTTCTCCGGATCGCCGCAGCGGACGTAGAACGCCTCCTCGGGCGAGGCGCCGCGCAGGGTCCCGCGCTGGTAGTGGCCCATGAGCTCGGTCAAGGCGAGCTGCGTGACCCGCGCCCACAGCGCGGGGCCATTGGGCTCGAACACGAGCGGGCGCAGCGCGGCCACCATGCGGCGCTCGATGGCGGACAGGCCGCGCCGGACGTTGAGGAACCGCAGCCAGGCGTCGGTCGACTGCGTGCGGGCGCCCCACAGCTGCAGGCCGCGCCCAGGGAAGGCGCGGAAGGTGTCGACGTGGTGCGGGGCCGCGTAGAGCGCGCCCTGGTCGTCGTCGTCGACGGGGCGGTCGAGCGCCACGGCCCCCACGACGGCCTCGTTGGCGGGCGCGACCAGCGGCCCGCGCGCGAGGTCCCGCCGCGCGACGATACCCGCGGCGAAGGCGCTCGGCGGCAGCGCCCACAGCGGCCCGCCCTCGCGGTCGGAGGCGAGGAGCCAGGGGTGGTACAGCGCGGTGGACGCGGCGCCCGCGTCGTCGGTGGCGCCGTCGAGGGCGGCGCGCCAGGCGAGCGCGCGGGCGTGGGTCGGCGAGGCCCAGGCGCCGACCTCGCTGTCGAAGTCGATGGGCACGCTGAGCAGCAGCTGCAGCCGCCAGCGCTCCGCCGCGGCGCGCAGCACCAGCGCCCGCTGCGCCTCGAGCACCTGCGCCTCGGAGAACACGGGGGCGCCGGGCACGGGCAGCCCCACGGCGACGGCGGGGCCGCGCGGCGGGCCGCAGGGGCGGAAGCAGACGTCGCGGTCGACGGGCGGCAGCGGCAGGCTCGGCCCGGCGAGCGAGCGCCGGGCGTACAGGTCGGGCACGTCGACGAGCGCGACCTCCTCGATCAGCACCAGGCGCTCGAAGCCCGTGGCCTCGGCCTCGGCGCTGCCCGGCACGCCGACGAGCTCGCGCAGCGCGGTGGCGACGCCGAGCGCGTCTTCGGGATCGACCCGGCGGACGGGGGCCGTGTGGCAGCGCCCGCCGCCGTTGGCGAAGAAGGCGCGCACCGCGCGGGCCAGGACGTTGCCGTCGGCCTCGTCGAAGGCGCCGTGGGCGAGCTGCCAGGCGGCCCAGTCGTCGCAGCGGACGGGCGCGAGGCGCGGCAGGACGCTCACGAACACGCGGCCGCCGTCGCGGCGGACGTGGACGTCGGCGAGCCGCAGGTGGGGCCCGACCAGCTGCTCGGCGACGAGGCCGTCGTCGGGCGGGCGGGCGTGGACGTCGGTGCGGACCGCACCGGGGACCACGCGGACGGCGCCGTCGCGCTGGGCGGCGAGCGCGTAGGCGACGGAGCCGCCGTCGGGCTGGGGGACGGCGCTGTCGCTGCGGGACAGCACCAGCCCGGCCACGGCCTCGACCGCCACGCGCTCGTCGCCGAGGCGCACCTGGAAGCCGACGACGTCGACGGCGTAGCGGTGGCCGGCGCCGACGAGCGCGCTCCCGGCGTCGCGGATGCGGGGCTCGAAGCCCACGAAGCCGCAGACGTCGGTGCGGGGCAGCCCGACCTCGGCCCGGCGCGGGCGCGCCGCCGGGTAGACGCCGGGGACCAGCGGGAGCGCGCTCACCCTTCGTCGATCTCGATGCGGTCGCAGCACAGCTCGAGCGCCTCGACGGCGATCTCGTTGGTGCGGGCGTTGAGCGTCGGGCCCGACAGACGGCAGGGCCACGCGTCGATGAGGCGCCAGGTCATCACCTCGGTGCGCGCCTCGTTCTGCAGCGTCACCAGGATCTCCGCCTTCACCGCGGCCCAGTGGTCGAGGGCCGAGGCGTCCCGCACCTTCTTGCGCCACTTCCACAGCGCCGCATTGCCGGTGAGGCCACGGCGCAGCACCACGTTCGGGTACTGCTCCAGTCCGGGCAGCTTGCGGGTGTTGAGGCCCGTGCCCGGCACCTTGTCGTCCCGATACTCCATGGCCAGGGTGGCCCCGTCGAGGCCCGAGCACTCCATGAACCCGATCTCGCCGAAGTCCACGTCGCCGTTGCCCACCGCCTTCACCACGAAGTTGAAGACGCCGTAGGGGTTCGCGCGCTCCGTCGGTGCCGCCATCTCATCCCTCCTGGCCGAAGCCGGTCAGCTGCTCGATGCGGAAGATGACGAACTCCGCCGGCCGGACGATCGCCACGCCGATGCGGCAGATCAGACGTCCGTTCTGGATGTCGTCCGCTGTCATGGTGCTCTCGTCGCACCGCACGTAGAACGCCTGCTCCTCCGTGCGCCCGAGCAGCGCCCCCTCGCGCCACTGCGTCCGCAGGAAGGCCCGCACGGTGGCCACCACCCGATCCCAGGTCTGGGGCGCGTTGATCTCGAACACCACCCACGAGGTGGAGCCCTCGATCGAGGCCTCCAGGAACTGCAGCGTCCGCCGGACGTTGACGTACTTGACCGAAGGGTCCGACGACAGCGTCCGTGCGCCCCACACCCGGATTCCGCCCTCGTCGAACCGCCGGATGAGGTTGACCCCGCGCGGGTTGAGGACCTCCTGCTCGCCGGTGGTCCAGCGGATCCTCAGGTCCCGGACGTTGCTCACCGTCTCGTTGGCAGGGGCCTTCCAGACCCCACGCTGGTTGTCGACCCGCGCATAGATGCCGGCGACCGCCCCCGAGGGAGGCAGGAAGCGCACCTCCCCGTCGACGTTCTGCGAGACCCAGGGCGAGTAGTAGGCGGCGAACGAGGTGTCGTAGAGGTCGCGGTGGGCGAGCACGGCGTCCACGGCGTCCGGGTCGCGCTCCCCGTCGAGGACGGCGAAGCGGTACCGCATGCGCTCGCAGTGCGAGATCAGCGCGAGCTGGACGGTGTCGCTGACCTGGCCGGGCGCCAGCACGATGCGGACGTCGTCCACGTCGACGAGCGCCTCGATGCCGGTGCGCGCGCCCGGTCCGCCGTCGAGCCCGACGATGGCGGCGTCACCGGCCGGCCCCTTCGCCGGGATGCCGTCGACGGCGGTGTCGGACAGCAGCGCCGGGAACGCGTCGCCCGTGGCGGGCTGCGACAGGCCGTCGGCGCCCTCGCTGCCGGCGAGCAGCGGCAGGCCCGTGCCGGGCGGCTGCACGTAGACCAGGCGGGAGCGGGCGTTGATCTGCGTCGCGTAGTGCCGGATGCGGACGTCGGCCTGGTCGCGCGGGTTCCAGGTGAGCCCGCGGTAGGTCTCGGTCGGCGCGGCGCCGGTCTCGTCGGCCACGACGACGTCGATCTCCAGGACGCGGACGTGGCTGCGGGCGCCGGGGATCGCGAGGACGGCCGCGCCGAGCGCCGTGTCGAGGGTCAGGGTGGTGCCCGTGATGGCCATCACCTCGTGGGTCGTCCGCAGCTGGCCGTCGTGGTCGACCTCCACGATCGCGCCCACGTAGAAGCTCGTCGCCGACTGCACCTGGACGGTGGTGGACGCGGGCGGCGCCGCGAGCGTGACGGGCACCGGGGCCCGGTCGGCGGGCTGCACCTGGACGGCCACGCCGCGCGACCAGGACCCGGGCGAGCGGGCGTGGAACCGCGGCCCGCCCGCGGCCACCGGCGCGCTCGACGGGGCGACCCACACCAGGGCCTTGTCGAGCGCGGCGGGGAGCGGCGCGCTGAGGGCCACCGTGCCGCGCAGCGTGTCGTAGCTCGCGACAGTGACGACGGGCGCCGGGCCGCCTCCCGCCCCCGGCACCGACGCGCCGGCCAGCCCGAGCCGCGACAGCGCCCCGGGCGCGCCCGACACGGTCAGGGTCACGCCGACCCCGGTGGCCACGGAGACGAGCTGGAGCTTGCCGCCGCCGGTTGTGGACAGGTCGAAGATGCCCGCGTTGGCCCCGCCGAACAGCGCGACGATCTCGGCGAAGCTGACGTGGTCGACGTCGGCGACGTTGCCCGTCCCAACCGTCGTCGCGGGGAAGCCGAGCGCCGCAGCGGCGGCACCGCCGAGGACCTCGATGCGGGCGCCGCTCCCGGCCTGGTCGCTCACCAGGTGCACGACCCCGCCGCCGTCCACCGAGACCGCGGCGCCCTTCACGTCGCGCGCCAGCACCAGCGCGACCTCCGACGCCGTCACCGCGCCGGGCGTCGCGAGGTCGCCGGCGAGGAACGTCGCGGTCTGCGTGGGCGCCGAGCTCGGGCCGACCCGCACCTGCACGGTGTCGTTGACGGCGATGGCGTAGGGGCCGGCGGCCGCGGCGGCCACGTCGGCGGGCGTCGCCGCGACGGGCGTGAGCGAGACGACCGGGCTCCCCGACACCGTCACGTCCACCGTGTCGCCCGCGACCAGCGCCCAGGGCCCGATGCTGGTCCCGACCTGCGCCGCGGCGGTGGCCGCCTGCACGAGCGCGTCGGTGCCGTCGCTGCGGCGCCGGAACACGAGCGTCGTGCCGACGGCGAGGCTGCGCAGCGAGTTCAGTGCCACCACGCTGTCGCCGGCGCGGGCGCTGCGCAGGAGCCGCAGCGCGACGCCCTGTCCGAGCGTCACCGTGTTGCGCGTGGCGCCGTCGACCACCCGCGCGACGTAGACCCGCTTGCCGCCGTTGTCGAAGAAGGCGCGGACGGCGTGGCCCACGTAGCCGCGGTCCTCGGGGTCGGTGTCGGCGGGCAGGCGCAGCGGCGGGCCGAAGCTGCGCACGTAGTCGCCGAAGCTCGTGACCAGCAGCGGCGCGGTGTCGCGCTGGAGCTGGAAGCCGTCGGTGGGCTGGAACGGCAGGTCGCCGCCGGCCACGGGGCCGCGGTCGGTGGGGCCGACGACGGCCGCGGTGGACGTGCTGACGCCCTCGATGGCCCGCAGGCTCGGGGGCAGCTCTTCGACGAAGACGCCGGGGGCGAGGTACTCGGGCATGGGCTCGACCTCAGGGACGGAGGAAGGACACGGTGTGGACGCGGCCCGGCGCGAGCGTCAGCGACGCGGGCACGACCGGCACGGGCACCGCACCGTCGAGGACGGTGACGGTGAGCACCAGATCGCTGCCGGTGGCGGCGCTGGGGCCGAGGGGGAAGCGGTAGACGAGCTCGCCGGCGGCGTCGGTGCGGGCCTCGGGGGTGCCGGGCGGCGGCGTGGGGCCGGGGTGCAGGAGCACGCGCAGGCCGGGCTGTGGGACGCCGAGCTGGGTGATCGCGCCGTGGACGGCGGTCTCGCCCGGCGGCAGCCGCAGGCGGCGGGTGGGCCACAGCGGGTACACCAGCAGCAGCTCCTCGCGCAGCGGCGGCGAGGAGGTCGCGAGGGGCAGCGTCACGTCGAGGGGGTCGAACGCGACGTACTCGCCGCCCGGCGCGGCGACGGTGATCGGGAAGGTGCCGGCGGGGACGGCGGGCTGCCGTCCGGTGAGGCTCACCCGCCAGGTCCGGTCGGCGCCGCGCACGGCGGCGACGCCGAGCGCGCGCACATCGAGCGGCACCTCGATCCAGCGCTGCTCCGCGGCCGGGACGAACACGTCGCGGAACGCGGCGGCGAACGCCAGGGCGCGCCGCTGGACGGGGACGGGCACCCACGCGCTCACGGCAGCCCCCCGAAGGTCGCGCCGGTGACGACGCCGGCACCCGACGGCAGGACCGGATCGAGGCCCACCACGCGCACGAGGTACGCGAGCGACAGCTTGTAGGGGATGTCGGCGGGCTCCCAGATGTCGTGGTGCTCGGAGACCGGGAGCGACTCGAGCAGGATCTGGAGGGTGTCGTCGACGGCCCAGGAGCTCCCCGCGAGGTCGCCGCGGACGAGCGTTGCGCGATCGGCCAGGTGCTGCAGCACGTGTCCACAGATCAGATGTGACGTCGCCGCGTCCTTCGCCCACGGGGTGACGAGGTAGCGGAGCTCCAGCTGCAGCGGCGGGCGGGGCAGCCCGGGCGGCGGCGGCGCGTTGCGCGTCTCGGCGTTGACCGTCACGTTGTACAGGAACACCGTCACCGCCGGATCCGGTGGGGAGAAGGTCCGCATCTCGTCGGCGGTCGACAGCATGACGTTGGATGGTGTGACCATCCCCGCCACCGCTGCAGTCACCAGCGAGACCAACGTCTCGCCTGCGTCGAGCACCGCATCTGCGCTCGCCATCGGCCTCCCCGCACCCCAGGAGCCTAAGCGGACGGGCAGAAATGCCAACATTAAGTTGGCATGTGTTGGCATTAATCCGAGCCGTGAGCGCAAGGTTGCTCCGACGGCGCGGTTAGGGACGAGAGGTGGACACCTCCGACGCCGCCGCCGTTCGCGCCCTGCTCCACCACCTGCTCGACGCGCTCGACGCCGCCGTCGCCCGGCAGCGCGCCCGCGGCCGCCCGCCCGACGCCGACCTGCTCGGCGGACTCGTCGTGGAGCCGGGCGAGCTGCCCGGGCTCGTCGCCGCCGTCCGGCACGATCTGCGCGCGCCGGCGCCGCCGCCGCCCGCCCTGGCCCTCGACGGCGAGCTCGGCCGCGTCACCGAGCGCTTCGCCCTCGACGGGACGCACCAGCTGGCCCTCGCGCTGGCGCTCGGGGTGGAGCTCGACCCGCGGATCGCCCGAGTCGTCGGCTACCTCAACGACCACGCCGGCCGGATCCGCCCCACGCTGGGGCTCGTCTGGGAGGTGGCGCTCGTCCCGCTCGCTGCGCGGCCCGGCTGGACCGCGGCGCCGGTCGTGGCCGACGGGCTGCTGCGCGTCGCCGGCGACGGGCCGCTGTCGAGCCGCGAGCTGACGCTCGACCCGGGGGTGGCGGAGCGCCTGGTGGCCGGCGCGGTGCCGCCGCCCAGGGTGCCGGACCTCGACGCGCTCGTGCTCACGGACGACGTGCGGGAGCGGGTGCGGGCGTGGGCGGCCGGCCCCGTGTCGCTGCCGCTGCGCATCGAGGGGGCGCCGGGAACCGGCCGGCGCACCCTCGCCCGCGCGGCGCTGGCGCTGCGGGGCCTCGGCGCGGTGGTCGGCAGCGACCCGGTGGCGCTGCGCCGCGACGCGCGCTGGTTCGCCGCCGGGGCGGTGGCCGAAGGCGCCGTCGGGGACTGGCCCGAGGCGGTGCCGCTGGTGCAGATCGCCGCGGCCGGAGAGCGGCCGGCGCTGCCGGGCGAGCCGGCCGCGATCCGGCTCGACACCCCGCCGCCGAGCGACCGGGCGCGGCTGTGGCGGCGCTCTGCGGTGGGGCCGCACCTCGGCGACGCCGAGGTCGACGAGATCGCGACCCGCTTCCCGTTCGGCGCCGGGCGCATCCACCGCGCCGCGGCCCGGGCCGCCGCCGGAGCCTGGCGGCCGGGGCTCGCGCTGCAGACCTGCCGCGAGGCGGCCGCGTCGTCGCTCGGGGCCCTGGCCACGCGTCTGTCGTGCGGCTGGACCCGCGACGACCTCGTGGTGCCCGAGGCGCTGACCCGCGAGCTCGACCTGCTGCTCGCCTGGGTCCGGCACCGCCACCGCGTGCTCGACCAGACGGGCCTCGGGCGCCGCGTGCCGAACGGCTGGGGCGTGGCGGCGCTGCTCGCCGGGCCGCCGGGCACCGGCAAGACCATGGCGGCGCAGATCGTCGCCCGCGAGCTCGACGCCGACCTGTACCGGGTCGACCTGGCCCGCGTGGTGAGCAAGTTCGTCGGCGAGACCGAGAAGAAGCTCGCCGCGCTGCTCGACGAGGCGACGAGCGCGGGCGCGGTGCTGCTGTTCGACGAGGCCGACGCGCTGTTCGGGCGCCGCTCCGAGGTGCGCGACGCGCACGACCGCTACGCCAACCAGGAGGTGGGCTTCCTGCTGCAGCGCCTCGAGGACCACCAGGGCGTGATCCTGCTGTCCAGCAACCGCGCCACCGACCTCGACGAGGCGTTCCAGCGGCGCTTCCAGTTCGTCCTGCCGTTCGCGCTGCCCGACGCGGCGCTGCGGGCGCGCATCTGGACGTCGCTGCTGCGCGAGGTCCCCCACGGCGCGCTGGACGTGGGCGAGCTGGCCGAGCGCTTCCCCGTGTCCGGCGGCGAGATCCGCAACGCGGTGCTCGCCGCGGCGTTCCTCGCCGCGGGCGACGGCGCACGGCTCGAGCGGCAGCACCTGCTGGCGGCGCTGCGCCGGGAGATCACGAAGTCGGGCCGCGTGCTTCGGCGCGCCGAGCGCGAGGTCCTCGACGAGTGATCCCGGCGCGGCTCACCAGCAGCGCCCCACCGGCGGCTCGAGCGTCGCCCGATCGCGCCCGAGGCGCACCGTCAGCGCCTCGACCCCGTCGAGCGAGAGATCGCAGGTGACGTGCCCCAGCACCGAGTGGTCGACGACGAGCTGGCGCGCGTCCCCGGGGACGGCGCGGTCGCGGAACGGCAGCTGCCCGATGGGCACGCCGTCGAGCGCGACCTCGCCCCACCCGCCCTCGGCCTGCACCACCGACAGCCGCACCTCCGGCGGCGGCGCGGGCGGCAGGACCACGGGGCGCGTCGCCAGCGGCACCGGCGGCAGCGCCTCCCGCGCGGGCGCGCGCACCGCGGGCATCACCGGCGGCTCGAGCCGCGGCAGGGGCGGCGCGCTCAGCGGGATGGGCGAGGGCCCCGGCTGCACCATCCACGCGGTGAACGCCGCCGACACCGACGCGATGACCGTCATCACGGCGAACCCCGCCAGCACCCCCAGCGCGCGCAGCCACCGCCCCACCCGCGCCGGCTCGACCCGGTTGCCCTTCAGCCAGGCGTCGAGCGCGGCGGCGAGGGCGTCGGCGCTGGGGTAGCGGTCGCTCGGGTCGAACTGCAGCGCCCGATCGACGATGCGCGCCAGCGACGGATCGATGCCGCGGATGTCGGAGACGCGCGGCGGCGGCGTCACCCGCGTCATCCGCACCACCGCCCGCGCGCTGAGGCCCTGGAACGGCGGCCGCCCGGTCACCACCTCGTACAGGATGGCGCCGAGCGCCCACACGTCGGCCGGCAGGTTCTGCAGGTCGCGGCGGGCGCTCGCCTGCTCGGGCGGCATGTAGCAGGCCGGTCCGAGGATCTGGCCGGGGATGGTCGCGCCCGGCACCGACGGGTCGAAGGTCAGCCCCCAGTCGATGACCACGAGGCGGCCGAGCCGCGTCAGCGCCCAGGCGCCGCTGCGGTCGATCATCAGGTTCGCCGGCTTGAGGTCGCGGTGGACGATGCGGTTGCGGTGGGCGTGGCCGACGGCGCGGCAGGCGTCGCACACGTACGGCAGCAGCGCCAGGCGCTCGGCGAGCGTGCTGCACCCGGCGAGCTCCGCCTCGAGCGTCGGGCCCTGGACGTGCTCCATCGTGAAGTAGGCGCGGCCGTCGACCCACGTGCCGGTCTCGTGCACCACGACGATGTTCTTGTGGTTCAGGCGCGACAGCGCCTCGTACTCGCGCTCGATGCGGACGTTGAAGTCGCGCGTGGGCGCCATCGCCACCTTCATCGCGAGGGTGGCGCCGCTGCTGCGGTCGAGCACGCGCCAGACCTGGCCCATCCCGCCCGCGGCGAGCGTCGTCAGGACCTCGTACCGCTCGGCGTCGGCCCGGCTCGTGTCGTCGTCGTCGTCGTCGGGGACGAGCCACAGGTACGTCTCCGCGTCCGAGTCGAAGCCCACCGCACACCTCCGTCCACCAGGCAGATGTGCCGGGACGGGCGCGCGTCACGGAGGAGTGTCACAAGATCCCCGGGCAATACCTCCGATTCGCGAACAAGCCGCACCCCGACAGCGGCTGCGCCCGGTACACCGAGTAGGCGTCGTCGACGAAGTCGAACCGCCACACGACGCTGCCCGTGGCGGGGTCGACCTCGGCGATCCACGAGGCGTCGCCCGCCGGCGGGCAGCTCCCGCAGTGGCCGGTGCCCACGAGCACGTGGCCGTCGGTGTCGGGGACGTCGATCACCGAGCCGAAGTTGGTCTCGTACCAGCCGGGCTCGGTCCAGTCCCACACGAGCTCGGCGCGGTCGGGCGCGAGCTGGCGGTAGCGCGCGATCCGCGAGTAGCGCAGCCCGCCGGGCCGGCGCCCGCCGTTGTCGTAGACGGTGACGAGGTCGCCCTGGATCTGCGGGGCGTGCTGGCCCCAGAACCACTCGGTGTCGGCGGCCGCGGTGCCGTCCGGCAGCTGCAGGGCGACGCCCCGGTCGGGGCCGAAGAAGCCCGTGACCTCGGCCGAGTCGCGGTCGATGCGCATCAGCGTCCCGAGGCCGCGCAGGCTGACCCACACCGCGGGCCCGTCGACGTCGTCGGCGAAGACCACGGCGTTCGCGTGGAACGGGTCGTCGTCGCCCGGGGTGGGCACGAGCAGGCCCCGGTCCACCTGGGGCTGGCTGGCGAACGACCAGGCGAGCGTGTCGGACCGCGGATCCCAGGCCTCGATGCGGAAGCCCTCGAAGCCCACGCCGTCGAGGCCCACGTCGCCAGCCCTTGCAGCGACACGAGCCAGCCCCTCGGGGCTCAGGAGCGCCTCGTGGTGGTAGCCCGGGTCGATCTGGTCGGCCGGGGGCACCTGGTACAGCACGTCGCCCGACAGCGTGCGGATCGACGGCGGCGAGCCCTGGCCGCCGCCGACCACCAGCCGGCCGTCGGGCAGGATCCAGCCGGCGAGGCCGCCGGTGGTGGCGTCGTCGACGTCGAGGTACCAGCGCACGCGCCCTCGCCGTCGACCACGACGAGCCGCTTGGTGTCGGCAGGGTCCGCGACAGCGCCCAGGTCGTGAACAGCGTGTAGCCCGTGTCGCTCGCAGCGAGCGCGCGGTCGCCCGAGACGGCCAGCGCGGGAGCTCGTCGGGCAGCGCCTCGCAGCTGCGCCGCGCTGGCGCCCGCGTCGACCACGGTGCAGTCGTAGCGCGGCGGCGGGCGAGCAGGCCGTACAGCGAGGCCTGCAGCTGGCCGCCCGGGGCGGCGAGCCGGTGGTCCTCGAGGGGATCGTCAGCAGGGCGAGGTGCAGCGCGGGCTCGGCGTCGTCGGGCGGGGCCAGCGCGACGGCGAAGCGCCGCCCTCGAGGACCATCCGCGGGTTGCGCGCGATGTCCACGTGGTCGACGTCGACCGGCGCCAGCGCGGGGGGCGTCGTCGCGGCATCCCAGCGAGAGCAGGACGAGCAGCGTGGGACCTCCGCAATTTACGGGCGCGTGCGCGCCGAAATGGCTTCCTGATTCCTGGTCACGGAGGAGCAACCTCGTGAACGGAGCAGGAATCGGGAAGCCCCATCGGCTTTGCTCGCGCAATCCCCTCCGAGTACCCTACCAGCGGCCGCGCAGCATCCCGTGCCAGTACATCCGCGGCAGCGCGTAGACCTTGGTGGCCCACATGCTGTACCGCTCGCGGGACTGGTCGAACGGCATCGTCTCCATGATCTTGCCGTCGTAGCCGAACTCGGCGAGGACGAGCCGCCCGTAGCCCGTGACGAGCGGGCAGCTCGCGTAGCCGTCGTAGGCGGCCGGCAGCGGCTCCCCGCGGCGGAACGCCATCAGGTTCGCGGCCAGCACGGGCGCCTGCTTGCGCACCGCGGCGGCGGTCTTGCTGTTCGGCAGGCTCGACGCGTCGCCGCACGAGAACACGTTCGGGAAGCGCGTGTGCTGCGTGGTGAACTTGTCGACCTCGACCCAGCCGGCGGCGTCGGCCAGCGGGCTCTGCTTCACGAAGTCGGGCGCCGACTGCGGCGGCGTGACGTGGAGCATGTCGTAGCTCAGCACGGCGTCGCCGTCCTTCGTCCCGAAGACGGCCTCCTTCGCGTCGGGCCGCACGGCCTTCAGGTCGTGGAAGAACTTCAGCTCGATGTCGCGCTCCTCCGCGAGGCGCGACAGCGTCTTCGCGTACCGCGGGATGCCGAAGATGGCGCCGCCGGCCGTGGCGAACACGATCTTCGCGTGGTCGCGCACGCCCTGCTTGCGCAGCCAGTGGTCCGCCAGCCACATGATCTTCTGCGGCGCGCCCGCGCACTTGATCGGCGTGGAGGGGAACGTGAAGATGGCGGTGCCACCCTTGAAGTTGCGCAGCGTCTCCCAGACGTAGGGCGCCTTGTCGTAGCCGTAGTTGCTGCAGACGCCGCCCTTGCCGATGGCCTCGGGCAGGCCGGCGACCTTGCCCCAGTCGAGCTGGATGCCCGGCGCGACGACCAGCTGCTCGTACTCGACGGTGTCGCCCGACGCGAGCGTGATCCGGTTCGCCTCGGGCTGGAACGACGCGACGCGGTCGCGGATCCAGGTGGCGCCGTCGGGGATGTAGTCGGCCTCGTCGCGCTGGCTCTCCTCGCGGGGCAGGACCCCGCCGCCCACCAGCGTCCACAGGGGCTGGTACCAGTGCTTGTCGGACGGCTCGACGATGGCGACGTCGGGCGGGTTGGGCTGGTTGCGGAGGAGGGCTGCGACGGTGATGCCGGCGGTCCCTCCCCCGACGACGACGACGGCGTGACGATGGCTGGCCAAGGCGGGCTCCGGGGCTACGGGGACGTGCGGGCGGGCAAGGTGGTGGTGTCGCGCAGGCGGACGCCGACCCGCCGGGCGACGGCGAGGGCGAAGCCGACGGCGCGCTGGACGTCCGGCTCGCCGAGCGCGCGCAGCAGCCCGAAGGCGCCGACGGGCGCGGGCGCGCTGGCCTGCACCTCGTCGACAGCGGCCGAACAGGCTCGCCGGTGCGCGTGGCGGCCATCAGGCCGGGCGCGGCGTCGAGCAGGGTGTCGATGTGCAGCTGCAGGTCGGGGTCGGTGAGGCGCTCCAGCATCCGGGTGACGGCGAGGAAGCGGTCCTCCACGTCGACGCCGCGCTCGGCGAGCACGGCGACGCGCTCGTCGAACATGTCGAACGCCATGGCGAGCGTGGGCTCGAGCACGGCCGCCAGGCGCGCGGCGGGGAGCAGGTCGGGCAGCGAGGCGGTGGTTCGAGCAGGGCCTTCGGCGGCGCCTGGCGCCGACAGCGCCTCGAAGGCCGCGAGCAGGCGTGCGGGCGCGCGCGTCCAGGTCGACGCCGCGCGCGACGGCGTGGCCCGGCGGCCTCGTCGAGCGCGTCAGCGGCCATGGCGACGGTGTCGTCGAACCGGGCGGCGAGCTCGATCACCGGCTCGAGCTGCTCGAGGCGGCCGACCAGCGCGGCGAGCCGCTCCAGCGAGGCGGGCGCGGTCGCGGCCTCCACCAGCTCGGCGGCGGCGGCGGCGCGGGCGTCGAGGTCGACGCCGCGGGCCTGGGCGCGGGCGGCCCACTCGTCGGCCGTGTCGGCGGCCATGGCGACGGCAGGGCCCGCCTGGTCGAGCACGGCGACCAGCCGGTCGAGGCGGGCTTCGATGCCGCCGAGGCGCGCCTCGAGGCGGTCCAGGCGATCGGCGAGGGGGTCGGGTTCGTTCACGGTGCTCACGGCGGTCCCCGCGGGTGGAACCGGGAGACTAGCAACGGTCGTGCCAGCGTCGCAATGGCGATCGCGGCCGGTGCAAGCTGGCCGCTCGCGCGCCGGCGCCCCTCACCTGCCGAACGTGGCAGCCGGAGTGGCGGAGACCCGCCACGGATGTCACAGCCGGAGCGGAGGATCCGTGCCCACGACCGAACGCGAGGGATGGCTGCCCGACGTCGCCGTGCGGCTCGAGCGGCAGTCCGTGCCGGCGATCCTGCTGTCGCCCAGCTACGAGGTGCTGCTCGCGAACACGGCGTACCTCCGCGCCTTCGGCGACGGCGCCGTCGGCAGGCGCTGCTACGAGGTCTCCCACCACTACGACGCGCCGTGCGATCAGCGTGGCGAGCGGTGCCCGCTGGCGGCGGCCCGCGCCACCAACCAGTCGGCCCGAGTCCTGCATCTCCACCACACGCCGCGCGGCCTCGAGCACGTGGACGTCACGCTCGATCCGGTCCGCGGGCGCCAGGGGGAGCTCGTGGCCTACGTCGAGACGCTCCGCCCCGTCGACACGGCGAGCGCGCGCGCCCACGCCGGGCTCCAGGTGGGCCGCTCCGCCGCCTTCAACGAGGCGCTGGAGCTGGCGCTGCGGGCCGCGCCGTCGGACGTGCCGGTGCTGCTCCTCGGCGAGTCGGGCACCGGCAAGGAGCGCATGGCGCGCGCCGTCCACGACGCGAGCGCGCGGGCGTCGGGGCCGTTCGTCGCGCTCGCCTGCTCGGGCCTGTCGGAGTCGCTGTTCGAGTCCGAGCTCTTCGGCCACGAGAAGGGCGCGTTCACCGGCGCTTCGGCGCGCAAGATCGGGCTCGTCGAGTCGGCGCGTGGGGGCACGCTCTTCCTCGACGAGATCGGCGACGTCCCGCCGCAGCTGCAGGTCAAGCTGCTGCGCCTGCTCGAGGCGCGCCAGTTCCGGCGGGTCGGCGGGGTCGAGCCCGTCGACGCCGACTTCCGGCTGGTGTGCGCCACCTGGCGCGACCTCGAGGCGATGGTCGAGGAGGGCACGTTCCGGCGGGATCTGTACTTCCGGATCTCGGCGTTCCCCATCCACCTGCCGTCGCTGCGCGAGCGGGTCGACGACATCCCGCTGCTGGTGGAGGCCATCCTCGCCGAGCTCGGCTCGAACAAGGTGCCGAGCGAGGCGGCGTGCGCGGCGCTGGCGCGGCGGCCGTGGCCGGGGAACGTGCGCGAGCTGCGCAACGTGCTGCAGCGGGCGGTGCTGCTCGCCGACGGCGACGTCATCGAGGCGCCCCACGTGGCGGCGCGCACGAGCGCGGCGGCACCGCAGCCCGCACCCACGGGGCCCGTGCCGCCGGACGCCATCGTCTCGCTCGAGGAGGCGGAGCGCCGCTACATCGCGTGGGCGGCGGCGCAGCCGGGGCTCGACCGGAAGACGCTGGCCGACAAGCTCGGCATCAGCGAGCGCACGCTCTACCGCAAGCTCGGCCGGGTGGGCGACGAGGACTGACGGTCAGGGCAGCCGCTCGACCGAGAAGCCGCGCGCCGCCACGGCCTCGAGCGCGGCCGCGGGCCCGACGACCCCGACGATCTCGTGGCCGGCACAGCCCTCGGCCGCCGCGCGGACGGCGTCGGCGTCGATGCCGGCGAGCTGCGCCGGCAGGCGGGCCAGGTCGCGGGGGTCGCCGCCGCGCGCCACGCGGCCGGCGAGCGTGGCGAACAGCGGATCCCGCGAGCCGAGCCAGGGCTGCAGCTCGGTGGCGAGCCCGAGCTCGGCCCACCGGACGTCGTCGTCGCCGAGCGGCGCGCCGAGCAGCCCGAGCCAGGTGGCGACGACCTCGCCCGCGGCGTCGGGCGCGGTGGACGTGGACAGCTGGAGCAGCCCGCCCCCGCCCGTGGGCACGACCCCGCCCTGCACGAAGTAGGCGAGCCCCTGCTCCTCACGCAGCCGGTCCACGGCGGCCGTCCGGACCGCCCCCGCGAGCACCTGCGCCCCCTCCCCGCCCGGCACGGCGCAGGTGAGCGTCAGCACCGCCGTGTCGAGCGCGGGGGCCTCCACGGCGAGGATGGCGCGCGCGGGGCGCACCGGCGCCGCCGTGACGAAGCCGGTCCCGAACGGCTCGGCCTCGGGCGGCGCCGCCCAGTCGCCGAACCGCGCCTGCACCTCCTGGCGGACGCGGTCGGTGCTCACCGGCCCCACCACGACGAGCGTGTTGCTCGCGGGGTGCCAGGTGCGCGCGTGCCAGGCGCGCAGCGCGGCCTTGTCGGGGACCGCCACCGCCTCGCCCGCGAGCGACGGGAACAGGCGCCGGAGCGCCTCCCGCTGGACCCGCTGCCCCGCGGTGGGCGGCGGCGGCGCCTGCGCGGCCCACTTCCGCGCGAGCCGGGCCGCGCGGCCGGCCGGGAGGCGGGCGCGCTCGGGGACCTGCCGGAGCAGGTACAGCACGTCGTCGAGGTCGTGCGGGTCCGCCGCGGCGGAGACGTACTCCGCGTAGCCGTCCTGGGCGAGGTGCCACTGGCCCACCGGCGTCGGCACCTGCAGCGACAGGGCGGCCCAGCCGGGGAGCGCGACGCCCGGCGCGTCCGCCGACCAGTACCCGCCGCGGGCCACGAGCCCGGCGCGGACGGAGCCGCCGGCGACGGGCGCCACCACGACGTGCAGGCCGTTGTCGAGGTCCCACGCCTCGACGTCGTCGAGGTCGCCGGACGCGAGCCAGCGAGACAGCAGCGCCGCGTCGACCTCCGGCGGGGGTGGGCGGCGTTCGCGCGGCGCCGTGAGCCAGTCCGTCTCGCCGGCCGCGAACTCGGCGCCCTCCGCGGGGGTCACGGCGACGACGGCCATCCGCTCGGGGCGCAGCAGGTCGAACGTCGCCTCGATGCGCGGCCAGTCGGTCTGCTCGAGCCAGTCGAGCCGGTCGCGGGTGTACCGGGGCGACCCGGAGAAGTGGACGTGGTCGGCCAGCGCCTCGGCGCGCGCCTCCAGCGGGATGCCGTCGATGGAGTCGCGGAGGCGGCGGCGGATGTTGAGGTAGCCGGCCTCCGCCCAGGTCAGGTCGACGGTGTCCCACTGGATGCGGCCGAGGAGGCGGAGCGCGTCGGTGATCTCGTCCACGACTTCGTCCTCGCGGCGGCCGTCGAGGGCCACGGCGCACGCGAGCAGGCTGACGCCGGGGCCTGGCTGCAGCGAGCAGCCGAGGTCCTCGCCGCCGCGCCGCTGCGCGGCCGCGAAGGAGAGCGCCGCCTCGGCCATCGGCGCGGCGAACTCGTTGGCGACGGCGGCGGCGCGCCAGCCGCCGGGCAGGGTCCACCCGACGACCACGATCGGGTCGGCCACCGGAGCCCGGACCGCCACGGGCGCCGTCGTCCGCGGATCGGGCGGCGGGGCGTCGGACAGGGCGCGCTGCGGACAGCTGCCCTCGAGCTGGCCGCCGGGGCCGGCGAGCAGCTCGCGGGGCAGCGCGTGCATCAGCTCGCGCGGGAGCGTCTGCGCGTCGACGTCGCCCACGACGACGAGCGTGGTCTGGTCGGGGCGCCAGTGCGACGCCACGAAGTGCTCGAGCGCGGGGCGATCGATGGCGGCGAGGGAGGCGGCGGACGTGGCGCCGCGGGCCCAGCGGTGCCCCGTGGGCAGGAGCGCGCCGAGGAGCGGCCGCAGGACGAGGTCCGACTCGAGCTCGCCCGTGGTGTACAGCTCGGCGCGGACGACGCCGCGCTCGACGGCGATCTCGTCGTCGGTCACGCCCCCGAGCGGGTCGGCCAGGCGGCGGCCCTCGAGGCGGAGCAGCGCCGGGAGGGCGTCGGCGGGGGCGGTGGCGAGGAACGACACCGTGTCGGGGCCCGTGAAGGCGTTGAACGACGCGCCGACCCCCTCGAGCTGCTGGTCGACGGGGGCGTCGTCGGCATCGGAGCGGTACCAGAGGTGCTCGGCGAGGTGGGCCGTGCCCTCCTGCCCCACGGGGTCGTCGCCCCAGCCGCCGCTGTGGACGGTGCGGACGGTGACGAGCGGGCGATCGTGGCTCTCCTGGACGACGACGCGCAGGCCGGAGCCGAAGCAGACGTCGTGGAGCTGGGCGTAGTGCTCGGCCTCGTGGGGGACGAGATCGGGGCGGGGCGGCCCGCCGGCGAGGGCGGGGGCGGCGAGCACGAGCCACGGCGACATGAGACCTCCGGTGGTCCATGCGCCCGAGGCGGAAAAGATCACACGCCGCCGTGCGAGGAGCCCCGGCCGGCGATACGTCCAGACCGACCGGTCGGTCTTACCGCGAGGAGCCCCGTGGGCGCGAAGGACGACATCCTGGCCGCGGCGTTCCCGCTGTTCCTGGCCCACGGCTACGACGGCACGGGCATGAGCGACCTGCTCACCGCCGCCGGCGTCTCGAAGGGCGCCTTCTACCACCACTTTCCCTCCAAGGACGCGCTCTACGAGGCGGTGGTGGCGCGCTACTACCTCGCGCCGTGGTCCGCGATCGACTGGGACGCCCTGGCCGCGCTCCCGCTGCAGCCGCTGCTCGATTCGCTCGACCGGATGTACGCCGAGCTGCCGAGCTCCTTCGTCGCGGAGACCGGCCAGCCGCTGCTGCGGTACTACTCGCTGTTCTTCGAGTGCCTGTCGCGCCTGCCGCTCGTCCGCGCCGCCGTCGCCGGGGCCTACGGGCAGCTGCTCGACCTCCTCGCGGCCCGCCTGGCCGAGGAGCGGGGCCTGGCGCCGCCGCCGCCGCCCGCGCCGCCCGCGACCTCGTGCAGGGCTTCGAAGGCCGCATCTACCTCGACGCCGTCCTCCAGGGAGAGCGATGATGGACCTCTATGCGCACAAAGGGCCCGCCGTGGCCCAGAAGCTCGTGATCACCGGCCTCGAGCTCGCCCTCATCGGGGTCGCCGCCTGGCTGCTGTTCGGCAGCGGCGAGGCGCTGGTCTCCGGGTGGCTCGGCATCGAGCCCGCCGCCGCCCCGCCGGCGCGCCGCGCCGTGATCCTGGCGTTCGACCTGGTGGTGCTCGCGCGGATGGCGTTCATGATGTTCTACCTGATGCGGCGCACCATCCCGTGGAGCGAGGCGCTCACGGTCCCGCTGGCCTTCGCGCTGTACTACGTCGGCTTCGCGCTGTTCGTCCTGCCGGAGCGCGCGCCGCTCGGCTGGCTCGACGCGGTCGGCATCGCGCTGTTCGTCGCCGGCTCCTCCATCAACACGGTCAGCGAGCTGCAGCGCCACCGCTTCAAGCAGGACCCGGCGCACCGCGGCCAGCTGTACACGGGCGGGCTCTTCGCCTGGTCGATGCACGTGAATTGTCGTACGCCCGGCTTCGCACGGGCGAACGCCAACTCCCATCACCACGGCGCGTGCTCGCACGACGGGAGCGCCATGCGACCGCGAGCTCTTGCCGGTTGAAGCTCGGTAGGCGGCCGCATCGCGCTCCCGCCGGCTCCGCTCGCGCAACTTCGGCGACATCGTTCTGGGTCACGGCGTTCGCGGTGCTGACCCACAGCGCCTGGGCGCTGCTCGTGCCGTTGTGGCTCACGCTGTTCTTCGCCTTCGGCAACGTGCCGATGCCTCGACCGGCACCTGGCCGCGCACTACGGCGCGCAGTTCACCGTATTCGGCGCGGACGAAGCGGCTCGTCCCGTTCGTGTGGTAGCGGTACCGCGCTGCGGCGCGCCGGCTGGTACCATGCCCCGCCGAGGGGAGGTCCGTGCAGGCTCTGCTGCTGTCGCTGGTCGCGCTCTTCGCGGTCTCCGTCGAGGCCCGCGCGGCCTGCGACGACGATCCGGCGGCGCTGGTCGCCGTGCTGGAGCAGGCGACCATGGACGGCCGCTTCGAGGCCGCCGACCAGGCCTCCGACGCGCTCGTGGCCTCCTTCGGCTGCGGCGGCCCCGCCGACCGCGCCGTGATCGCGCGGTTGTGGCTGTCACGCGCGGTGCTGGCGGCGGCGCGCGGCGACGACGCCGCTGCCGACGACGCTCTGGCCGCAGCCGCGCGCGTCTCCCCGGGCACGTGGAACGAGATGTACGGGCCCACGCTGCGCCAGCGGTGGGAGCAGAGCGCGGCGCGGCCGGTGGCGGCGTACGGGCGGCTGCGGCTCGACCCGCTCCCCGGCGGCGCCGTCAGCGCCGTCGACGGCGAGCGGCTCGACCTGCCGGCGGATCTCGCCGCGGGCCTCCACCTGCTGCAGGTCGGGCCGAGCGCGCGCGACTTCGCGGCGGCGCAGATCTTCTACCTGCCGCCGGGCCTCGAGCTGGTGCTCGACCCGGGGCTGCCGAGCGCGCCGCCCCCGCCCGTGCCGACCCGGCGCCCGATCGGGTCCACGCCGCGCTCGCGCCGGGTGCTCGCGGGGCTCGGGGTCGGCGTCGCCGCGGCCGCGCTGTACGGCGTCTCCTTCGCCACGAACGCCGCGTTCTACGACCAGCCCGACGGCGGGCGGACTGCGGCGCGCCAGCGGCTCAACAACGGGCTGGTCGTCGGGTCGGCGGGCCTGGCGGCGGTCTCGGGGGTCCTGCTCGTCAGCGGCCTCGCGGCCGCGCCGTGAGCGTCCTTACGCTGGACACCGGGGCGTCCGGTCGTGCAGAATGGATTCCCCGGGAGGCAGAGGATGAGCCTTCGCCGTGCACCGATCCTGGCCGCGCTGGTCACGGCGGGCGGCTGCACATGGATCCCGGGCCAGGACGTGACCACCACGGGCTCGCCGGGCACCGACCCCGGCGTCACCGCGGACGACACCGGCACCGACCCGACGAACCCGGGCACCACGACCCCCACCCGGGAGGACCTCGCGATCCTGGCGTTCGCGCCGGGGCGCGCCGGGCGGCTCAACCGGATCGAGGTCGCGGGCGCCACGCCGGGCGCGGCGCTCGCCGTCTGGAGCAGCGCGTCGCCGAGCTGGGACGCCGTCGACGGCTGCCCGGGGCTGATGGTCTCGCCGCCCGAGCTCTGCGCGTCCGCGCCGGCGGCGGCCGAGGCGGTGGGCGCCAACGTCGCCGTGCAGCACTGCGTCCCGGCCGACTACGCCGGTCGCACCGTGGACTTCCGGGTCGTCCAGGCGGACGGCTGCCACCAGAGCCCCGTCCGCTCGGTGACGTTCCCCGATTCGGTCGACCTGGGCGTCGCCGACGCCGACACCGTGCTGCCGGGCGAGACCCTGTACGACGCGGCCGGCGACGTCGTGGCGATGGGCGATGTCGACGGCGACGGATTGGCGGACGTGCTCGTGGGCGCGCCGTTCTACGGCGGCGCGAACTACCCGGGGCGCGCCTACCTGCTGTACGGGCCGCTCGACGGCGATGCCAGCCTCGCGGCGGCGGACGTCCGGCTCGACGGCCAGAGCAACCTCGACCAGGCCGGCGACGGCGTGGCGGTGGCCGGCGACGTCGACGGCCAGGGCGGGGCGGAGATCGCGGTCGGCGCCCCGACCTACGACGGCAACGGCACGCGCCGCGGCCGCGTGTACCTCGTCGCCGCGCCGCCGGCGGGGACGTCGAACCTGGGCACCTACCCGTCGTACGTCGGCGCGTCCGACGATGACATGACGGGCTGGGCCGTGGCCGGCGCGGGCGACGTCGACGGCGACCAGCTCGACGACCTCCTCGTCGGCGCGCCGCAGTTCCTCGACGACTACGCGGGGGCGGGCTTCGGCAAGGTCCTGCTGTTCCGCGGCAACGCCGTGCTGGCCGACGCGATGCTCGCCCCCGCCGCGCGCTTCCTCGGCGCCGCGGGCGACGCCGCGGGAGAGGCCGTCGCCGGCCCGGGCGACACCGACGGCGACGGGCTCGCCGACGTGCTCCTCGGCGCGCCGTTCGACGACACGCGCGGGACCGAAGCGGGCGCGGCCTACCTGTTCTCCGGTGCCAGCGCGGTGGGTGACGTCGCCGTGGCCGACGCCGACGGCGTGTTCCTCGGCGAGGACGCCTTCAACACCGCCGGCTGGAGCGTGGGCGGCGGCGACGACCTCGACGGTGACGGCCTCATGGACGTGCTCGTCGGCGCGGACTGGAACAGCTCGGCGTTCCAGCGGGCCGGCGCGTCCTACGTCGTGTACGGGCGCACGAGCCCGGCGACCCTCGTCCTGACCGACGCCGACGCGAAGATCACCGGCGAGGCGGCGACGGACTTCGCCGGGGGCGCGGTCGCGTCGGCGGGCGACGTCGACGGCGACGGCTTCGCGGACCTGGTCATCGGGGCGCGCGGGGCGGACGCCGGCGGCGACAACGGCGGGGCGGCGTACGTCGTCCACGGCCCCGTCTACGGCGGGGTCTCGCTCGCCGACGCGGACGTGCGGATCGCGGGGAGCCTCGTGCGGTCGTTCGTCGGGGTCTCGGTCGCCGGCGGCGCGGACACCGACGGCGACGGGCTGGACGACGTGCTCATCGGCAGCGGCGGGCTGGGCGCCTTCCTCTTCGGGGGCGCCACCCTGTCGGGTCAGTGAGGGGGTACGCTATGGTACCCGCGCCACGCGGAGCCCCCGGGATGAGCATCGACGACGCGCCATCGGGCGCCCGCCCGGCGCTCGGCGTGCTGACCGACGCGACGGGGCGCGCGTTCGACCTCCTCCGCCTGCTCGGCTCGGGCGGCTTCGGCGAGGTGTACCTCGCGCGGATGCAGAGCCCGGGGGGGCTCGAGCGCGCCGTCGCGGTGAAGCTGCTCAAGCCGGGGCTGCAGCCGCACAGCCAGCCCATCGAGCGGCTGCGCGACGAGGCCCGGCTGCTGGTGAACCTGCACCACCCCGTGCTGCTCGCCGCCGACGACCTCGTGGTGCTCGACGACCGCATCGCGCTCGTGACCGAGTTCATCGACGGGCAGGACCTGTCTGAGCTGGTGGCCGAGGGCGACCGGATCCCACCGAGCGCGCTGCTCGAGGTCATCGAGGCGGTGGCCTCGGCGCTCAACGCCGCCTGGAAGCAGCTGCAGGTCGTGCACCGCGACATCAAGCCGCAGAACATCCGGGTCGGGGTGCACGGCAACGTCAAGCTGCTGGACTTCGGCATCGCGCGGTCGTCGATCGCGGCGCGGTCGGCGCACACGACGGAGCAAGCCGTGCTCGGGACGGCGCCGTACCTGGCACCCGAGCGCTACCAGGTGGAGCTCGGCCCCGCGCCGGCGTCCGACGTGTTCTCGCTCGGGTGCGTGCTGTTCGAGGGGCTCGTCGGGGTCCCGCTGTTCGAGACGATGGGGCTCACGCAGATCGTGGCGGTGATCCTGGCGCCGATCGCGTGGCAGGGGTTCCTGGCGCGCCGGCTGAAGCGGGTGCCGGAGGCGGTGCGGCCGCTGGTGGAGCAGATGCTCGCGCACGATCCCGCGGCGCGGCCGACGGCGGCGGAGGTGGCGGAGCGGTGCGAGGCGCTGGTCGGGGCGTGGGACGGCGCGGTGGCGCTGCGGCGGTGGTGCCGCGACCGGCAGTGGCCCGAGCACGTGGTGTCGGCGGCGGCGGCGGCGTCGAGCCCGCGGGTGGTGGACGACGAGGCCGGGCTGCCGGTGCTCGACCTGGAGCCCGACGAGGACGAGGTCTCGGAGGACCTGCCGTCGGAGGGGTCGATCGGGTCGGTGGTGCGCGCGGTGCCCACGACGGGGACGCGGCCGGCGTGGGTGTCGTGGGCGCGGTGGGCGGCGGTGGCGGTGACGTTCGTGGCGGCGTTCGCCGTGGCCGGGCTGGCCGTGGTGGGGGCGGTGGTGGTGGCGCAGGTGGTGCGTCCGCCGGAGGCCGCCGTGGTGCTGGAGCCGATCCAGCCCGCGCCCGTCGTGCCGCGGTCCGTGCCCGTGCCTGCTGTTGCGCCCGCACCGGCGCCGGCCCCCGCGCCCGCGCCCGCTCCGGCGCCGCGGCGGTCGTCGCCGCGGCCGGTGCCGCGTCCCGTGCCGGCGGTGCCCGTGGCGGCGCCCGCTCCCGTGGCGCCGGCGCCCGTGGCGGCGCCAAGCGCGCCCGCGCCCACGCTCTCCATCACCATCGGCTCCAAGCCCACGCTCGGGGCGCGGGTGATCGACCTCGGCACCGGGAGGTGCTCGGCACGACGCTGTTCGTGCAGGGCGCTGACCATCGGCGACCACGACCTCGCGCTGGTGGCGCCGAGCGGGGAGCGGCAGCAGGTGCGCATCGCGGTGCGGCGGGACGGCCCCACGCGGTACATCTGGAACCTGGAGACGGGGCGGTTGGAGGCCGGGAACTGACGCGCGATGACGGAAACGCGCCCGACGCCTTTCCGTCAATTGACGGAAAGGCGTCGGGCGCGATCGCGTCACTCCCGTCGTGCGAGCACGCGCCATGGTGGTGGGAATTGGCGTTCGCCCGTGCGACGCCGGGCGTACGACAATTGCAGGCGCCGAGCGGCCGTGCCCAGCCTCTCGCCCGTGGGGCTGGAGTGCGCGCAGGGCCGGGCGGCGGGCGGGCGAACGTCACTCCGGCTCGACGCCATCACTCCGCTCCGCAAGTTCGGGTGCCCGGCGCCCGGCCCGAGCACACTCCCATGAATTCGGCCGGATCCGCTTCCGAGCGCAGATTCCGCTGGCAACCGCCTCCTCCGGTGAGCATGTTCTCCACCGGAAGCAGGACCGAGGCCCGTTGACCACGCCCGCGCACGTCCACGTCCCCGACGCACTCGCCGCCGAGTACGCCGACGTCTTCACCCCCACCGCCACCGCGGCCCTCGACGCGCTCGCCGCCTTCGTCCCCCGCCACCGCGCCCTGATGCGCGCGCGGATCGCCCGCCGCGCCGAGCGCCACCGCAACCGCGTCCCCATCGACTTCCTCCCCGAGGACGCCCTCGTCCCCGGCACCTCCCTCCGCGTCGCCGACGCCCGCGCCGGCCGCTTCGTCGGCGCCGAGATCCCCGCCGACCTGCAGCGCCAGTGGCTCCAGGGCACGGGCCCCGCCACACGCCCCGGCGCACCCACCGAGGTCGGCCTCCGCAACGTCGCCTACGCCCTGCTGAGCGGCGCCGACGGCTGGATGTTCGACGGCGAGGACGCGCTCGGCCAGATCGCCACCATGTCCCTCGACAACCTGCGCAACCTCGGGCTCGCCGTCCGCCGCGACCCGCTGTTCCTGCAGGTCGCCGAGGCCGTCGCCGGCGAGATGAACGCCTGGGCGCGCGACTTCCTCGGCCGCGAGATCGTCGACGACTGGCGCGCCCAGCTCGACGCCCCCACCGTCATCTACCGCTGCCGCGGCCTGCACCTCGACGACCGCCACGTCCGCCTCGCCGACGGCGGCGCCCTGCCCGCCGCCATGGCCGACCTCGCCCTGTACGTGGCCAACAACCAGGCGCCCCTGCGGGAGCGCGGCCGCCAGCGTCGTCCTGTACCTCCCGAAGATCCAGACCGCCGAGGAGGCCGCGCACTACAACGGCCTGCTCGTGGCCCTCGAGCAGCACCTGGGCCTGTCCGTCGGCACGATCAAGGTCTACGTGCTCGTCGAGCAGCTCGAGGCGACCTTCCAGCTCATGGAGATCCGCGCCGCGCTGGCGCCCCACTTCGTCGGCTTCAACACGGGCCGCTGGGACTACATCGCCAGCGTGGCCGACGCGATGGCCCAGGACCCGACGTTCGTGGACCCGAACATCGAAGCCATCGGCATGACCTACGGCTACATGCGGCACTACGAGGACCGCGTCCGCCGCGCCGTCAACACCCCCGACGCCGCGGGCCGCTGCGCCCTGTGGCAGGGCGGCATGGAGCCCAACATCCCCGTCGGCTCGCCGGCCGGGGTCGAGGCCGGCATGGCGCGCGCCCTCGCGGGGGCCCGGCGCGAGCAGGCCGCCGGCGCCAGCGGCAAGTGGATCGCCCACTGGAAGATGGCGCACATCGTGCGGCCCGTGTGGGCCGAGGTCGGCGACGACAACCAGCTCGGCCGCGACTTCCCCGCCCTCACCTACACCGCCGAGGACGCCGCCGGGCTGCGCCTGCTCGAGCCCGCCGAGCGCACGCTCCAGGGCGCCCGCAACCTGCTGAGCGTGGCCCTGCAGTACGGCAACGCCTTCCTCCAGGGCCTGCAGGCCGCCGCGCTCAAGCCGGCCGACGCCTTCGGCGACGACGACGTGCTCTACCTGATGGAGGACATGGCCACCGCCGAGATCCGGGTCGCCATCCTGTGGGAGTGGGTCCACAAGGGCGCCGCCCTCGACGACGGCACCACGTTCGGCCCCGACGTCTTCGACCGCCTCGTCGAGGAGGAGATGGCCAAGCTCCTCGCCGCCTCCGACCGCGACGTGTGGGACCACAGCAAGCAGACCACGCTGCCCGTCTCGCGCTGCGTGGTCGAGGCGATGGTGCGCCACCGCACCAAGCTGCCGTGGACCATCGACCTGCTGAACCTGAACCTCGACGGCGCCGACCTGCCCACCGCGCAGGCGCGCATCGAGGCCTACGTCGCCGCCTTCGACGCCCGCGGCGAGCGCATCACGCAGGACCCGAGCCACGCCCCGCTGCCCAACGCCGAGGAGGTCGCCTTCGACGCCGCCGTGGCCGAGATGCGCGCCTGGTTCGACCGCCCGCGGTTCGCCGGCATCCGCCGCCTGTACACGCCCGCGCAGGTCGTCGAGCAGCGCGGGACCATCCCCCAGAGCTACCCCGTCGCCCACGACGCGGCGGAGGCCTTCAGCGCGCGCCTGCGCGAGCTCTTCTCGATGCGCCGCGCGATCACCACGTTCGGCCCGTACACGCCGGGCCAGGCCGTCGCGATGAAGCGCGCCGGCATCGAGGGCATCTACCTCGGCGGCTGGGCGACCTCGGCCAAGGGCTCGGTCCAGGAGGACCCCGGCGCCGACCTCGCGAGCTACCCGCTGTCGCAGGTGCCCGACGAGGCCGCGCCGATCGTGCGCGCACTGCTCGCGGCCGACCGCAACCAGCGGTTCGCGCGGTCGCGGATGACCCCCGCGCAGCGCGCCGCCACGCCCGCCGTCGACTACCGGCCGTTCCTCGTCGCCGACGCCGACACGGGCCACGGCGGCGACGCCCACGTGCGCAACGTCGTGCGGCGGTTCGTGGAGGTCGGCGTCACCGGCTACCACATCGAGGACCAGAAGCCCGGCCAGAAGAAGTGCGGCCACCAGGGTGGCAAGGTGCTCGTCTCGGTCAACGAGCACGTCAAGCGGCTCAACGCGGCGCGCTTCCAGCTCGATCTGATGGGCGTGGCCGGGCTCGTCGTCGCGCGGACCGACGCCGAGGCCGCGACCTTCCTCGACAGCATCGACGACGACCGCGACCACCCCTTCGTGCTCGGCGCGACCGTGCTCAAGGTGCCGTCGTGGAAGCACTGCTACCTGGCGATCCTGCGGCAGTTCCACCGGCTCGGCGTCGAGGACGCCGTCGGCTACCAGCTCTACGACCTGCCCGACGTGGCCTACCTGCTCGCCGACCACTGGCTCAACCGGACCGGCCTGTCGAAGCAGATCGAGGCCGCCGCGCAGGGCTACCTCGAGCGCCGGTCGCACGTGTTCGACCCCGTGCTCGACAAGGTCGTCGACGCGTTCGCCGCGCTGTGGGACGAGCACGCCCGCCCCGACGACGCTGTACGAGGCCGTCGCCGCGCAGATGAAGGCCATGGAGGCCGAGGGGACGACGTTCGAGATCAGCGTCGACGAGTGGCTCGCCTGGGCGCGGGACAAGTCGCACGCTACTCGGTGCGCGGGCGGGCGCGGTCTCGGCATCCGTCCCGAGTGGAACTGCGAGATGGCGCGCACCCGGTACTACCCCATCGGCGGCATCGAGTACGCCATCGCCCGGTGCCTCGCACGTACGCGCCGTACGCCGACCTGCTGTGGATGGAGACGAAGACCGCGGACCTCGCGTACGCGCCGCGCGGTTCGCCGGGCCGTCCACGCCGTGTACCCCGACCAGATGCTGGCGTACAACCTGTCGCCGTCGTTCAGCTGGGACACGACCGGGATGACCGACGAGGAGATGACGGCGTTCCCCGAGGCCTCGCCGCGCACGCTTCGTGTTCGACTTCATCACCTACGGCGGGCACCAGGTCGACGGCATGGCGAGCGAGGAGTTCGCGCGGTCGCTGCGCGAGGACGGACATGCTCGCGCTGGCGCGGCTGCAGCGGCGGCTGCGGCTCGTGGAGTCGCCGTACCGCACGCCGCGAACGCTGGTGGGCGGGCCGCGGCTCGACGGGATGCTGATGGCGTCGTCGGGGCGGACGGCGACCACCAAGGCCATGGGCAAGGGATCGACGCAGCTGCAGCACCTCGTGCAGACGGAGGTGCCGACCTGAGCGTGCTCGAGGGCTGGCTCGGCGAGTGGAGCGCGCACTACGGGCTGCCCGCCACCAGATGCGGGTCGGCGCAGCCGCACCGGCCGGGCTCCGAAGGCTGCCGAGCTCGCGCTGACCGCGGCCGACGGCAAACACGCCGCGCGCGTCGACCATCCGCGACCGGAACCGAGGACCCCCATCCTGCTCGTGCGCGACCAGGAGGTCTACGGCGGGCAGCTGCGCCAGAAGCGGCTGATGACGCTGATGCACCTGTTCCTGCTGCACCGCTACGGCTCGCGGTCGGTGCACTACGTGAGCCCGACCGACGACAACCAGCACCAGACCGAGGGCATGAAGCGGCTCGGGCTGTTCTCGGCGGTGTCGACGGACGTGGGGCAGATCATCGTCGCGGACGTGGACGAGGAGCGCGTGGAGGACCTCGTGAACGACGACGCCGCGCGGACGAAGCTCATCACGCGCCGCTGATGGTCGAGGCCGCCGTCGAAGTCATCGCCGCCGCTGCTCCAGCCACGATGCCAGCCCCGCAGCCCCTGAGCGCTCGGCCCGTCGTGGCCGATCCACTCGGCGTCGGCACCTGCGTCCAGCAACAACGCGGCTGTCTCCTGCTGGCCGCCATGACAGGCGCACCACAGCGCGTTGTCGATCTCGCCCGGTGTGGGGCCGGCGGCGAGGAGGGCGCCTGCGACAGGTTGGCGATCGCACCCTGCGCCACGAGGCAACGCGCCGCCGCCTGCCCGAACGCCACGGCGTCGGCCAGATCGGTCTCGCACTGGTCGGGGCGCTGGTGGAGCTGCACGGTGGCAGCGTGGCGGCGACGAGCGACGGACCCGGCTGCGGAAGCACCTTCACCGTGCGGCTACCGAATGGCCACGAGACGCAAGCGGAGCGGCGGGATCGACCGAGACGCGTGTCGTTGTGCGGGCTCGGGTGGCGCGCGACGCGATTCTGGGCTAGCACCATTTCCATGGGTTCCCATACAACTGCCAGCGCGGATTCTGTAGCCGTGATGGATGCTGTTCGCGTCATCGTCCAGGCGCTCCGCGTCTCCTCGCACGCTGTCCAAGCCGCAAGCGAACTCACTGGCGCCCAGCGGTTCGTGCTCAACACCCTGGCCGAGCGGCCTGCCCTCTCCGTGACCGACCTGGCTGCGCGCACCAGGACCCATCAGAGCTCGGTGTCGGTCGTTGTCGCTCGCCTCGCTGCTCGTGGCCTTGTCATGCGCACACCCGCCGAGGAGGACGGTCGGCGGGTGGAGGTCCGGATCACCGAGGAAGGCCGCGCGTTGCTGCGGCTGTCACCGGTCGCGGTGCAAGAGCGGTTGATCGAGGCGCTCGATCACCTGCGGCCAGCCGATCGGAGGGCACTGGCGCGGGGCCTGGCCGCCTGGCTCCGCATGGCGGGTCTCGAAGGGGAGCCCGCGACCTTCTTCTTCGAGGATGGTGAAGATGCTTGATGGTGAGCGGAGCGACGGTCTCCGTGTCGCGCCTTCCATGGGTCCCGCGCTGGCGTCGGTCCGGGCTCCCACGGGAGGCGGCGGTGGTCGATCGACGGGTCGTCGGGGTCTCCGCCCTCGGCGTGCTCGTCGCGATCGCGGCGGCCCTCGTGGCCCAGTGTCTCACCCTGCTCATCGGCGTGATCACCAACCTCGCCTTCTACGGCAGGATCTCAACCGCCTTCGTCGATCCCGCGGGAGCCACGCCGCGATGGTGGTGGGTCCTCGTTCCCGTCATCGGGGGACTCGTCGTCGGCATCATGGCGCGGTTCGGCTCATCGGCGATCCGCGGGCACGGCATCCCAGAGGTGATGGAGCGCGTGCTCCATGGCGAGAGCCGGATCCCCGCGCGGCTCATGTTCCTCAAGCCTCTGTCGGCCGCCATCGCGATCGGCACCGGGGGTCCCTTCGGCGCAGAGGGTCCGATCATCGCGACAGGTGGCGCCCTGGGCTCCCTGGTCGGCCAATCCGTCCGGGTCAGCGCCGAAGAGCGGAAGGTGTTGCTTGCGTCGGGTGCGGCGGCCGGCATGGCGGCAACGTTCGGGACGCCCGTGGCCGCAGTGCTGCTCGCCGTGGAGCTGCTCCTGTTCGAGTATCGAGCTCGATCCCTGGTTCCGGTCGCGCTTGCTTCGGTGGCTGCGACGGCCGTTCGCGCGGCCTTCGTGGGCCGCGCGCCGATGTTCCCGATGCCCATCCTCGCGGAGCCCTCGGCCTCCGCCCTGGTTGCCTACACCATCGTCGGGGTTGCCGTGGGGTTCGTCGCTGTCGGCGTGACCCGCACAGTCTACGCAGTGGAGGACGTCTTCGCGCGCCTCCCGCTCCACTGGATGTGGTGGCCGGCGCTCGGCGCAGGTGTGGTCGGGGCGATCGGCGTGCTGGAGCCCAGGTCCCTGGGTGTGGGATACGACAACATCCGCGAGATCCTGGCCGGCGGCCTCGTCGGGCGAGCATTGCTGGCCCTGGTCCTCCTGAAGTTCGTCTCGTGGGTGATCTACTTGGGAAGCGGCACGTCGGGGGGCACGCTCGCTCCGCTGTTCACGTTCGGTGGCGGCCTGGGCGGGATGCTCGGCGTCACTGCGGCCGCCTGGTGGCCCGACCTCGGCGTCGATCCGCGGGTCGCCGCTCTGGTCGGCATGTCCGCGATGTTCACCGGCGCCTCCCACGCCCTGTTGGCCTCGGTGGTGTTCGCCTTCGAGACCACTCGCCAACCGTTGGGGCTGCTTCCCCTGCTCGCCGGGTCCAGCGCGGCGTATCTGGTCGCGCTGCTGTCGATGCGCACATCAATCATGACCGAGAAGCTCGCGCGCCGGGGAAGTCACGTTGGGACCGAGTACACCACGGACTTTCTCGCCACCGTACTCGTCCGCGCTGCGGCCTCGACCGACGTCATCTGCCTCCCGGGGCCGCAGCGCCTGCAAGACGCGCGCGGGTGGGTGCTCCGCGGCGGACCCGGGTCCAGCCACCAGGGTTTTCCGGTCGTCGACGCACAGAACCGTTTGGTAGGGGTTCTGACCCGACGGGACCTGTTCGGGGCTCATCCGGAGGAGGTGCAGGTCGTAAGCCTCGTCCACCGCTTCCCGGCGATCGTCTACGAAGACAACAGTTTGCGGGAGGCGGCGGACCACATGGTGAGGGAGGGCGTCGGTCGCCTGGTGGTGGTCCGTCGGGATGCGCCGAGGCAAATCGTCGGGATCCTGACGCGGAGCGATTTGCTGGAAGCTCACGCGCATCGCCTGCGATCCCACGATCCAGGGCTCGTACAGCCTGCCCCGGTGCCTTCAGCGGGCGGCAAGCCGTGCGCGGATGGCGATGCACTTTCCCACGCCTCCCAGGAGCAGACATCCTGACCCGAGGTAGGCGGCGAAGCCCGCGTTCGACAGTTCGCCGGTCGCGCCGACGCTTGAGTATCGCAATGGTGGTCCTCACGAGACCTCAGCGGCCCTCGTCCGCTACCGCCGTCTCCGCCCCTGTCTTCGCCCAGAACCTCCACCCGCCCCCGGACTTCCGCCCCTCCGACGGCTCATCACCGACCGGAGCACCCGACTCCGGCTCCTCCACCCGATCGAACGCCGCGACCTTCGCCCACCAGCTCCGCGGAAGTACACCCGTGTCACAGTACTCGCCGCGCCAGCTCGCGCAGCGCCAGAGGCGTGATCGGGATCACGTCCGCGGACGCCGCCGTCTTCGTGCCCCGCACGCATCGTCGGCACCGCCCAGTCCACGTCCGCGCAGTCCAGCGCCACCAGCTCGCTCGGACGCAGCCCCTGGCCCGCTGCCACCGCGAACAGCGCCCGGTGCCGCGGCTCGCCGCCGCCAGCACCGCCACCAGCTCGTCCAGCGTCAGCGGATCGGGCTTGTCCCGCACCGACTTCGTCGCGCCCTCGATCCGGAACACCGCCAGATCGGGCACCCTGGCGATGTGCTTGCGCCCTCCACGGAGCCGAGCGTCAGCCCAACCCGCTCCCGGGCGCGGCCCTTCTGGCGGATGCGATACCGTCCTCCGCTCCGATCGGTCTCGCACAGGCGCCACCGCGCCCCCATCCTCACCACCGGCTCGACCCTACGGATGTACAAGGGAGCTGGGAGCAGGATCGTCGAAAACCGAGGGAGAAATTGGCAGGGACTGCAGGACTCGAACCTACGACCTGCGGATTTGGAATCCGGCCCGCGGCGCGTGGAAATCGCCCGGGTGGGGGCGCGGCAGGATCATCGAGAGGTGTGTGTACATCGTGTGGACATGCCGCCGGGGTGCAGGTCGGCCACTCGAAGCGGTCGCAGAGGCGGCATCGCATCATCCGATCCCGTCCGACCGCATCCGCACCGGATCCGCAGGCCCCGCCACCGTCCCCGGCGGGTGGGCGAACCAGCCGTCGGGGTCGGCGGCGTCCGGGTCGCCTCGCACCTTGAGGACCGTGAACATCCCGCCCGGCGAGCGACATGATGTTGACGGTGACGCCGAGCGCCCACATCGGCAGGAACGCGGCCGCGATGGCCACGGGCAGCACCACCAGCGGGATCAGCACCGAGCGCGCGTGGAGCAGGAACACGCCGAGGAGGAGCCCCACGATCACCAGCTCCTCGAGCAGCGCCTCCACCAGCGTCCAGACCGAGTGGACGATGACGCCGGACCGGTCGTAGACCGGCACCACCTCGACGCCCTCGGGCAGCGGCACCGCGGCGAGGCGCTCCTGGACGGCGTCGATCACCCGGAGCGCGTTCTCGCCCTGCCGGGCCACGACCACCCCGCCGACGACCTCGCCCAGCCCGTCGAGATCGGCCACCCCGCGCCGGAGCTCGGGTCCCCACTCCACCGTGGCCACCGCGTCGAGCCGGATTGGCGCGCCGTCGGCGCCGATGCCCACCGCCACCTGGTCGAGGTCGGCCAGGTCCTCGACATAGCCGCGTCCCTGGACGTACAGCTCGCGCCCGGCGTCCTCGATCACCCGCCCGCCGGTCTCCCGGTTCGAGCGCGCGACGGCCGCCGCGACCTGACCGGGGTCGACGCCGGCCGCCCGGAGGCGCTCCGGGTCGAGAACGACCTGGACCTGCTTCTCGAACCCGCCGACGGTCGCGACCTCGGAGACGCCGGCCACCCCTCGAGCGCGAACCGCAGCGTCCAGTCCTGGATGGCGCGCAGATCGGCGAGCGACCGGGTGCCGGTGCGGTCGACCAGGACGTACTGGTAGACCCAGCCGACGGCCGAGGCGTCGGGGCCGAGCGAGACCTCCACGTCCGGGGGCAGGCGGGGGCCGAGCTGCTGCAGTCGCTCCAGCACGCGGGAGCGGGCCCAGTACGGGTCGGTGCCGTCCTCGAGCAGCACGTAGGTGAACGACATCCCGAACATGCTGAAGCCGCGGACCACCTTGACCCCGGGCAGCGACTGCAGGCCGGTGACCAGCGGGTAGGCGACCTGGTCCTCCACGAGCTCGGGCGACCGCCCCATCCAGTCGGCGAACACGATCACCTGCGGATCGGACAGGTCGGGGATCGCGTCGATCGGGCTGTTGCGGGCGGCCACCGCGCCGGCCACGGCGAGGACCAGGGACAGGGCCAGCACCAGGAGCGGGTTGCGGCGCCGCGGCGACCTGCCGCAAGTGTTCGCGCGGGTGGACGGTGGGGTCACGCCCGGCCCGGCGGTGGTCGCGACCGGCGTCGCCATCGGGGCGCTTGCGCTGACGGGCAACATCGCGACCACCTGGTCGTTCAGCGCGGTCACCGTGCTCGTCTACTACGCGCTGACCAACGCGGCGGCGGTCCGGCTCTCGCCCGCGCAGCGGCTGTTCCCGGGCTGGATCCCGTGGGCGGGGCTGGGGGGCTGTATCGGTCTCGCCGCGTTCGTGGACTGGCGCAGCATGGCGCTCGGCGCGGTCCTGCTCGGCGCCGGACACCTCCTTCGGGCGGTCCACCGCGCAGGCAGCGGAACGGAGTCGTGAACGCCAGCTCCAGCAGACCGCCGAACCTCGGGCCGATCCTCCGCCGACCCGAGCAGGTTCGTCCCGACGACCAGGACGGTCCCGACGCGGACCACAGCGCGGAAGAAGGTGGCCCGCGGGAGCTGCTCTACCGTGTCGCGTCGTCGAGGCAGCGGCGCGTCCTGCCGGAGGAGGTGGGTGATCTCCGTCGACGGGGGCCCGTATGGCTGCTGGGAGGACGAGATGGACACGCCAGATGGGGATCTCCCTCACGAGCACGACGTCGAGGAGGTAGTCGTGATCGGCGAGAAGCCGATCACCGCCGCGTCTTCGCTGACGGCGGACGCCGACGACCTGCGCGTGCGGCCGCTCCCACGACCCGGCGACCTGGCCGAGGTGATGCCGGGGCTGTTCGCTGTCCAGCACGCGGGCGGAGGTAAGGCGAACCAGTACTTCGTCCGAGGGTTCGATGCCGACCACGGAACGGACATCGCGCTGGCGGTCGACGGCGTCCCGGTCAACCTGGTCTCCCACGGCCACGGCCAGGGATACGCCGATCTGCACTTCGTCATCCCCGAGCTCGTCGTGGGCGTCGACGTCAGGAAGGGACCCTACGAGGTGTTCGACGGGGACTTCGCCACGGCCGGCGCCGTGGACATGCACCTGGTCGACCGGGTGCCGGAGAGCTACGCGACCGCGTCGGTCGGTCGGTTCGGGACCGCGAGAGGCCTCGGGGTCTTCGGGCTCGAGAGCGGCGCGTCGAGTGCGGTGCTCGCTGCCGAGGTCTACGCGACCGACGGTCCGTTCGAGAACCCCGAGGGGCTGTCGCGGTACAACGCCTACGGCAAGTTCACGGCCACCCTGTCCGACGCTGCGCGGGTCAGCGTCGGGGGCTCGGCCTACGCGTCGGGGTGGACCGCTTCCGGCCAGATCCCGCTGCGCGCGGTCGAAGCGGGTCAGCTGTCGAGGTTCGGCACGGTGGATCCCACCGAGGGGGGCCAGAGCACGCGGCGCCAGCTGTGGGTCGACGCGACCGTCACGCCCGGACATCGCGAGTTGCTCACGGCCAGCGCTTGGGTAGGCGCCTATCGCCTGAACATGTACTCGAACTTTACCTTCTTCGCCAAAGATCCGGTGAACGGAGACCAGATCGAGCAGCAGGACGAGCGCGTGTTCAGCGGCTTCGACGCGGCCTATCGCATCCACCACCATCTCGGACCGCTGACCTTCGCCACGCGCCTCGGGACGCAGGGGCGCGCGGACCGCATCGCCACCGGGCTGTGGCACGACGACGATCGAGAGCGTCTGTCCACCACCGTGGACGCCGACATCGAGGAGGTGCGGATCGGCGCGTACGTGCGGGAAGAGATCGGCTTCGACGATGTCGTGCGCGTGATCGGGGGTGTGCGCACCGACACGTTCACCTTCGGCGTCGACGACGGACTGGACCTGCCGGGCGACGGCGTCCGCTCCAGCGGGGTGGCAGATGCGCAGGTGCTCTCGCCCAAGGCGAACCTGATCGTCACTCCGCTGCGCCAGCTCGACCTGTTCGTCAACTACGGTCGGGGCTTCCACAGCAACGACGCACGCGGCGTGGTCCGCTCCGACGGCCCGGTCGACCCGATCACCCAGGCGACGGGCTACGAGGCGGGGGTCCGGCTCCGCGATGGGCGCGCGGGGGAATCGGGTCGGGCGCGCCACGAGACGAGTGGGACCTGACGCTCGAAGCGGCGAAGATCCCCGTCGCGGGTCGCAGAGGTCGAGGGATCACCATCAACGGCCAATACCCGGGGCCGCTGGTGCGCCTGCGCGAGGGGCACGAGGCGGTGATCCGGGTCCACAACCAGCTCCGTGGACCCGCCTCGGTCCACTGGCACGGGCTGCTGCTTCCCCCCGAGATGGACGGCGTTCCGGGCGTGAGCTTCGATGGGATCGAGGCGGGGACCACCTTCGAATACCGGTTCCGGGTCCGGCAGTCGGGGACCTACTGGTACCACAGCCACGTCGGGACCCAGGAGCAGCGCGGCCTGCTCGGGGCCATGGTGATCGATCCGGCGGTGGACGGCAGCGGCGACACGGCGGGACCCATCGACCGTGAGTTCATCGTGGTCTTCTCCGACTGGACGTTCATGGACGCCGCTCGGATCATGGCCGTCCTGAAGAAGCAGAGCCACTACTTCAACTTCCAGAAGCGAACCGTGTTCGACGCCCTCAGCGGTCGCGACGGCATGACCTTGCGACAGACGCTGATGTGGGGCCGGATGCGGATGAACCCCACCGACATCTCGGACGTGACCGCCGCGGCGTACGAGTTCCTGATCAACGGGCACGACGCCGCGGAGAACTGGACCGCCGTGTTCCGCCCGGGCGAGCGGATCCGGCTGAGGTTCATCAATGCCTCGGCCATGACGACGTTCGACGTGCGGATCCCGGGGCTGCCGCTGCAGATCGTGGGCGCAGACGGCCAGCCGGTCGTCCCGGTCGAGGTCGACGAGTTCAGGATCGCTGTCGCCGAGACCTACGACGTGGTCGTGACGCCCGAGGCGCAGGCGTACACGCTGTTCGCCGAGACCATGGACCGCAGTGGCTTCGCGCGGGGGACGCTTGCGCCGCGGGACGGCATGGCGGCGCCGATCCCCGAGCGGCGCAAGCGGCCGCTGTTGACGATGGCCGACATGGGGATGGTGCACGACACGGCAGGTGGGATGTCCGAGATGGCGGGGACGGACCACGACGCTGCCGGATCGGCACACCACCAGGGCCACGGCGCGCAGGCGCCGCCCGACCCGTCCGCGGCGCTGTACGTGCGGCGGTCGGAAGCGAAGGGGATCCCCCCAGCAGACCTCGGCGCGCTGGGGCCGATCCCCCGCCACGGCCCCGACGGCCATGGGCCGGGCAACATCATGGTCGCCGAGCAGCCGCGACTGCGCGTCGCGGAGCGGGGCATCGGGCTCGAGGACGCACCCTGGCGGGTGCTGGTGTACGCCGACCTGATGGCGCCGGTCGATGGCGTCGACCCTCGACCGCCGGCGCGCGAGATCGAAGTCCACCTGACGGGGCACATGGAGCTGTACATCTGGTCGTTCGACGGCAAGAAATACGCGGAGGACCCGTTCGTCGACCTGTCGTAAGACGAGCGCGTGCGCATTACCTACGTGAACGACACCATGATGTCCCACCCGATCCACCTGCACGGAATGTTCGTCGAGCTCGAGAACGGCCGGGGACGCCGCGCGCCGCGCAAGCACACCGTGCTCGTGGCGCCCGCTGAGCGGCTGTCGGTGCTGCTCACGGCCGACGAGGCCGGAAACTGGGCCTGGCACTGCCACCTGCTGTACCACATGGAGATGGGGATGTTCCGAGTGATGCGGGTGGCGCGACCTGCAGCGATCAGCGCGCGATGATCCCCTTGCTCGCCGCTGTGGGTGCTCCGGGCGAGGTCGATCCGCTGGATCCCGATTGGGAACAGCCGATCCACGACGATCAGCCCTGGGGACAGATCCTGGTCGATCAGCTCGAGGTCCGCGCCCTCGGTTCGGCGCCCGCCGCAGCCGCCAGACATCGAGGGCTGGTACGGCGGAGACTTCCACCGGCTGCGGTATCGGCTGGAGGGGGACGCGGTCTCGACTCGGGCCGCCGAGGGGGAGGCGGCGCTGTTGTACAGCCGCCTGGTCGGTCCGTGGGTCGAGCTGCAGGTGGGACTCGGGGCCGAGGGCACGCTCGAGGACGACTCCGGTTGGGAGGCGAGGATCGAGGCCGGCGTCGAGGCGGTGGTCCCGTACGACTTCGATGTCGAAGCGCACCTGCGGATCGGGCACCGCGGCCGCGTGTCCGCACGGGTGACCGGCATCAAGGAGCTGCTGCTGTCGCAGAGGTTGATCGCGCAGGCCCGCGCGGAGACCACGGTCGCGCTGCAAGCGTCACCGGCGCTCGGCGCCCCCGCCGGCCTGGAGGAGGTCGAGGCTGGCTTGCGCCTCCGCTACGAGGTGCTGCGAGAGGTCGCGCCGTACGTCGGGGTGCAGTGGGGCGGCGGTCTCGTGCCGCCGGACGGCGCTGGCGCAGGGTCCGGGTTCGTCCAGCGGGTGCGGGCCGTGGCGGGATTGCGACTGTGGTACTGACCGGCGGGCCGATCGGGACGTGCGAACCCGCGACCTCGTCAGATCGGATCGATCGGACGTGAAGCGGTTCAGATCCGCTGCGCCCGCAGTCGCAGCGCGTTCGAGATGACCGATACCGAGGACAGGCTCATCGCAGCCGCGGCGAGCATCGGAGAGAGCAGGACCCCGAAGACCGGGTACAGGACCCCCGCGGCGATCGGGACCCCGGCCGCGTTGTATACGAACGCGAAGAACAGGTTCTGGCGGATGTTCGCCATGGCCAGGCGCGACAGCGTCCGAGCGCGGACGATACCGCCGAGGTCGCCCTTCACGAGCGTCACTCCCGCACTCTCCAACGCCACGTCGGTGCCGGTGCCCATCGCGATGCCCACGGCCGCGGTGGCGAGGGCGGGCGCGTCGTTGATGCCGTCGCCGGCCATCGCAACCACATGGCCCCTCTCGGTCAGTGCCCGCACGCGCGCCGCCTTCTCGTCGGGCAACACTCCGGCGATCACCTCGTCGATCCCAAGCTTCTCGGCGACGGCGCGCGCCGTGGTCTCCGCGTCTCCGCCCGCGTCACCACCATCTGGTCGATGTGGTCGGCGAGCACGAACTCGTCCACCGACCGCAGCCGCACCTCCCCGATGCCGTCCAGCAACAGCTTTCAGTGTCGCTTCTCCGAAGCCCAGCTCCGCGGTCGCTCCTGCTCCCGGGCCTCCGCGTACACCGTGTCGAAGTACTCCCGCAGCCGCATCGACCCGTCGGGCTCCCCCGGCCCGACGATCGCCTCGACCTCCGGATCGCCGCACAGGTACCGCACCGCGTCCTCGCGGTTGCGCTCGTACGTGAGCACCACGCGCCGCACGGTCCCGGCGTCCTCCTCGGATTGGATCTGCTCCAGCGCGCGCTCGGCCGCCGGGGCCTCCAGGTAGCCGAGCGTCAGCCCAACCCGCTCCCGGGCGCGGCCCTTCTGGAGGATGCGATACCGTCCTCCGCTCCGATCGGTCTCGCACAGGCGCCACCGCGCCCCCATCCTCACCACCGGCTCGACCCTATGGATGTACAAGGGAGCTGGGAGCAGGATCGTCGAAAACCGAGGGAGAAAGTGGCAGGGACTGCAGGACTCGAACCTACGACCTGCGGATTTGGAATCCGCTGCTCTACCAACTGAGCTAAGCCCCTGGGCCGTGGAACGGGTAACACGGGGCGTAACCGCGTCAACCTGGCCCCCCGGGTCCCCGCGTGGCAGACTCGGCCGGGAGGTTCCCCGAATGCGGATCCCAACGTCGCGACGCCCCCGCACGCTGCCTAGCGGGGCGATCCCCCTGCTCGCCCTCCTGTGCGCCTGCAGCGGCGACAAGGATCCCGCGGACTCCGGCACCGACGCCGACACCGCCACCACGGAGCCCACCGACCCGAACGACCAGGACGGCGACGGCTTCTCGCCCCCGCAGGACTGCGACGACCACGACCCCGACGTCCACCCCGGCGCCGTCGACACCCCCTACGACGGCATCGACTCCGACTGCGGCGGCGGCTCGGACTACGACGCCGACGGCGACGGCCACGACGCCCTGCAGGCCCCCTTCGGCGACGACTGCGACGACACCGACCCCGACGTCCACCCGGGCGCCACCGAGGCCTGCAACGGGGTCGACGACGACTGCGACGGCGCCACCGACCCGCCGGGCAGCCAGGGCGAGGTCAGCTGGTACGCCGACGCCGACCTCGACGGCTACGGCGACCCGGCCACCGAGGTCGTCGCCTGCGATCCGCCCGACACCGACAGCGTCCAGCTCGGCGGCGACTGCGACGACAGCGCCCCCACGGCCTACCCGGGCGCCCCCACCGTCGCCTGCGACGGCCTCGACAACGACTGCGACCCGAAGACGATCGAGGCGGGCGAGGTCACGCTCGACGGCGTGGTCGTCGCGAACCTGCAGTCCGCCATCGGCAGCGCCGGCCCGGGCGCCGTGATCACGCTGTGCGAGGGCCGCTACCCCATCAGCAGCACCACCCTGGCCGAGGCGATCACCATCGCCGGCGCGAGCAGCGCCTTCACCACGATCGACGCGGGCGGCACGGGCCCCGTCTTCCGCGTGACCTCGGCCTCGCCGGTGACCCTGCAGGGCGTGGCGCTCACCAACGGCCTGGGCCTGCAGGACGGCGGCGAGCGGCGGGGCGGCGGCCTGTACCTCGACCCCGGCGTCCGCGTCGACGGCATCGACCTGGCGCTCGTCGGCAACGTCGCGGGCGCCGGCGCCGGCGCCTGGCTGTCCGACGGCGCGACGCTGGCCGTCACGGGCGGCGAGATCGCCGACAACCACGCCACGGACGCCTACGCGATCGTCTCCATGGGCGGCGGCATCTACGCGGGCGACGCCGCCCAGCTCGACTTCGACGGGGTCGACGTCCACGACAACGACGCCGACGCCTGCGGCGGGATCTCCCTCGGCGCCAACGCCCTGCTCGACGGCGCGGGCACCTCCACCGTCCGCGCCAACGCCACGCTCGGGCTCGCCGGCGGCGGCGTCTGCGTCGACGGCAGCCAGCTGCGCCACGTCACCGTCGCCGACAACGTCTCGCTCAACGCGGGCGGCGGCATCGAGGGCTGGGACGTCGTCCTCGAGGACGTGACGGTGACCGGCAACAGCGCCGACCTCGCCGGCGGCGGCGCCGCGCTGCAGGGCACCTGCAACATCGTCGACAGCACCTTCGCCGACAACGTGGCGGGCATCGACGGCGGCGGGCTCGACCTCGCCCTCGGCACGACCACGATCACGGCGTCCACGCTGGAGCGCAACGTCACGACGTTCTTCGCCTCCTACGGCGGCGGCGTCTCCCTGTTCCAGGGCACGGTCAACTCCGTCGACACCGACTGGGCCTCCGCCGCCGACGACAACACGCCGGCGGACCTCGAGCTCATCGGCCTCGAGCAGGGCTTCTCGTGGGACGGCCTCGCGACCTTCACCTGCACCGACGACGGCGACTTCGGCCTCTGCGAGTGAGGCGGCGGATGATATGAGGGCTTGCCTCACCTGGAGGATGCGCGCGTGGCGAACGGCTCCGACGACGACGGCCGCGACTTCGGCAGATGGTGGATCCCCGTGGCGGGGCTGCTGTTCGTGGGCCTGCTGCTGTGGTTGGCCCAGCTCACCTGGACGGACCGCTCGCGCGGCACCTCGTGGACGGACCTCAAGCAGCTGGTCGTCGAGAACAAGATCGAGGAGGTCACCTTCGAGGGGGACTGGGTCCGCGCGAAGCGCAAGGACGACCAGCAGCCCAACCTGATCCAGGTGGTGCGCGTCCCCACCGACGAGACGTTCGTCGACCTGCTCGAAGCGCACGACGTGTCCTACCGCGCGGTGCAGCCGAACCCCTGCGCCCAGGGGCCGCTGCCGCTGCTGCTGGTGCCGCTGCTGCTCGTGGCCGTGTTCTGGGCGTTCATCACGCGCCAGGCGGGGCCGACCCGGGGGGTCGCCGCGTTCGGGCGCAGCTCGGCGAGCATGGCCCCCGAGGAGGGCACGGGCGTCACCTTCGCCGACGTGGCAGGGGTCGACGAGGCCGCCGAGGAGCTGCAGGAGGTCATCGCCTTCCTGAAGACGCCCGAGAAGTTCACCTCGCTCGGCGGCCGCCCTCCGAAGGGCGTGCTGCTGGTGGGCCCGCCGGGCACGGGCAAGACGCTGCTCGCGCGCGCCGTGGCCGGCGAGGCGGGCGTCCCGTTCTTCAGCATCTCCGGCTCGGCCTTCGTCGAGATGTTCGTGGGCGTGGGCGCCGCGCGTGTGCGCGACCTGTTCAAGAACGCGATCGAGCACGCCCCGTGCATCATCTTCATCGACGAGCTCGACGCCGTGGGCAAGGCGCGCGGCGTGGCGGGCCCCGCGGGCAACGAGGAGCGCGAGCAGACCCTGAACCAGCTGCTCGTCGAGCTCGACGGCTTCGACAACCGGAAGGGCATCATCGTGATGGCGGCGACCAACCGCCCCGAGACGCTCGATCCGGCGCTGCTGCGGGCCGGGCGCTTCGACCGCCAGGTCCTCGTGGACCGGCCCGACGTGCGCGGGCGCGCCGACATCCTCGCCGTCCACGCGAAGAAGCTCAAGCTCGCCGCCGACGTCGACCTCGAGGAGATCGCCAAGTTCACCCCGGGCTTCGCGGGGGCCGACCTCGCGAACGCGCTCAACGAGGCCGCCCTGCTGGCCGCCCGCCGCGACCACGAGGCCATCACCCGCCTCGACATCGAAGACGCCATCGAGCGCGTCGTCGCGGGGCTCGAGAAGAAGAACCGGCGCATGTCGGAGCGCGAGAAGCGTACCGTCGCCTACCACGAGTGCGGCCACGCGATCTGCGCCGCGGCCTCCCCCGGCGCCGACCCCGTGAAGAAGATCTCCATCATCCCGCGCGGGATCGCGGCCCTCGGCTACACCATCCAGATGCCGCTCGAAGACCGGTACCTGATGAGCAAGGCCGAGCTGCTCAACCGCATCACCATCCTGTACGGCGGGCGCGCGGCCGAGGAGATCGTGTTCGGCGACGTGACCACCGGCGCCCACGACGACATCCGCAAGGCCACCGACCTGTCGCGCCGCATGGTCACCGAGTACGGCATGTCGCCCACCATCGGCGCCGTCGACTACGGCGGCGAGGCCCGCGCCAACCCGTTCGGCATCGGCCCGACCCGCAACGCGTTCGACGCGAGCCCCGAGACCGCCGAGGCCATCGAGCGCGAGGTGCACCGCCTCCTCGACGAGTGCCACCGCCGGGCGCGCGACATCCTGCTCGGCAACCGACCGGTGCTCGAAGACATGGCGCAGACGCTGCTCGAGCGCGAGGTGCTCGACGGCGCCGCGATGGACGACTTCCTGGAGCGCGTGGCCAAGGCCGACGAGCTGGCCGAGCCGCCGACGTCCGAGGTGCTCCCGATGACGCTCGCCGAGCAGTAGGCGCCCCGCGGGCCGCGGCGTTACGTGCGGCGGTCCCGGGAGGTTCGGCGTGAGAGTGCTCTGGGTGTGCGTCGCGATGGCCGGGTGCACCGGCGCGCAGAAGGCCGAGGAGGGCGGCCCCGAGCCGGCCGTGGAGGCGAAGGTGGCGTACCCCGAGGCCCGGCGCGACGACGCCGCCGTCGACACCTACTTCGGCGTCGACGTGCCCGATCCCTACCGCTGGCTCGAGGACCCCGACAGCGACGAGACCCGCGCCTGGATCGCCGCCGAGAACGCCCTCACCGCGTCGTGGCTCGCCGACGTGCCCGAGCGCGACGCCATCCGCGACCGCCTGCGCGCCCTGTGGAACTACGAGCGGTACTGGCTGCCCCGCCGCATGGGCGGCCAGGTGCTCTACGAGCACAACGACGGCCTGCAGGACCAGAACGTCCTGATGATCGCGCCCGACGCCGCGTCCGACGCCCGGGTGCTGCTCGACGCGAACACGCTGTCGGCCGACGGCACCGTCCCGCTCACGAGCTGGGCCCTCTCCCCCGACGGCAAGCACCTCGTCTACGGCTCCTCCGACGGCGGCTCCGACTGGAACACGCTCCACGTGCGCGACGTCGCCACGGGCGAGGACCTGCCCGACGCCCTCACCTGGGTGAAGTTCAGCGAGCCCGGAGTGGAGCAAGGACAGCGCGGGGTTCTACTACGCGCTACCCCGAAGCCGGCCGCCGGCGCCGAGGACGCCGCGCTCGAGCACCAGAAGGTGTTCTACCACCGGCTCGGCACCGACCAGGCCGACGACGAGGTCGTGCTCGAGGCGCCCGAGCAGCCCCGCTTCGGCTTCGACCTCGAGGTCACCGACGACGGCAGGTGGCTCGTCGCCACCGTGGGAGGGGTCGGCCGAGCGCTCCGCGTCTGGGTGCGGCCCGCGGAGGGCGGCGACTGGCGCAAGGTGCTCGACGCGTTCGACGCCATGTACCGCTTCGTCGACAACGACGGCGACGCGCTGTGGGTCTGGACCGACCGCGACGCCCCGAAGGGCCGCCTGGTGCGCATCGACGTGGCCCACCCCGCGCCCGACCGGTGGACCGAGGTGATCCCCGAGGGCGACGACCTGCTCGACTCGGTGCACCGCGTGGGCGACCGCCTGCTCGCCACCTACCTGGTCGACGCCCACAGCGCGGTGCGCGTGTTCGACCTGCAGGGCGCCGCGCTCGGCGAGGTCGCGCTGCCCGGCCTCGGCACCGTCGAGGGCTTCGACGGCGAGGCCGGCGACACCGACACCTTCTTCTCGTTCACCTCGTTCACCACCCCGACCGAGCTGTTCCGCTACGACCTCGCGACGGGCGAGGTCTCGCCCTACCGCGCGCCCGAGGTCGACTTCGACGGCTCGCGCTACGTCACCGAGCAGGTCTGGTACCGCAGCGCCGACGGCACCGACGTGCCCATGTTCGTCGTCCGCCGGCGCGACGCCCCGCAGGACGGCGAGCAGCCCACGCTGCTGTACGGCTACGGCGGCTTCAACATCCCCCTCACCCCGACCTTCTCGGTGCCCAACGCGGTGTGGCTCGAGATGGGCGGCGTCTACGTGAGCGCGAACCTGCGCGGCGGCGGCGAGTTCGGGCGCGAGTGGCACGAGGCCGGCACCCAGCTGCAGAAGCAGCACGTGTTCGACGACTTCATCGCCGCCGCCGAGCACCTCGTGGCCTCGGGGTGGACGCGGCCCGAGCGCCTCGCCATCCACGGCCGGAGCAACGGCGGGCTGCTCGTCGGCGCCACGCTCCTGCAGCGGCCCGACCTGTTCGGCGCGGCGCTGCCGGCCGTCGGCGTGATGGACATGCTGAAGTACCACACCTGGACGATCGGCTGGGGCTGGGCCGCCGACTACGGCACCAGCGCCCAGAGCCCCGAGATGTTCGCCGCCCTGCGCGCCTACTCGCCCGTGCACAACGCCGCGCCAGGGGTCTACCCGCCCACGATGGTGCTCACCGGCGACCACGACGACCGGGTGGTGCCGGCCCACAGCTTCAAGTTCGCGGCGGCGCTGCAGGCCGCCCAGCAGGGCTCGGCGCCCGTCCTGGCGCGCATCGACACCCGCGCCGGCCACGGCGCCGGCAAGTCCGTGGGGATGCAGATCGAGGAGCGGGCCGACATGTGGGCCTTCCTCGTCTCCGCGCTCGACATGCAGCTCGCGCCGGGCTTCGCCCCCGAGACGGAGGCGCCGTGAACGAGGGCTTCGACTGGCGGCGCGCCGGCGTGATCGGCGCCGTGGTGGCCGTGCTCGTGGTGGGGGGCGCGCTGGTGCTCGCGCAGCAGGACGCCCCGCCGCCCCACCCCGCCGCGGGCGCCCCGCGCCGGGGCCCGATCGCCGCGGACGGGCCGAACCGCGGCCAGCCGGTGCGCCCGCCGCCGGCGAAGGCCAAGGGGCCGACCCGGCCGGCGCTGCCGGTCATCGAGATCCCGGCCGACGCCACGCCCGAGGAGGCGTCGGCCTCGATCCGCGACCAGATCGTCTGCCAGGCCATCGAGCACGACGCCACGACGATCGAGGGCATCCTCGCCCGGCGCAGCCTCGAGGTCACGCCGGCGCAGTCGGCCACCACGCTCCTGAAGCTGTCCCAGCCGCGCGACGACGCGCCGGCGGGCTGCAGCCGCGCCATGGCGCTGCGCCCGAAGGTCGAGGCGGAGGTCTGCCGCACCGCCGCCGCCCACCCCGACGACGACGAACTGGCCGCGGCGATCGCCGAGGCCGACGTGGACTGTCAGGCGCGGAACCCGTAGCGCTCGGCCTGCTGCAGCGCCGGCACCTCCGACTTCGGCAGCAGCACCGTGCGCACGGCCCACAGGTCGCGGAAGATCCGGTAGCTCGCGGTGGCGTCGAGGTAGTCGACGCCGCCCGATCCGCCCGTGCCCACGCGGCGGCCGATCATCCGCTCCACCATGCGCGCGTGCCGGGCGCGGACCAGCACGAGCTGCTCCTCGAGCTCCACCACGGCGTCGAGCAGGACCCGCGGCCACGACAGCAGCGGCAGCTCGCGGTAGCTCTCGATGAACAGCGCGGCCGCGCGGATCCGCTTGCGGCGCTGCCGCTCGGCCTCGGGCAGGTCGGTCGCGTGCAGGAACGCCGAGGCCTGCGCGTGGAGCTTGGCGAAGCGGTCGGCCACGCCCTGCCCCGACAGCGTACCGTGGGCGCGCTGCAGCGCCTGCGCGTGGGTCTCGGCCATGCGCGCGAGGTAGGCGGCGACGAACGCGTCGACCGCGGCTTCGTCGCCCGGATCCGACGGCGAGCTGCCCTGGATGGGCGTGCGGTACAGCCAGTGGTGCAGGCACGACAGCAGCGTCTGCTCGCCGCGCGCGCGCGCGACGTGGGCCCGGGCGAGCTCGCCGGCGGGGGTGCCCGCCGCGACGTCCTCGATGTGCTGCAGCGGGTCGACCTGGCCCGGCCGGATCCGCTCGTCGTCGGCCAGCCCGAGGACGACCTCGATCTCGCGCATCTGGAACGACTGGAAGCCGCTCGCGGGCACGAGCTTGTCGCGGAAGTCGAGGAAGCCCTGCGGCGTCATCGTCTCCATCACGGCGAACTGCCGCACCGCGAGGTCGAGGATGGCGTTGACCCGCCGCAGGTGGTGCACCACCGTGGGGATGGTCTCCTCGGCGACCTGGGGCTGCCCCAGCGCGTCGCGCGCCACCCGCAGGCAGCGCAGGATCAGCTTGAACCACAGCTCGTAGGTCTGGTGGACCACGATGAAGTGGAGCTCGTCGACGAGCATCTGCTCGTCGTCGCCCTCGAGGCCGCCCTGCAGGTCGAGCAGCCGGTCGAGCGCCAGGTAGTCCCAGTAGGTGGGCCCGGGTTCCACGCGTCCTCCCCTGCCGCCCCCTATCCGCGCCGCGCTCAGGCGCCGACCTTCATCCCCCGCTGCACCGCCGGCCGCGCCAGGCAGCGCTCCACGAACGCCACGACGTGGGCGAACTCGGCGTAGCCCAGGTGGTCCTGCGCCTTGTAGAACGACAGGCCGGCGATCCACGGGAAGGTCGCCACGTCGGCGATGGTGAACTGCTCGCCGACCAGGAAGGTGCGGCCGGACAGGCGGCGGTCGAGGACGCCGAGCAGCCGCCGCACCTCGGCCGTGTACCGCTCGAGCGCGTAGGTGTCGCTGGTCTTGTCGCGCGCGAAGGCGAAGAAGTGGCCGAACTGGCCGAACATCGGCCCGACGCTCGCTATCTGGAACGACAGCCACTGCTGGGTCTCCCAGTACAGCCGCTCGTCGTCGGGCAGCAGGCCGCCGCCCTTGCGCGCCAGGTAGTTGAGGATCACCGCCGACTCCATCAGCGGCAGCGGGCCGGCCGGGCCGTGCGGGTCGACGATGCTGGGGATCTTCCCGTTGGGGTTGATCCGCAGGTACTCCTCGTCGTGCTGGTCGCCCTTCGTGATGTCGATGCGGTGCAGCTCGTAGGGCAGGCCGAGCTCTTCGAGCGCGACCCCCACCTTCTGCCCGTTGGGGGTGGCCATGCTGTAGAGCTGGATGCGGTCGGGGTGCTTCGGCGCCCAGGGCGCGGGCCAGCGGAAGGGATCGGGAGGCTTGCTGGTCGTGGAGGTGGTCATGCTGCCGCGTATCGCCCGAAGTGGATGGCCGACACCCGCGTGCCGAGGACGGGGCGCTGAAGGCGACGTCCGCTCCGTCGCCGCCGGCGGCGCCGGCGACGACCATGAGCGGCAGGAGGTGCTCCTCGCGCGGGTGGCTGGCCCGCGCGGCCGGGGCGGCGGCCCAGCGGGTCAGCGCGTCGTCGCGGTCGGCGGCGGCGACGGCGCCGCGCAGCCAGGCGTCGAACGTCTCGGCGGCGGCGGTGCCCTGGGCGGTGCCGAAGCCGCGCATGTTGTGGTAGCTCATGCCGCTGCCGACCACGAGCACGCCCTCGTCGCGCAGCGGCGCCAGCGCGCGGCCGAGCCGCAGGTGCTCCGCCGGGTCGAGCCCGGTCACGAGCGACAGCTGCACGGTGGGGATCTGCGCGTCGGGCCAGGCCACGGCGAGCGGCACGAAGGTGCCGTGGTCGAAGCCGCGCTCGGGGTCCTCGGCGTTGGGGACGCCGGCGGCGTCGAGCAGGGCGCGCACGCGGGCGGCGAGCGCCGGGTCGCCGGGGGCAGGCCAGCGGATGCGGTAGGTCTCGGGCGGGAAGCCGCCGTAGTCGTAGAGCATGGGCGGCGCCGAGGCGCTCGAGACGGTGGCCACGGGCGCCTCCCAGTGCGCGGTGACGCACAGCACCGCGCGCGGGCGGCGCCCACGGCCGCGGGCAGCCCCTCGAGGTAGCGCCGCAGCGGCGCCATCGAGGGGCCGAAGGCGTCGTCGGCCATCCAGGGCCAGGGGCCGCCGCCGTGGGGCAGGTACACGGCAGGCAGGCGAGCGGTGGACATGGCGGTGCTCCAGGCGCCCGCGGCGGCAGCGGTGGCGGCCGCGCCGGCGACGACGGTCCTACGGGTGGGCATGACCGCTCGATACCCTCGATCCGACCCGACGGCTCGTCAGTCCGGCTGCGGCACGACCCGGACGGAGATCGGCGCCGCGGCGTGGTCGTCGACCAGGGGCACGAGCTCCGCCTCGCCGAGCGAGACGCCGACGACGACGAAGTCGGCGTCCTCCGCGCCGGCGAACGCGCCGCTCACGGGCGTGACGTCGACCACGTCGACGTCGATGCCCTCGACGACGAAGTCGATCTCGGTGTCGTCGCCGAGCGGCTCGCCGTCCTTGTACGGGTAGGCGGTCACGGCGGCGGCGATCCCCTCGGGGATCTCGATCCCGTCGGTGCTGATGCTCACCGGCAGCGGCGGCTCGGACGCGACGCTCAGCAGCACCTCGTACTGCGGGGTGCAGCCCGCGAGGAGCAGGGGCAGCAGGGTCATGGCGCGCTCCCGGTGTCGGCGGCGGTGTCGGTGGCCGTGTCGGCCGGGGTCGCGGTGTCGGCGGCGGTGTCGACGGGGCCGGGCGCGATCTGCAGCTCGAAGCCGCGCGACGCGCCGCCCACCGTGGCGGTCACGACGACCGTCCCCTCCTGCTGCGCGATCACGTCGATGCGATCGCGCCGGTCGCGCTCGACGAGCCGCACGGCGCCGGGCGGAGAGGCCGTCCACTCGTACGCCAGCGCGCCAGCCGCGGCGCCGCCCTCGCCGTCGGTCGCCTCGACCGACAGGGTGCGCACCTCGCCGACCGGCAGCGGCCCGGCGCCCTCGGCGTAGACCGACAGCACCGGCTCGACGATGCGGAGGTGGAGGATGTCGTAGAGCCCGTCGTCGACGTAGGCCCCGACGGCGGCGAGCCCGGGCGCGACGGCCACGAGCTCGCCCCGGTCGTCGAGGACGAGGTCGGTCGGGGAGCGGACGCTCGGCGAGACGTTCGGGTCGCTGGCGTCGTACCAGACGGCGAAGCGCCCGCCGACGGCCACGGCCTCGGGGAAGCGGCGCGGCGAGGTGCCGTCGCCCGGGCAGGCGGCGTCGCCCGGGGCCACGCACTGCCACACGAACAGGCCCTGGCCGAACTCGCCGGCCGTGTAGCCGCGCCGGGGGCTGCTCTCGCACTTGGGGCCGCACGCGAGCGAGCTCACGACGGCGCTGGCCACCACGAGCGCGCTGGGCCAGCGGCGGGCGCGCGGGGGGGATCGTCCTTCGAGCATGTGGGTGTCTCCTCTCTCCGCCCGAGCATGACCGATCCCGAACACAGCTGCCACACGTCCATCGTCGCCTTGGACTCTACGTTATCGCGAAATCGCTCCCGAGCCGGCGCCGAGGTGGTCCAGTTTTGGTCAACCGGACGGTTGAACATAGGGGACCCCCCGCCGAGGATCGTGGCGTGACCGACCCGATCGGCGTGTCCGAGGCTGTGGGTCGTAGGCCGCGCGTCCCGCAGGCTCCTCCCTGCCGAGACGGGCAGGGGCGCGGGCAGGGGCACGGGCAGGGGAGGAGCCCGGGCGCGCGGCCGCGGCGCGGCCTACGCGCCCCGGGCTCCTAACGCTTGCTGCGGCGGCGCGTCCGCGGGCGCCCGCCGAGATCGGCCACCCACGACACCACGCTCACGATGGCGGCGCCGAGGATCGCCTGCCACAGCGACGTGACGGCGAAGCCGGGCGTGATCCAGGCCGCGAGGCCGAACGCGAGCCCGTTGACCACGAACAGGAACAGCCCGAGCGTGAGCACGGTGACCGGGAACGTGACCCAGGTCAGCACCGGGCGCACGATGGCGTTGACGAGGCCGAGCACCAGGGCGCCCACCGCGAGCGCCTCCAGCGAGCCCACGCGGACGCCCGGCAGCAGGTACGCCGCCAGCCACAGCGCGACGGCGACCACCGCCCAGTGTGCGAGAAAGCGAATCATGACCCCCTCCCGCCGGGAATCTAAGCACGCGGGACCCGCCGACGACACCCGGGTGGAGTAGAGTTCGCGCCATGCCTTCGCGACGCACGATCCTCCGCTCCTTCGCCGCGCTCTCCGTCGCCGGCTGCGCGCCGGAGACGAAGGTCCGCCCGGACAAGCTCCACGACGGCGCCTCGACGACCGACCCCACCTCCCCGGCCGTCGACACGGGCGCCACGGGCACCTCACCGCCCGACACCGGCACGCCGACCGAGACCACGCCCCCGACCGGCCCCGGCCCGGAGCCCGCGACCGCGTGGTCGCCGCCCGGCACCGTCGACGACGTCACGTTCGCCTGCGGGGTGCAGACGGGGGACGCCCTGCCCGACGGCATCGTCGTCCACGTCCGCCAGACGGGCGAGCCGGTGCTCGACCTGGCGCTCGCCGTCGGGGTGGACGGCGGCTGGCAGGAGGTCCCCCTCGACGCCGTCGGGCTGGTCCCCGACGAGGGCGTCGTCCGCGCCGAGATCACGGGGCTGCTGCCCGACCACACCTACTCCGTCGTCGCCTACACGGCGGACCACAGCCGCCGCTCGCTGGTGGCGCGGTTCCGCACGGCGCTCGCCCCCGGCGACCAGCGCGTGATCCGCTTCGGCGCGACGAGCTGCCTCGGGAGCCTCGGCGCGCCCTGGCGCAGCATGAGCCGCGTGGCGCAGGACCCCGCGAAGCTCGACTTCTTCCTGCTGCTCGGCGACACCATCTACGCCGACGAGGGCCTCGAGCCCGCCGGCGACTGGGAGGGCCACTGGAGCGAGGCGCTCGCCATCGACGGCCTGCGCGACATCACCGCCGCCACCTCCGTGGTGGCGACCTGGGACGACCACGAGGTCGACAACGACTTCCTCGTCTGGGAGGAGCCCGACGAGGTGGCCGCAGGGCTCTCGGCGTTCCTGCGCGCGGTGCCGCAGCGCCCCGGCCCGAACGGGCTGCTGTGGCGCAAGGTGTCGTGGGGCGACGCCGTCGACCTGTTCGTGCTCGACTGCCGCGGCGAGCGCTCGCCCGGCGCCTACCTGTCGGACGCGCAGCGCGACTGGCTCGAGCGGGAGCTCCTCGCGAGCACGGCGCGCTTCAAGGTCATCCTGAACAGCGTGCCGATCACGAACATGGACGACCTGCTGTTCGGCGTGGCCAACTCCGACGGCTGGATGGACTACGAGGACGACCGCGACCGCATCCTCGACCACATCGCCGACAACGGGATCACCGGGGTGCTCTGGGTGTCGGGCGACGTGCACTGGGGGGCGATCGCGACGGTGGACCTGCCGGGCAGCGGCCGGCCCGACCAGATCGAGGTCATCTGCGGCCCCGCCGGGAGCCTGGTGAACCCGGTGTGGCCACCGCGAACGGCGGGTGCTACGTGAGGGCCGTCGTGGGCGAGTGGAACACCGTGGTGTCGATCTCGACCCGGCGACGGGCAGCGTCACCGTGACCTTCGAGGGCGACGACGCGCCGATCGCCGAGCGGCGGACGGTGCTGTAGCCCGCGGGTTATCGGCGTTCATGAGCGACGCGATCCCCAATCAGCTTCGACGCCGTGGTCGTCGGCTCGGGCTTCGGCGGCCTGTCAGCGCGCCCGGCTCTCGGAGCGCGGGCTGCGGGTGCTGGTGATCGAGCAGGGCCGGCGGTACGCCCCCGGAGGACTTCCACCAACTGGGACCTCCGGCGCTTCATGTGGCGGCCGAGCCTCGGCATGCGCGGCCCCTTCCGAATGACCTTCACCCGCCACGTCACGGATCCTGTCGGGCGTGGGGGTCGGCGGCGGCTCGCTGGTCTACGCGAACACGCCGCCCGTGCCGAAGGCCTCCTTCGAGGAGGGGTCCTGGGCCGGGCTGCGCGACTGGCAGGCCGAGCTCGCGCCGCACTACGCCACCGAAGCGCATGCTCGGCGCCACGCGCAACCCGTTCCTCGGCCGCACCGACGAGCTGCTGCGCGAGATCGCCGCCGAGCGCGGCCAGGCCGACCGCTTCTCCCACCGACGTGGCCGTCTACTTCGGCGAGCCGGGGGTCGAGGTCGACGACCCGTTCTTCGGCGGCGAGGGGCCGCGGCGGCGCGGCTGCATCCTGTGCGGCGGCTGCATGCTCGGCTGCCGCCACGGCGCGAAGAACACGCTCGACCGCAACTACCTGTGGCTCGGCGAGCGGCGCGGCGCGGTGGTTCTGCCCGAGACGCGGGTGGAGGGGCCGTGCGGCCCGACCGCGCGCGCGGCCAGGGCTACGTCGTCGAGGCGCGGCCCACGTCTGGGCTGCGCTGGCCGCTGCAGGCCTTCACCGCCGACAAGGTGGTGCTGGCGGGCGGGGTGCTCGGCACGGTCGACCTGCTGGCCGCCATGAAGGGCGTGCCCGACGGGCTGCCCGAGCTGTCCGACCAGGTCGGGCGCGACGTGCGCACCAACAGCGAGGCGCTGTTCGGGGTCACCGCGCCGGGCACCGACCTCACGCGCGGCGTGGCCATCGGCTCGATCCTGCACACCGACGAGCGCTCGCACCTCGAGCCCGTCCGCTACCCGGGGTCGGGGCTGTACCGCATCATGGTCCTGCCGCACGCCCCGGGAACACGCTGCCGGCGCGGCTGCTGCCAGCGTGCGCTACGCGCTGTCGCACCCGCGGCGGGCGCTCGGTGCGGGCGTTCGTCCGCGACTTCGAAGTCGAGCGCCATCCCTGCTCTACATGCGCAGCGCCGAGGGCAAGCTGTCGCTCGTGCGCGGCGCCTTCGGGCTCGACAGCCGGGTGGAGGACGGCGAGGCGCCGTCGGCGTCGATCCCCGAGGCCACCGCCCCTGGCCGAGGCGTTTCGCCGACAAGATGGGCGGCTTCGTGCAGAGCCTGTTCACCGAGACGCTCCTCGGCTCGCCCACCACGGCCCACATCCTGGCGGCGCGGTCATCGGGCGCACGGCCGCCGAGGGCGTGATCGGGCCCGACCACCAGGTCCACGGCTACCCGGGGCTGTACGTGTGCGACGGCTCGGCCGTCTCGTCGAACCCCGGGGTCAACCTGTCCCTCACCATCACGGCCATGACCGAGCGGGCGATGGCCGGCATCGCGGAGGCCTCGTGACGCTCGTGACCTTCGCGCTCGCGCTCGGCTGCAGCAGCGGCCCGCCCGCGCCCCCCGAGCCCGCCCCCACCGCGCCCGCGCCCGCGCCGGTGGGGCTCGACCCCGTTCCAGGCGCGGATGCACGAGCACTTCGCCCTGGCGACCGACGCCGTGTACGGCGTGGTGCTCGGCGACCTCGACCTGGTGCACGACCGCTCGCGCGCGCTCGCCGCCCTGGCCCCGCCGCCGGACCTGCCTGCGGGCTGGCAGAGCTACCTCGACGCGATGAAGGTCGCCGCCGACAACAGCGCCCAGTCGCCCACCATCGTCGACGCCGCGGCGGAGGTGCTCACCGTCGGGCGCACCTGCGCCAACTGCCACAAGACGCACCGCGGGCCGGCGCCGACCCTCGAGGAGGTGCGCGCCTCCACGTTCGGCGGCCAGCAGGCCATGGATCAGCACTCCTACGGCGCCTACCTCATGTGGCTCGGCCTGTTCCTGCCGTCCGAGGAGGTCTTCGACGCCGGCACCGACGCCGTCGCCCACGAAGGCGCGATCCCCCAGGTCGATCCGTCGCTGTTGCCGCTCGAGAAGCAGGTCCACGAGCTCGCCGCCGCAGCCCGGGCCGCTCGCGACGACCAGGAGCGCTCCGGCGCCCTGGCCGACCTGCTCCGCGCCTGCGCGACCTGTCACGAGCGAGCGGGTGCCCGCATCGCACGATAACGTTGCGGTGGGCTCGGACCGGAGGTCGTCGTGTTCAGTGTTCACCGCATCGGCGCCGTCGCCGTCCTCGCCGCGCTGACCGGGTGCAGCACAGACGACGGCCACCGCCCGCACCACGACGGCACGAGCGACACGTCCACCGACACGCAGACCGACACCTCCACGCACACGACCCCGACCCTGCCCGACGGCAAGGCGCTGGTGTTCGACGGCCCGCGCCCGAAGAACCTGCTGATGCTGTCGATCGACACCACGCGGCGCGACCACATCGCCCCCTACACCCCCGACGGCGCCGTCTACACGCCGTTCCTGACCCAGAAGATGGCCGAGGGGGTCCGGCTCGACGCGCACCAGCAGTGCAGCGACTGGACCTACGCGTCCACCAGCTGCACGCTCCAGGGCCGCTACCACGACGAGCAGGGCTACATCCCCGACTTCGGGCCCATCCTCGAGGCGTGGCTGCCCTCCGGGCAGCGCTCCTTCGCCGTCCGGCTGCAGGAGAAGGGCTTCGCCACGGTCCTGGTCTCGTCCAACGGCTGGCTCGGGCCGACCGTCAACAACGCCCAGGGCTACGAGCTGGCCCCCGGGCCGTCGGGCGGCGGCGGCTCCGCCACCAACCTCGCCCTGGTCGGCCGCGACACGATGCAGGACCGGCTCACGTCGAGCCCCGACGCCCCGTGGCTGCTCCACGTCCACTTCATCGAGCCGCACCCGCCCTACATCCCGCCCGAGAGCTACCTCGACGAGGAGAACGCGCTCCCGCCGCTGCCCGACGGCATCGACCTCGAGACCCAGACCGGCCAGTACGACGCCACCTGGGGCCTGTGGCCCACGCTCGACCCCGACGACCAGGCGAACCTCGAGGCCCACGTCCGGGCCCGGTACCACGGCGAGCTGCGCTACTTCGACGACCAGCTGGCCGGCATCTGGCAGATGTTCGAGGACGCCGGCATGCTCGACGACACGCTGGTGCTCTTCTGGAGCGACCACGGCGAGCAGTTCTGGGAGCACGGCAACCAGTCCCACGCGTTCTACCTCGCCGCGGAGGAGAACGACGGCGTGGCGTTCTTCTGGGCGAAGAACCTCCGCTCGCGCGCGTGGACCGGCCCGACCCACGCCGTCGACCTGCTGCCGACCACGCTCGACGCCATGGGCCTGCTCGACGACCCCGACGACCCCGCGTTCAGCGGCGAGGTCATCAGCGACGAGATGGACCCGAACCGCTACCGCATCGGGATGTCGGTGGCGCGTCGGGGCGTGCTGCTGTCGGTCACCGGCCCCAACGGCTGGAAGCTCATCTACCAGTGGAACAACGGCACGGTGGCGCTGTACGACCGCAACACCGACCCGGCGGAGCTGACCAACCTGTACACGGCGGACCACCCGAAGGTGGCCGAGCTGTGGTCGGTGCTGCTGCCGCGGATCTACTCGTACCAGGCGCTGCTGCCGACCCGCCCGCTCGTGTGGCCCGAAGGCCTGCCGACGGAGTGAGGGGCGGGCGGGATCTGGGTGCGACCGCCCTCAGGGCTGGACGAGCAGCAGCGTGGACAGCAGCGGCAGCGCGCCGCCGGTGAGGTCGCCGCCCGAGGCGGTGACCGTGCCGGCGGAGACCCAGGCGCTGTCTTCGTAGGAGCCGACGTAGAGCTCGAGCTCGTCGCCGTCGGTCAGGCCCCACTGGTCGACGATGCGCACCGGCAGGCCCTCGGTCGGGATCGCGTGGTAGTCGAACGGCGCGAGGTACCACACCGCCAGGACGGTGCCGGTGACGCCGTCGAACGGGAACCAGAGCGCCTCGGGGACGCGCACGCCGGCCACGGACTCGGCCGGGTCGAAGAACGTGGGGGGCTCGAGCTGATCGAGCCCGACGGTGACGTACAGCCCGTCGCCCGTGGGGTGCTCGGCCGGCGCCGCCGCGAGCGGGCTCGGCGCGTCGAGATCGAGCACGGGCACGTCGACCTGCCGATCGGTGGCGCAGTCGAACAGCAGCGGCACCAGCGCGGTGGCGCGGCCGGAGGCCTCGGGGGCCACCACCTCGTAGGAGTGCCACTCGGGCGGCACGTTCTCGAACACGGCGTCGCCCTGCGCGTCGGTCGCGCCGTTGCGGCACAGCAGGCCGCGGCACAGCCGGAGCTCGGTGGACGCGACGGGCGCGCCGTCCTGCGCGACGTGGGTGGTGAAGTCGGAGGCACACTCCGTGGGCTCGTCGGTGATGGGCGTGTCGGTGTCGCTCGTGCCCGAGTCGCTCGTCTGCGTGTCGACGCCGGTGTCCTTCGGGTCTCCCCCGTCGCCCGTGCAGGCGATCGCCGCCAACGTCATCCAGCCGTAGCTCCGCATGCCGCCTCCGAGGCCTTCCCCACGGAGTAGCTCAGGCTCCGCCCGCTCGCAACGCGGTACACTCGGGGTGATGATCGTCCCCATCCCGCGCCAGCACCGCTTCCCCGACCCGGCCCGGGCCGAGTCGTCGGGCCTGCTCGCCTTCGGCGGCGACCTGTCGCCCGAGCGGCTGCTCCTGGCGTACCGGCAGGGCATCTTCCCCTGGTACTCGCACGGGCAGCCGATCCTGTGGTGGTCCCCCGACCCGCGCACCGTGCTGGAGCTCGACGCGCTGCACGTGCCGCGCTCGCTCGGCAAGCGGATCCGCCAGCAGCCCTACCGGATCACGCTCGACCAGGCGTTCACCCAGGTGATCGTCGCCTGCGCCACCGCGCCGCGGCAGGGGCAGGACGGCACGTGGATCACCGAGGAGATGTGCGCGGCCTACGTCCAGCTGCACGAGCTCGGCTTCGCCCACTCCGTCGAGGCCTGGGAGGAGGATCGCCTGGTCGGCGGCCTGTACGGCGTGGCCGTGGGCAAGCTGTACGCGGGCGAGTCGATGTTCGCCCGCCGCCCCGACGCCTCGAAGATCGCCTTCGTGCACCTGGCGCGCCAGCTGCAACGCTGGGGATACCCGCTGGTCGATTGCCAGGTGCACACGATGCACCTCGAGCGGTTCGGCGCCCACGAGATCCCGCGCGCGAGTTACCTCGCCCGGTGCGCCGAGCTGGCGAACCTCCCCGGGCGACCGGGGCGGTGGTCGTTCGACGCCGACTTCGCGTGCCGGGGTTGACCCCTGCCCTTCAACAGCCACATGTGCGATACGATAGGAAGCGCGCGTGTCCGCGGACCGCGGGGAGCCTGGATGAGGAACGCAGACCTGAACGCCTTCCTCGCGTCGGTGCGTCGGACGCGGTTCGTGGACTACCTCGATCCGCTGGTGAGACGGCGCAGAACGCGTTGGATCGGCGCCTGTCGTGGGCGCGGGTCTCGCAGCACGACCCGGCCTACGCCGACGAGGCGAGGTTCCTCCTCGACAACGCGGAGTCGCTGCGCGACGTCCTCCGCCAGGAGCTCGAAGAGGACGACTGGATCGAGGAGGCCGACGTCGGCCGCGAGTGGGAGACCCGCCCGAGCCGCGCCATCAAGATGCGCGAGAACGACCGCGTCACCGAGATCTTCCAGGCCGACGACATCGAGATCGGCGCCTCGGGCGCGCGCCCGGCCCGCCGGCCCACGTCGCGGACCCCCGCGTCCGCGCCGCCCGCGTCCACGCCCTCGCCGCGCCGAGAGCCGGCCCCGAACCGCTACACACCGGAGCCCGCGCGGCGGATGCGCTCGTCGCCGCCGCCGCCGTCGGCCGCGCCGCGGTCCACGCCCCGGCCCATCGGGCGCTCCGCCGAGACGGCGCGCCGCAGCGAGCCCTCCGACCTGGTCTCCGAGGTCGGCTCGAGCCGGATGCGCGGCCGGACCACGCCGGGCTTCGGCCGCGGGGGCGGCGCCAGCGACTCCCTGCCGCCCATCCGCGAGGAGCGCAGCCGTCGGGGCGCCGCGCCGTCGCCGCGCCGCGGAAGCGCGCCGGGGCGCTGGCAGACCCCGGTGTCGGCCGAGGTCTCGCTGGAGGACGACGAGGCCACCACGCACATGCCCCGCGAGAACGGGATGCCGGTCCCGGTCTCGATGCAGGCGCCGCGGATGGGGCGCGGCGACGATCTCCCGATCCGCGAGGTCGACCTCGACGACTGGGAGTCGCCCGGACGACCCCGTCTCGTCGACCGGCATCATGCGGATCGAGGACGTTCCGTCGCCGCCGAAGGCCGGGCAGCAGACCATCATCGGCGTCGACAACCTCGACATGGAGACGGTCGTGCGCCCCGCGCCCGTCGTCGCCTCGGCGCTGCCGACGGACGACGCCGCGACGCGCCCCTCCGCCGCCACCCGGCTGCGCCGGCCCGACGCCGAGTCGCGGCTCGGCGGCCCCGCGCCGCTGGCGCGCTCGTCGCTGCGGCCGATGCCCGCCGAGCGCTCGCGCAGCCGGCTGCCGATGCTCGCGCTGGGCGGGCTCGCTGCGATCGGGCTCATCGCCGTGGTGCTCGGCGTGCTGATCCTGCCGGTGGCCTACACCCAGACCGACGGGTTCACGCGGTTCGACGCGTTCACGGGCCGCGCCGAGGCGCCGGCGCCCGAGGTCGCGCCCGCGCCCGCCCCCGCGCCGCAGCCGGCGCCGCCGGGCGACGTCGAGGCGGCCGGCGTCGGCGAGGGCACGGCCCTGGCCGACGGGGAGCCCGACGCCGAGGCCCCCACGCCCACCCCGACGCCGGAGCCGGCGAAGGAGGCCACCCCCGCGCCGCGCGTGGAGCGGACGCCGGAGCCCGAGCCCGCGTCCACGCTGCCGCCCGTCGACATCCAGGGGCTGTGGCTCGGCTCCATCCAGCCCAGCAGCAGCTCCTTCAAGCTCGTGGTCCTCGAGCAGAAGGGCGGTGACATGAAGGGCACCGTCGACCTGCAGGACGACGAGGGCCTGATGCAGCAGTTCGAGGTCCAGGGCACGATCGACGGCAACGGCGTGCTCACGTTCCGGGGGAACGGCAAGACGTTCACCGGGCGCGTCGACCTGGCGACCCACGCCCGGGCCAACGGCACGTGCTCGCTGCGGCCGGGCGGCAAGGGCTTCGAGTGGTCGGCGGTGCACTCGAACTGACCCGCGAGGACCGCGAGGTCAGCGCATCCAGGGCCACAGCCAGCGGACGACCCGGCTGAGCACGTCGGGGGGCGACGCGAGCACGAGCGGGCGGTCCTCGATCGTCCGGTCGTCGGCGCACACGGGCGGCCGGTTGACGCGGACGGGGGCGCGGGGCTCGGTGGGGGCGTTCGGGGAGACCATCGGCACCTCCTGCCGCCCCCCTTCGGTCCGGCCGGCGAGGGTTCGAGCCCGTGTGACCGCCTCGCAACCTATACACCGCGGCTACTTTGAGCCGGTTTCAGCGTCCGCGCGGACCGCCCTGGCCTAAGATCTCGGCCTCCGCCCGGGAGCCTCCGATGTTCCTCGCCCTGTGGGCGGTCGCGCCGCCGGCCGCCGCCGTGACGCTGTCGCTCGTCTCCGAAGAGCACCCCTACGACGGGGTGACCCTGCTGCAGTACCGCACCAGCAGCCCGTCCGCCGACGCCTTCGTGGTGCGGGTGGACCTGTGCGAGGCGGGGATCCGCCTGGACGCCACCCAGGCGCCCTCCGTCCAGCAGACGGCCGGCAGCTGGGGCAGCTCGGTCGGCGCCGAGGTCGCGATCAACGGCGACTTCTACCGCACGGGCCCCCTGCGGGTGTACGGCCGGGCGATCGGCGAGGGCATCGCGTGGCCGCTCGAGCAGACCGGCGCCGATCCGGCCTACAGCAGCGAGTGGTACTGGAACGACTACGGCTGGATCGGCTTCGGCCACGACCGCGTCGAGTTCACCCACTCGGGCTGGATCAAGAACAACCAGGGCAGCTGGCCCACCGTGGACGGCTGGGCGCAGGGCGACCTCGGCGCCGCGCCGCCGCCCGGCACGCTCGCGCTGGTGAGCGGCTTCCCCGAGCTCGTCGTCGAGGGCACGACCTACACCTGCTCGAGCCCGACGGCGTCCGACTGCTTCCCCGACCGCACCGACATGCGCGAGCGGCACCCCCGCTCCGCCATGGGCCTCGACGCGACGCGCACCGAGCTGATCCTCGCCGTGGTCGACGGCCGGACGGCGCAGAGCAGCGGCATGTACGGCGCGGAGCTGGCCGACCTGATGGGGCAGCTCGGCGCGTACGAGGCGTTCAACCTCGACGGCGGCGGCTCGAGCCAGCTGTGGGTCGCCGACCGCGGCTACGTCAACAACACGTCCGGGAACAACCTCGGCGGCGGCACCCGCGCCGTGGTGAACCACTGGGGCGTGTTCGCGAACGGCGCCGACCGGCCGGCGCACTGCGAGACGGAGCCCGCCTGCGACACGCTCCCGGCCGCGGGCGGCAAGATCGACGACGACAGCGCCTGCTTCCGCACCTTCGGCGACGCGCAGTACTGGCGCGAGGAGGCCGCGGGCGAGGGCGGGCACCTGTACTGGACCAACGCCTGGGACACGGACCAGCCCAACAACTGGGCGTGGTGGCAGCTCGACCTCGACGAGGGCGGCGACTACGACGTGCAGGCCTACGTCGACCCGGCGTGGGGCGTGTTCGGCGACGCGCACTACGTCGTCGTCGCGGACGGCGTACAGACCGAGGTGAGCGTCGACCAGGGCGCGGCCAGCGGCTGGACCTCGCTCGGGACGTTCTCGTTCGCCAACGGCGGCGACCAGTTCGTCGCCGTGTACGACGACGCGGCGGGCGCGGTGGGCGCGGACCAGCACGTGGTGGCCGACGCCGTGCAGCTGGTGCGCGTGGGCAGCTGGTGCGGCGACGGCGCGTGCGACCCCGACCAGGGCGAGTCCTGCGAGGCCTGCCCCGCCGACTGCGACCTCGGCGAGGAGCTCCCCGGCAACGGCCTCGACGACGACTGCGACGGCACCGTCGACGAGACGCCGGGCACCTCCGGCACGGGCACCACCGGCACCACCGGCACCACCGGCACGACAGGCCCGGGCACCGACACCACCGGGCCGGGCACCGACGACGTCCCCGGCGGCGGCGGCCCGACGGCGGTGGACCCGAAGGGCTGCGGCTGCGCCGGCGGCGGCCGCGCCGGGCTCGGCGGGGTGCTGCTCGCGCTGGCGGCGCTCCGCCGGCGCCGTCAGTCCACGGCGACCTGAGAGAGCATCTTCGACAGGAAGGTCCGGCGGTCGGTGGTGACCCGGCCGTCGGTGCGCATGGCCGACACGTCCATCGAGACGCCCATGTCGTCGAAGCCCATGGCCTTGTACATCTCGGCCGACGGGTTGTGGTTCTGCGAGACGCGCAGGACCACGTGGGTGAAGCGGCTGTCGTCGATGAGGCGGATCCGGTCGCGGACCAGCGTGCGCCCGATGCGCCGGCCCCGGTAGTCCTCGAGGACCCCGAGCTCGGCCAGGTAGAACGTGTGCTTGAGCGGGACGAGGCCCGTCAGCGCCGTGGACACCGCGCGGTTGCCGAGCAGCGGGATGGCGACGCCGAAGCCGACGACCTGCGAGTCGCCGCGGGTGGCGACCAGCGTGATGTTGTCCTCGAGCGCGGTGAGCCGGCGGTAGACCCCCTCGGCCTCGCTCGGATACCACCGCTCGAAGTACGGGAACCCGCCGAAGATGGTCTGATAGGCGCCGATGAAGCCCGCGCGCCACTGGGCCACGTCCTCGGGCGTGACGATGCGGCGCACCGTCACGTCGTCCAGCTCGGCGATCACCATGGTTCCCTCTCGGCCGTCCGGGCGAGTCTAAGCCGCGGAGCGCACCGTGACGATCACCTCGTCGGATCCCGTGGCGGACCAGGTCACTTCGAGCGCGTCCCCGCCGAGGCGAGCGTGCAGCTCGGCGGACGCGCCGAGCAGGAGCACCCGCGCGGTCCCCTCCCCGATCTCGACGACGCGCACGTCGTGCGGCGAGGCGCGCAGGCCGGTGCCGAGCCACTTGAGCACGGCCTCCTTGACCGCCCAGCCGATGGTCTGGCGCTCGGGGTCGACGACCAGGTCGCGCTCGTCGTCGCGGAACCAGGTGCGGCCGAAGCTCTCGGGGCGCACCTCGACCCGCTCGAGGTCGACCCCGACCCGGCCGGCGGAGACGGCGACCGCCACGGCGCGGCCCTCGCGGTGCGAGATCGACACGCGGACCGAGGGGTGGCCGGGCACGCGCGCGACGGGCTGGCCGCTCGCCGCCGTCCACACGCGGATCGCCAGGGGCTCCACCCCGGTGAGCTCGCTCAGCGCCCGCTTCGCGGCGATGCGCCCCGCGATCCGGTCGGCGATGCGCCGGTCGGTGCCGCGCGCCTCGAGCTCCGCCAGCTCCTCGGCGCCGAGCCACCTCCGCGCGTCCTCGTCGGCGTGGGCCTCGGCGATGGTGGTGCCGCGCACCACGGTGTGGCGCAGCCCGGCCGGGAAGCAGACGGGGCGGCCGTTGTCGGGCTCGGGGAACCGGTCGCCGGGCGGCACCGGGCCCTTCTCCACCATCGAGAAGCCGCGCAGGCGCAGGACCGGGCCGTCGACAGCGTCGACGTCGACGTTGTAGCGGGTGCCGTCGAGCTCGACGGTGACGGACAGCGGCGCCTCGGGCTCGGCGCGCCGGTAGACCTGCACCTCCTCGACCTCGAACGGCAGGCCCATGGTGTGGCTGACCATCATCCGGTGCAGCCCGGCGGCCTGGAACGCGGCCTCGAGCACCAGCGGGTGCGTCAGCAGGCGCTCGCCGCCGAGCGGCGCCTCGTCGACCCGGGCCTCGCCGACGAGGCCGTCGGCCGACACGCCGAACACCGAGGCCATCACCTGGAACGCGGGGCCGTGGAAGAAGCGGCGGTAGATGCCCTCCCGGTCGACCTCCTCGTCGGGCAGGAACACGGAGGGCAGCCCCTCGAGCATCCACTGGGCGTCGCCCTCCTCGAACAGGAGGGTCGCCTCGAAGTGCTCGGTGCGCTGGGTGCGGCCGGTGGCCAGCTTGCGCTCGCTCACGAGCGAGGCGCGGACCTCGGCGACGCTCAGGATCTCGGCCTCCACGATGAGCGTGGTGGGCGCCTCGCGGTGGATCTTCACCGGCGCCGCGAAGCGCAGGTTGCGCGCGCCGCGGTAGACGCGGTCGGGCATCAGCGCGGCGGAGGTGGCGGCCATCAGCTCGAGCCCCACGACGCCTGGCAGCACGGGCACGCCCTCGATGGCGTGGTCGGCGATCCAGGGGTCGGTGGCGCGCGACATGGCGCGGACGGCGCGGGCGCGGCCGTCGCCGACCTCGAGCGCGTCGAGCAGCGGGTGGTCGGGGCCGGGCTCGAAGTCGCCCAGCCGGCCGGCGACGACGAGCTCGCCGGTCACCCGCCCGGCGACGAGCGCCACGAGGAGCGCCGCGCCGGCGTCGGCCGGGAGCAGCTCGACCCCGCGGTCGGTCAGCAGCGAGCGCATGCCGCCGCGCACGGCCATGCCCACGTCGTCCCAGGCGGTCCAGTCGACCTGCAGGCTGTTCGGGCGGGTCTGGCAGATGCGCGCCAGGGCGTCGTTGGCGGCGGCGTAGTCGACCTGGCCGGGGTTGCCGAAGCGCCCGGCGACGCTGCCCATGCACACGACCTGCGTGCGCTCGGGGAGGCGCTCGATGAGCGCACGGCCGCCGACGGCCTTGCCGTCGTACACGCGGTGGAAGCCCTGCTCGTCCTTGTCCTTGAGCTGGCGGGACTCCTCCACGCCGGCGCCGGGATCACCACGTCGAGCGTGCCGAACTCGGCCAGCACGGTGTCGACGATGCGGGTGGCCTGCACGGCGTCGGCCAGGTCGGCCTGGAAGTAGCGGACGTTGAGCCCGAGCTCGCGCAGCGACTCGAGCGTGCGCCGGACCTCCTCGCTGCGGCGCGGGCCCGCCAGCGCGGCCTCGACCCGGGCGGGGTGACGCGCTCGCCGGCGACCTGCAGCTGCGCCCGGATCTGCTGCTTGGCGGCGGCCTCGTCGAGCGGCTGGTCCGACACGGGCGAGCGCCCGACGAGCGCGATGGCGCCGGCCCCGCTGCGGGCGAGCTCCAGCGCGACCCGGGCGGTGATGCCGCGCCCGCCGCCGGTGAGCATGACCACGGGCCGCTCGGTCAGCGGCGCGGGGTCGGGCAGGTCGGCGATCTCCAGGACCACGCCGGCGCGCGCGCCGTCGGGGTCGACGAAGATCTCGCGGTCGGCGTCGGCGGCGCCGATCTCGTCGCAGGCGATGCGGGCGGCCTCGGCGTCGCCGAGGCTCGGGTGCACGTCGAGGACGGTGCGAACAGCCCGGTCCACTCGCGGCCGAGCGACTTGGTGAAGCCGGCGCGGCCGCCGTCGACGTAGGCGCGGTCGACGCCGAAGCCCTGCTCGGTGCCGAGGCCGCCGAGGCGGGTGACCGTGATCCAGCGCGAGGGGCGCTGGCCGTCGAGGCTGCGTGCGCGCCGGAAGGTGGCCATCAGGTCGTCGGCGGCGTCGAGCACGACGTCGTAGGGGCCGGCGTCGGTGCCGCCGCGGGCGGCGACCTCCTGGCGCAGGGCCTCGGCGAGCGGCGTGTCGCCCAGCACCAGCACCCGCGTGTCGTCGAGCTCCGAAGACCGCACGGGCGGGCGGCGCTCGAGCACCGGCCGGCGCACCCGGAACGACGACGGCAGCGGGATGTGGTTGGCCCGCACCCGCTCCTCGGTGCTCATCCCCACCGACAGGTCGAACTCCTCGGCCACGAACGGCAGGTCCGACAGCGCGGCCCGCGGGCGCGACGGATCCGGCTCGTCGTCGTCGTCGTCGTCTCCGGCGGACGGCACCGGGACCGGCGTCTCCGAGGTCATCGGCGCAGCCCCCGCGCCGAGGCGCGCCTGGTGCAGGTACGCCGCCAGCGCCTCGAGGGTCGGGTGGTCGGCGGGCCGGAACGCGTCGTCGCGCGGCAGCGAGAAGCGGTCCTGCAGCTCGCCCAGGATCTCGGCCTGCTTCACCGTGTCGACGCCGAGATCGGCCTCGAGCTCGAACGACGGCTCGAGGTCGCTCGTCTCGTAGCCGGTCTTCTCGGCCACCACGGCGACCAGCTCGGCCAGCGTGTCCTCGAGGGTCGGGCCGTCGCCCGGCGCGACCCGCGGCGGCGCCACGCGCGGCGTGGCGGCCTCGGAGGGCGCCACCGCGCGCGGGGCCGGCGGCGGCGTGGTCGCCGCGCCGGTCTCGGTGCGCTCGAGCTCGTCGTCGGCGCCGACCTCGGCGAGGCCCTGGTCGGTGTCCTCGTCGGGGTCGATGAGCGGCGCCCCCGAGGCGCGCGCCGCGAGGTAGTCGGCGAGCGCGCGCAGCGTGGGGTGGTCGGACAGGCGGAAGGTCTCGTCCTGCTCGAGGCCGTAGCGCTCGGTCAGCTCGCTCAGGATCTCGGCCTGCTTCACCGTGTCGATGCCGAGGTCGGCCTCGAGCTCGAAGTCGGGCTCGAGCTCGTCGGGCTCGTAGCCCGTCTTCTCGGCGACGACGCCGATCAGGTCGTCGAGGACGTGGGCCCCGCCGCGGGGCGGCCCGGCGACGCGCGCCTCGGGCGGCACCACCGTGATCGACGGCTCCGGCGGACGGAGGTCCTCGAGGATCTCGTCCGGGGGCGGCTGCTGCGGCTGCGGGGGCTGCGGCCGGGGCTGCGGGCGGTGCGTCCGCTCCGGGGCCGCGGAGGCCGTGCCCGGCACGAGCTTGGTGCCCGCCCCGGCGACGCGGCCCATCAGGTAGCCCGCCAGCGCGGTGAGCGTGGGGTAGTCGGCCACGCGGAAGGCGTCGTCCTGCTCGAGGCCGTAGCGCTCGGTCAGCTCGCCCAGGATCTCGGCCTGCTTGACCGTGTCGACGCCGAGATCGGCCTCGAGCTCGAAGTCGGGCTCGATCTCGGCGGGCTCGTAGCCCGTCTTCGCCGCGACCACGGCCACGAGCTCGGCCAGCATGGCGTCGAAGTCGGGCGCCTCGGCCGGCGGCTGCGGCGGCAGCGTGGGCGCGGCACCGAGCGGCGGCAGCGTGGCGAGCGCGCGCGGGGGCGTCGTCGCCTCCCCCGCCGACACGCCGTAGGGCTTGGCCGACACGTCGGGGGCCAGGTCGTAGGGGGCGTCCTGCTCGGCCTCGAACGCCCGCAGGGTGCGGTGCTCGATGCGCTCCTCGACGTGCGCGTAGCCCGTCACGTCCTGCAGCCACTTCACGCGGGCGGCGCGGTCGGAGATGCGGTCGTCGTCGACGGCCTCGGCGCGCATCAGGGTGAGCGACAGCTGGCTGCCGAAGCCCGCGGCCAGGCGCACGGCGTACTTGAAGCGCCGGCGCTCGCCCGAGGACAGGGTGAGGTCGCCGAGCTGCTCGTCGGGCTCGGCGAGGTTCGCCACCGGCGGCACCACGCCGTACTGCAGGGCCTTGAGGACCACGCCGTCCTCGATGCCCGCGCCCATCGGGTGCCCGGTGTAGCCCTTCGTGTTGGTGACGACGATCTCGCGGGCCGCGGGGCCGAACGCCGCCCGCAGCGCCTCGATCTCGGCCGCGGCCGAGCCGCCGCGCGCCGGCGTGTACGTCTCGTGGCTCATGAAGAACGCGTCGTGCGCCATCTGCTTCGGGGTGATCCCCTCGCGGGCGCAGACGTCGTCGACCAGGCCCTTGAGGACCTGCGCGATGTGGTCCACGTCGAGGCGGGTGCCGTGGAACGCGGAGTTCACGGAGACGGCGGCGAGCTGGCGCGCCAGCGGGACCACGCCGCGCTCGCGGCACGAGGCGTCCGACTCGACCACGATGCCCACGGCGCCCATGCCGAGGATCAGGCCGTGGCGACGCCGGTCGAACGGCAGCGCGGCCTCCTCGAGCACGTCGTGGGTCGTGGCGGCGCCGGCGGCCATGAAGCCGCCGCCGATCCACGGGAGCAGGTGCTCGCTCGTCACGTCGTCGGCGCCGACCACGATGACCCGCTCGCAGCGGCCGCAGCGGATCCAGTCCTCGGCGATCGACAGCGCCTGCGTCGACGACGCGCACGCCGCGTTGACGGCGGTGTTGGGCCCGCGCGCGCCGATGAGCTGCGCGAACTGGCTGTGGCCCATCGCCAGGACCTGGAACAGGAACCGGCGGTCGAAGCGGCCCTCGGCGTCGCGGCCGCCCTCCGCGAGGTGGCGGGCGAACATGTCGTAGCCCGGGAAGGCCGAGCCGAAGACCACGCCGGTGCCGTCGCGCAGGGCCTCGGGCAGCATCCAGCCCCGCGGCACGCGCTTGCCCGCGGCCGTGGTGCGGTAGCTGCGCACCAGCGGGATGCCGGCGTCGCGCAGGGCCTCGAGGCCGGCGGCGAACGCGAGGCGGGTGGACACGTCGAGGGCGTCGATGAGCTCGCGGTCGACGTCCCACTCGCGCAGGTCGAACGCGCGCTCGACGCCGGCGAGGCGGATCACCTCGTCGGTGCGCTGCACGGGCAGGAACGAGCCCTGGCCGGTGCGCGGGTCCTTGACGAGGCGCACGAGCCCCAGGTCGAGGAAGCGCTGGGCGCGGTCGCCGATGTGGTCGATGCGGTTGCGGCCGGTGAGGATGGCGACGAAGTTGTCGGCGCCGAAGACGGCCTCGCCGCCGGGCAGGCCGATGGCGGTGCCCGAGCAGACGATGGTGCGGTCGAAGTCGGCGGGGAACGGCGCGCCCGGCAGGCGGTGCGAGGCGGCGGGCGCCGGAGACGGCGTGGCGGCGCGCGGCGCGGGCGCGGGCGTCGGACGCGGCGCGGGCGGCTGGGCGGCCGGCGGTGCGGCGGGCGGCGCCGGACGCGTGGCGTCGGCCGCCCGGAACGCGGCCTGGATGAGCTGCTGCACCGACGGCAGCAGCGCCCTGGCGAAGGCCTCGGCGTCGAGGCCCTTCAGCCCGGCGGCGGCGGCCTGGGTGAGGAACGACGCGATGACGTCGGGGTCGACCCCCGAGCCGCTCGGCGGGGGCGCGGGCGGCGCATCCTCCTGGACGGCCAGGCGCCGGGCGCCGGTGCGGCTCGACGCCCAGTCGATCAGCGACCGCAGCGTCTTGTGGTCGGCGAACCGGAACGACGGGTCGGCGGCGATGCCGTAGGTCTCGCGCACGACCGAGAACACCTCGGCCTGCTTGACCGTGTCGATGCCGAGGTCGGCCTCGAGCTCGTGGTCGAGGTCGAGCTCCTCGGGCTCGTAGCCCGTGGTCTTCGCCACGATGCGCACGATGCCCGCCTGCAGGTCGGGCGCCGCCTCGGTCTGGCTCGGGTGCAGCTCGGTGTAGGCCGTCTGCGCCTGCGTGGTCGCCCGCCGCGGCTCGGGGGTCGCGAACAGGTCGACCTCGCGCGGCGCGAGCGGCGCGGCCCGCACCGGCACGCCGAGCGCCACGAGCTGGGCCAGCGCGTCGCGGAACGAGGCCACGCCGCCCCGCTTCGGGTGGTTCGTGTAGACCGAGCGGTGCGGGCGCCGCTTCAGGATCGAGACCGTGAAGCCCGACAGCGCGCGCTTCGGCCCGACCTCCACGAAGACGCGGCCGCCGTCCTCGTACATCCGCTCCATCTGCGCGACCCACTCGACCGGGGCCGAGATCTGCTGGGCCAGCAGGTCGATGATCCGCTCCACCGCGCCGTCGCCCTGGGGGTAGTACTCGCCGGTCACGTTGGTGGTGATGGGGCGGCGCGGCGGCTGCAGGCCGAGCCGGGTGAGCACGCCGCGGAGCGGCTCCGAGGCCGGCGCCACGATGCGCGAGTGGAACGCGTGGCTCACGGGCAGCTGGTAGACGGTGATGCCCTTGGCCTTGAAGCGCTCGCAGGCCTCGTCGACGGCGTCGGACGCGCCGGCGATGACGGTCTGCGTGGGGCAGTTCTTGTTGGCGGCGATGACGTAGCCGTCGACGTCGGCCAGGACCTCGTCGACCACCTTGGTGGAGGTGGCGATGCCCGCCATCTTGCCCGGGTCGTCGAGCCGGATCGACGCCATCTCGCGGCCGCGGGCGCTGACGGCCAGCAGCGACTGCTCGAAGGTCATGACGCCGGAGGCGACGGCCGCGCCGTACTCCCCGAGGCTGTGGCCCGCGACGATGTCGGGCACCACGCCGTAGCTCGCGAGCAGGCGCATCAGCGCCACGTCGATGGTGAGCGTGGCCGGCTGGCTGTACTCGGTCTGGCGGAGCAGATCCTCCTTGCGCGCGGCGTCTTCGCCGGCGGCCAGGCGGATGAACTCGGTGATGGGCTTGCCGAGCGGCTCGGTGAGCACGCGGTCGGCCTCGGCGAAGGTGTCGGCCACGACGGGCCACTCGCCGGCCAGGTCGAGGCCCATGTCGAGGTACTGGCTGCCCTGGCCCGTGAACAGGAACACGAGCTTCTGGTCGAACGGCACGTCCTCGTAGGCCACGCCGCGCGCCCGGAGCAGGTCGGGGTTGCTCTGCTTGCGGACGGTGGTGATGGCGCGGTCGAGCTGGGCGCCGCGCTCCTCGGCGTCGACCGGGGCGGCGGCGAGGCGCAGCGGGGCCGACGGGTGGAACACGGGCTGGCGGCCGTCGCGCAGGGCCTCGAGGTTCTCGAGGAGCTCGGCGCGGGTGGTGCCGCTCGCGGCCCAGATGCCGTCGGGCAGGCCGGCGGTGGGCGGGGCCGGGCGGGGCGCGGCGGCCTCGACCCGCGTGGGGCGCGCCGTGGGCGCGGGCGCGGGCCGGGGCTGCGCGGCGGGCGGCGCGCTCGGCACCGACTCCGGCAGGCGCTGGCCCGCGAAGCTCTCGAGGACCACGTGGAAGTTGGTCCCGCCGAAGCCGAAGGCGCTCACGCCGGCGCGGCGCAGCCCGTCGGGCGTCTGGGGCCAGGGCTCGGCGCGGGTCTGCACCTGCAGCGGCACCGTGCCGAGCGGCACGTCGGGACGGGCGTCCCTGAAGTTGAGGGACGGCGGCAGCACGCCGTGGTGGAGCGCCAGCGCGGCCTTGATCACCGACGCGGCGCCCGCGGCGGACTTCAGGTGGCCGATCATCGACTTGACCGAGCCGATGCGCACGGGGCCCCGGTCGCCGCGGGTGTCGGCGCCGATGATCTGCGTCAGCGCCTCGACCTCGACCTTGTCGCCGACGACGGTGGAGGTGCCGTGCGCCTCGATGAGGTCGACGTCGGTGGGGGCGATGCCGGCGGCCTGGTAGGCGCGGCGGAGCGCGCGGAGCTGCCCGTTGAGGTTCGGCGCGGTGATGCCCTTGCCGCGCCCGTCGGACGAGGCGCCGACCCCGCGGATCACGGCGTAGACCCGGTCGCCGTCGCGCACGGCGTCCTCGTAGCGCTTGAGCACGAGGATGCCGCAGCCCTCGCCCATGACGAAGCCGTTGGCGGAGACGTCGAACGGGGCGCTGTGGTCGGGCGACAGGGCGCCGATCTTGCAGAACTTCACGTAGGTCGCGATGTTCATCGAGCGGTCGGCGCCGCCGGTGATGACCAGATCGCTCTCGCCGTCGCGCAGGTTCTTCACGGCGGCGTCGATGGCGGCCATGCTGCTCGCGCAGGCGGCGTCGACCGTGTAGTTGGCGCCGCCGAGGTCGAAGGCGTTGGCGATGCGGCCGGCGATGACGTTGGCCAGCTCGCCGGGCATCGAGTCCTCGTCGACGACGGGCAGCCCGGCCTTGTAGGCGGCCTCCATCTGCTCGAGGAACCGGATCCGCTCGGCCTCGGACAGGTTGCAGAACGGGGGCACGGCCACGAGCTTGCGGGCCACGTCGGGCCACGCGAGCCGGATGGCGTAGCGGTCGCTGACCTCGCCGCCGAGGCTGTTGCCGAGCACCACGGCGCAGCGCTCGCGGTCGAAGGCGCGGCCCTCGCTGCGCTTGTCGGTCTGCAGCCCGGCGTCGCGCAGCGCGTCGGCCACGCACATGAGCGTGATCTGCTGCACGGGGTCGACCTGGCGGGCGACGTTCGGCGGGATCCGGAACGCCTTCGGGTCGAAGACGAAGTCGGTGATGAAGCCGCCGATCTTGCTGTAGGTCTTGTCGGGCGCCTCGGGGTCGGCGTCGTAGAACAGCCCCGGGTCCCAGCGGTCGGGCGGGACCTCGCCGATGGCGTAGCGCCCGGCGACGATGTTGTCCCAGTAGGCCTCGACCCCGGTGGAGCCGCCGGGGAAGCGGCAGCCGATGCCGATGATGGCCACCGCGGGGGCGGCCTCGGGCGCGCGCGCCGCGGCGACGGGGGCGGGCGCGGGCTCCGCCGCGGGGGCGGGGTTCGCAGGCGCGGGCGCGGGCTTCGGGGCGGGCGCGGGGAGCTCGGAGAGCAGGGACTCCAGGCGATCGGCGGCGCAGACCACGGGCACGCCGATGGCGGCGGCCGCGCGCAGCGGACCGCCGTGGACCGGGCGGCCGAGCCAGGCGGCCTCCTCCCACAGCACGCCGGCCCCGACGGGCCCGCCGACCGTGGCGGCGGTGTCGGGCTCGGTCAGCGCCAGGGCCGTGCCCACGGCGCGGACGGCGTGGCCCTGGGTGGCGCGGCGCAGCGCCTCGGTGGCGCTGTCCCACGCCTCGACGTAGGCCTGCAGCAGCGCCGGCAGCGTGCCGTAGCGCTCGGCCAGGCCGCGGGCGAGCGCGACCCCCTGCCCCACGAGCCACAGGTGCTGGTTCGGGTCGCCCTCCTGCCAGACCTTGGACGCGAGCGTCCACGGATCGTGCTCGCCGCGGGTCAGGCGGCGCAGCACCGGCGCGGTGGCGCTGGCGCAGACGCGCAGCCCGTGGACCACGCGGGTGGCCTCGTCGTCGGCCAGGCCGAGGCGGCGGGCCAGGCCCGGCGGCAGGCCGAGCTCGGGGCAGCCGAGGTGGCCCTCCACCACGAGGATCCCCGCGGCGCCGAGCGCGCGCGCAGCGGCGGCCCCGCGCGGGCCGAGGCCGGCGTCGAGCAGCACGCGGCCCGGCTCCGGGCAGCGCGCCAGCGCGACGAAGCCGTCCTCCTCGCCGCACAGCCCGCCGGCCTCGCGGCCCTTGAGCACGAGCCCGGCGAAGCCGGCCGGCACGTCGCGCGGCACGGCCGTCTCGAGCCAGGTCGCCCGGTCGGGCACCGGCGCGCCGAGCTCGGCGAGCACCACCGGGCCCGTCCCGGGCGCGGGGCGGCCGGGGCGGGTGCGGACCCAGGCGCCCTCGGGCACCTCCGGCACCACCTCTCCCGTGGCGTCGACGACCGGGATGCAGCCGGCGGCGAGCACCCTCGGGGCGAGGTGGGCGGCCGTGGGCGGCAGCAGGACGCGGATCGCTCCGCTCATGTGGCTCCTCCGTGACGCGACCCCTTAGCCCCACGGCCGATCGGTTTCACTGTCACGCGGTGGGTGAACCACTCCTCAGCGCGCTCACGGGTCGTCGGGCGTCCGGTACGTCAGCTTGCGGTCGGTCACCCACGTCACGTGCTCGGTCAGCTCGAAGACCCCCGTGAGGTAGGCGTCGGTGAACACCTCGTTCGCGACGTCCTCCCAGCGGTCGTACACCCGTCCCCACGACAGGTACCGGATCCGGCCGTCGCTGCGGCGGATCGCCGTGATGGCGTGCCCCGCGTCGAGGCCGGTCCGCCGGCTCTTCCCGCGGAACTTGAAGACGTAGGCCTCGAGGCCGCTCCCGCGCGCCGAGGCGGTCGACTTCATGGCCGCGGTCATGCAGGTGGGCGACGTGCAGTTCTCGCTCCAGTCCTCGGTCCGCTTCGCGAGGTCGACGATCTCGGCCTCCTCGGCCGCCACCCGCGCCGGCGAGGACGTGCGGCGCACCTCGGGCAGCGTCGTCCGCCGCGTCGCCCGCCCCTCGAGCTCGGCGCGCGCCGCGGCGACGTTGCGCTCGAACCGCTGCACGGCGATCTGCCAGTCTGCGTCGATCTCCGCGGCGGTGAGCTCGCGGCCCAGCGTCTTGCGCATCAGCGCGCCGTAGGTCGCACGCGTGGCCGGCTGCTGGTCGATGAACCACACGCGGTCGGACCCGACGAGCACGTTGCCGAAGTTCATGTCGCCCAGCACGACCCCGTCGCGCCGCATCGCGTCCACGAACCGCTCGAAGCTCTCGAGCGCGTCGGCGGTGACCGGCGGGCCCTTCGACAGCGGCGCGCCCTCGATCTTCGGCATCATCAGGGCGTTGACGGTCTCTCCGTCCCGGACCACCCGCCCGATCCCCGACTGGCCCACGCCGCCGTAGGTCGCCGGCAGGACGCCCTTCTGCAGCTGCTCGACGGAGACCCCCTCCACCGGGACCTTGGCGGCGAGCGGCCCGTCAGGCGTGTCGATCTCGTAGACCACGCCCTCCCCGCCCCCACCGAGGCGGGCGCCGACGGGCACGGGCGCGGCCGGCGTCTCGAGCGGCGTCGTGGACCGCCCGAGCTCGGCCTGCAGCGCATCCAGCTTCGCGGCCGAGCGCTCGGAGGCCTGCCCGATCTTCAGCCGCTGAGCCGACAGCTCCTCGGGCGGCGCGTTGCGCCGGCGCAGGCGCTGCAGCTCGGCCCAGGCCGCGTCGGTCTCGTCGAGCGCGGCGCGGTAGTCGCGGGCGAGCGTTAGCTGGTGCTCTCGCGCGGCGGCCTGGGCCTTCGCCGTGGCCTCGTCGTACACCCACTGCTGTCCGGCGGGGTCGCGGACGTAGCCCTCCGGCGGCCCGCCCGCCGCGTCCACCAGGTCCTGGGGGATCGGCTGGCCGAGCTCGACCGTCTCGAGCACCTTCAGCCGCGCGTCGATGCGCGCCCGCGACGCCACCATCTCGCCGAGCCCCTCCGCGTCGCCCTGGCGCCGCAGCCGGAGCGATCTGCTGGTCGAGCTCGTCGCGCGCCTCGCGGAGCCCGTCGGCGGCGGACCGGCGCCGCCGGCCGTCCCGGGCGCCTCGAGCGACAGCGTCGCCGCCTCCACCAGCACCCCGAGGATGCCGTTGAACAGCATCCGCTCGACGCTGACGCTCCGGACGGCGGTGCGGACGGCCTTGCCCACGTCCTGCTCGAGCATCCAGCTGCGGGCGGCCGCCTCCACGTCGACCTGCGCCATGCCGTCGGTCAGCGCCCCCATCGTGAACGCGGACAACAGGCGGGTCGCGCCGGACTTGCCGAACGCGCCGGCCAGCGGCAGCAGGCCCATCGACACGCCGCCCCACAGCATGGCGCCGGCGCCGTTGCCGGTCTGGCTCAGCCCGCCGACCGTGGTGGTCACCGCGGCGCTGGTCAGGCGCGCGGCCACGGATCCCGCGCGGAACACGGCGCTGCCCGACGCGCCGAGCCCCATCGTGGCGACGCCGACGATCACCGTGCTGGTGAGGAACTTCACCACCTCGGTCCCCACGGTGCCGAGCGCGGTCGACGCGCGCTGGGTGTCGACGGCCGCCTGCTCCTCGTACTCGCGGACGTGGGACATCGCGCGGCGGTAGAGCTCGTCGGACAGGTCGCGGCCGCCCAGCCGGTTCTCGGGGTCGAGCAGGCCCGGGATGCAGCCGAGGCCGGCGTCGATGCGCCCGACCATCGCCCAGCTCTCGGTGGCGGCCGCCTTCGCCGCCAGCAGGATCCCCTGCCCGCGGGTGACGAAGTCCGGCGGCTTCTCCGCGAGGGCCTCTACCGCCTTCAGGTCGGCCTCCACCGTGACCGCGTACGGGTTCAGGAGCAGCAGCTCGAGGCTGCGCCGCTGCGCGACGAGGTCGGTGCGCCACTGCTGCAGCGAGGCGAGCCGCCGCTGCTCGTCCTGGTCGTCGAGCCGCGGCGCCGCGCGCCGGTCCATCGGGTCCATGACGGGCAGCCCCCGCACCGTCGCCATGTCCCGCCGCCTGGCCGCCAGCGCCTCCGTCGCCTCGGCGATCCGGCGGTCGGCGTCCGCGACGGCCTGGTCCAGGCGCGCCGCGACGTCGAGCTGGCGGCCGAGGAGCGCCGTGTAGCTCGTCGCCCCCGTGCGCAGGTCGCTGCCCAGGCGCCGCAGGGCGTCGCGGCGGGCGAACAGCGCGCTCATCCGGGCCTGCTGCTCGGGGGTCCAGGCGCCGGCGTCGCTGCCGAGCTCGGCAAGGGTGGCGTCGATCTCGGCGTCGAGCTCGCCGGCGCCGAGATCGGCGCGCGCCATGGCCAGCACCTGCGGGTCGCGGAGCAGCGGCACGACGACCTGGTCGTAGAACGCCGCGTTCAGGCCGACCCGATACAGGCCGCTGTCGAGCGCCTCGGCCAGGCGCTCCCCGGGGACGAGGGCGCCGCCGGTGTCGCGGATCGCGTAGCCGCGGTAGCCGCCCGTCGTCGCGTCGGACGGCGTGGGGTCGACGAGGGGCAGCACCGTGGCGGGCGGCGCCGTGGCGATCCACCGGGCGAGCGCGCCGTCGACGCCGACGTTCGCCAGCAGGGCCTCGGCGACGCGCGCGTTGAGCTGCGCCGCGAGGACGTCGCCCACGTCGGCCCGGGTCAGCGCGACGGGGGCGATCGACGTGGCGCCCGCGCCGCCGCCCGCGACGGCCTGGATCGCGGCGCCCTGCGGGCCCGGTGGGCGGCGCGATCGAAGGTGTCGACGTGGCGCCGGGGGTGACCCGCCCGTCGACGCGCGTCCCGCGGCACGAGCCAGGTCGTAGGCCGCGCGGGCCTGCGGCGTCAGCGCCTGCAGGTCGATCTCGTCCTCCGCGCGCTCCTGGACGGCCGCCTCGATGCGCGCCTCGTCCCACCCGAGCGCGAAGAGGGCGCGGAGGGCGGCGATGGCGCTCGGGTGCGTCGGCGCGCCGGCGGTGCGGAAGGCGCGCACGGCGGCGACGGCGTCCTGCGCGGGATCGAGGCTCGGGTCGGCCGCGGCGCGCGCCTCGGCGAGCCACGCCGACAGCGTCCGGCCCGAGGCGCTGCGGGCGAGCAGCGCGGCGTGGGCGGCGCGCGCGTCAGCGGGCAGGCTGGCGATGGCGTCGGCCCAGCGGTGCACCTCGAGCGGGACCTGCGTGCGGCCGAGCACGACGTAGGCCTCGGCGCTGGCGAGCTGCGGCCAGGCGCGGTCGCCCGCGAGCACGCCCAGCGCGTCCACGGCCGCGGGCGCGTCGGCGTCGCCGCGGGCGCGGTGCGCGAGGACGGCGGCCCGCGCCGACGTCGGGTCGGTGGGCGGCGGGTCGTCGCCGGGATCGGACCACCAGGGGTTGTCGGCCAGGTCGCGGACGAACGGCTCGTCGCGCCGCTCCGCCGCCAGACCGAGCCGCGCCGCCCGGGCCGCGTTGCTCCCGAGGTCGGGGAGCGCGTCGGGGCCCTCGTCGAGCGCCGGGTCCTGCGTCTGCTGCGCGCGCGGCGCCTGCGCCTTCCCGTACATCGGCCCTCCTGGGGCTCTCGTACCGGGGACGGCCTGCTGCACGCGATGTCAGCGCAATATCGTCAGCCGAGCCACCACCGCTCGTCGCGGCCCGGGCGCGACACGATCCCCATCCGGTCGAGCTCCTCGAGCTCGAGCCGCGCGCGCTTCGGCGAGACCCCGAGCCGGGTCGCCAGCTCCTGCGCCGTCGCCCCGTCGTCCGACGAGGCCAGCAGGTCGACGATCCGCTCGGTCAGGTCGCTCGGCTCGTCCGCCACCTCCGGGACCTCGGAGCGCGGCGCGGCCGTGGGCACCATGGAGCGCCGCCGCCGCCGCGCGCCGGGGCGCGGATCCGCGAGCGCCAGCGCCAGCGCGGCCTCGGCGCCAGCGTCGTAGAGCGGGGTGAGCGCGCGCAGCAGGTCGTCGTCGCCCGCCAGCGGCCCGAGCGCGACCATCCCCGGCGGGCCCGGGTTCGTCGAGAAGCGGAAGGTCATGGGCGGCGGCGGCACGGGGCTGGCGAACGGGTCGGCCGCCTCGCTCGCCTCGGCGTCGGGCGCCCGGCTCACCGTGCGCCGACCGGCGTCGCCCCAGGCCTTGCGCAGCGCGGCCTCGAGCTGCTCGCGGGTGCGCCCCCGCAGGGTGAACAGCAGGTACGGATCGCCGTCGAGCGCCTCGCCGAGCACGTGGTACAGCGCCGCGCCGTGGGCGCAGGGGACGGCCCAGTCGCCGCAGTCGCAGTCGCACTCGATGTCGCCGGCCGTGGGCACCATCGGCACCCCGCGCGCCGCGAGCGCGTCGAGCAGATCCTGCCCGACCTCCCCCTCCACGAGCTGCGCGAGGAGGGCGAGATCGCTGCGGAGGGTGGCGATCACCTTGCGCCAGCCGGCCTCGTCGAGCGTGCGCACGCGGACGGTGGGCCGGTGCAGCTCGCCGGCGTCCTGCACGTCGGCCAGGGCCATGCCGGGCGCGATCTCCATCTGCTGGACCCGGCCGGCGCGCGACAGGGTGCGGCCGCGGAGGACCCGGCCCTTGAGGTTGGAGTCGACCCCGTCGAGGACGGCGTTCCACTGCGTGGCCAGCCGGCCGAGCGCCCGTTGGCTCGTGCGGATCCCCTCCGGGCGGGCGCCCATCACCCGTCCCCCGCCGCGCCGGACCCGTCCCTTCCGGAGCCCGCTCGCCCGTGTTGGCCCAAGTCCATCTCCCCCCGCACCGGTCGGCGTGCCGACCCGACTGTCTCTGGTAATCGGCGGTTGACCGGGTGTCACCTCCGCTGAGGTGCAAACACGCCGTCTACTCGCCGCTCGGGCTGAGCAGGACCAGCTGCAGGAGCGCATCGTCGTCGAGCTCGGTCACCCAGCGCTCCCCGGATCCGACGACGGTGTCGAACAGCTCGCGCTTCTCGTCGAGCACGGCGTCGATGCGCTCCTCGAGCGTGCCCTCGCACACGACCTTGTGGACCAGCACCGTCTGCTTCTGCCCGATCCGGTGGGCGCGATCGGTCGCCTGGTCCTCCACCGCGGGGTTCCACCAGCGATCGTAGTGGATGACGTGGTTCGCGCGGGTGAGCGACAGGCCCGTCCCGCCTGCCTTGAGCGACACGAGCAGCACCGGCGACGCGCGATCGTCCTCCTGGAACCGCCGGACCATCTCGTCGCGGGCGAGCGCGGGGGTGCCGCCGTGCAGGAACGGCACGGGCTCCTGCAGGACGTTCTGGAGGTGCTGCTGCAGCAGGTCGCCCATCTCGCGGTACTGCGTGAACATCACGACGCGCTCGCCGCAGCCGACGATGTCCTCGACGAGCTCGGTGATGCGGTCGAGCTTGCCGGAGCGGCCCGGCAGGGTCGGGTCGGCGCCTTCCTCGCGCCGGCGCAGGAACTGGTACGGATGGTTGCAGATCTGCTTGAGGGCGGTGAGCATCGCCAGGACGCGCCCGCGGCGCTCGAGGTCGCCGCTGCCCGCGATCTCCGCCATCGCGGCGTCGACCTCGGACTGGTACAGCCTGCGCTGCTCCTCGGTGAGATCGCAGCCCTGGCGGCGCTCGACCTTGTCGGGCAGGTCGTCGGCGACGTTGGGGTCGGTCTTGCTGCGGCGGAGCAGGAAGGGCGACACGGTGCGCCGGAGCACCAGCGCGGCGTCCTCGTCGCCGAACCGCTCGATGGGGACGGCGATCTGGCGCTGGAAGGTGGCGCGGGGCCCGAGCAGGCCCGGCACGAGGAACTCCACCACCGACCACAGCTCGTCGAGCCGGTTCTCGACGGGGGTGCCCGTGAGCGCGACGCGGTGCCGGGCGTGCAGCCGCCGGGCGCAGCGGGCCCGCCGGCTGTCGGGGTTCTTGATCGCCTGCGCCTCGTCGAGCACCACGGCGTCCCAGTGCGCGGCGCCCAGCCGCTCGATGTCGCGCACGAGCAGCCCGTAGGTGGTGAGCACCACGTCGCAGCCCTCGAGCTCGATCTCGTCGCGATCGAGGCCGTGCCACCGGCCCACGGCGAGGTCGGGCGCGAACCGGCGCAGCTCGCGCTGCCAGTTGCCGAGCACGCTGGTGGGGCACACCACCAGCGACGCGCGCCGCTCCTTGCTGCCCTCGCGGCGCGCGAGCAGGTAGGCGATGAGCTGCACGGTCTTGCCGAGGCCCATGTCGTCGGCCAGGAGGGCGCCGAGCCCGAGCGCGCCGAGGGCGCACAGCCAGGCGTAGCCCCGCGCCTGGTAGGGGCGGAGGGTGGCGCGCAGCCCGTCGGGCGGCGGCAGGTCGGGCGGCTCGCGCAGCGCCTGGAGCACCACCGACAGCCGCTCGTCGGCCACCACGGGCACCCCGCGGTACTCCCCGGTGAGCACGGCCTGCAGCGCCTCGGGCGCCGACATCTCGCCCGGCTTCGACAGGTCGCGCGGCAGGCGCGCGAGCTCGGCCGGGTCGAGGAACACCCACTCGCCCTGGTAGCGCACGATCGGGCGGCGCTCCGCGCACAGCCGGGCGAAGGTCTTGCCGCCCAGCACCTGATCGCCGACCAGCACCTCCCAGCGGTAGGTCAGCGCCTGCGCCAGATCGAGGCCGGCGCCGGTCAGGGTGAGGCGGATCCGCGTGCGGATCCGCTGGCGGCCGGCGCGCTCGAACGCCGGCGGCAGCAGCACGGCGAAGCCGGCGGCCTCGAGCTCGGCCCGCCCGACGTCGAGCAGGGCCCAGGCCACGGCGGCGTCGAGCTGGGGATCGGCCGGCTCGCCGCCCGGCAGGCCGCGCTGCAGCGGCGGGTGGAGGCGGGCGGCGCGGGCGAGGCCCCGCAGCACGGCCTCGGCGGGGTGGAACAGCTCCTCGCCCCCGAGGGTGACGGAGCGGCCGGCGCGCCAGGCCTCGGCCACCGGCGCGTTGGCCGTGGGATCGCCCGGGCGGTGGACCAGGACCCGCAGCGGGAAGCGCTCCTCGCCCTCCCGCGGCAGCTCGAGCGCGAAGGCGATCCGCGGCAGCGGCGCCTCGCCGCGGGCGGCCCAGGCGGCGATCCGGTCGGGGGTGGCCTGTGCGCGCGCGTCGCGGACCGTGAAGCGCGCATCCTCGCCGCACAGCGCCCGCGCGTAGTCGAGGGCCCAGCCGCGGGCGGGGCCGGGGTAGGTGGAGGTGCGCAGGATCTGGTCGACGACGGCGTCGAGGAAGGTCCGCACCACCCGGCGCGCCGGGGTCAGGGGGGTGCGGGTGGACGGCCGCTCCTCCTCGCCCGCCGAGCGGGTGACCTCGGGCACCGCCTGCACCAGCGCCTCGAAGCGGAAGCGATCCTCGGGGCGCGCCACGACGGCGATCCAGCGGGCGCAGCCCTCGGCGTCGACGGTGGGGACGACGCGGCGCGCCGCGGCGAGCTCCAGGGCGAACTTCGCGCACAGCGACAGGCAGCGGACGGAGTCCGACACGGGCACGTCGGTGGGCAGGCCCGACAGCGCGGGGAGCGCGTCGACCACGCGCACGTCGATGCCCGCGGCGGTGGCGCGCAGCGTGCGCGTGCGCGCGAGGGCGACGGGGTGGATCCGGTGGGCCACGCGATCCGGGGGGATGCCGGGGAGCTCGGCCAGCGCGTCGTCGACCGCGCCGGTGCGGGACCAGAGGAACACCTCCCTGCCGGTCCAGGTGGCGACGAGGTTCGCCGAGGGCGCGGGCTCGATCGGTGGCAGCGTGGCGCCCTTCATCGGACCTCCCAGAGGCGGCGGGAGCTCAGTCCTCCTCGTCCTCCTCGTCGTCTTCGTCCTCGTCGTCGTCGTCTTCGTCGCTGAAGTCGAGGTCGTCTTCCGACTCGAGCCACTCGATCTCGCACAGCCGCTCGACGAGGCTGATGATCTCCTCGCCCGTGTACTCGAACTCGTCGTTCGAGGACATCTCCTCCTCGAGGGTCTCCGACAGCGTGCCCTCGAGCGACGCCGCCTCCTCGAGGCCGGCCACGATGTCGTCGATCCCCTCGTTCTCCGCGTAGTTCTCCAGCAGCTCGATCACGTAGCCCGCGATCGCCTCGGTGTCCGGGGAGGCCGACACGGCGTCCAGGTATTCGTCCAAGTCGTCGACCATGTTGTCCCGCATCGAGTTGGGGAGCTGCACGCGCGCCTCCGGTGGGCCCGCCAGTGGCCCGGTGGCCCCTGCCTAGCCAACGTGCGTGGCGGTTTCAAGCTACGTCCCGCGGATCGACCGGACCCGGCTTTGGTCGCGATCCCTACGCCTGGAGCGCTCGCCGCTCGGCGCGCTCCTGGGTATCCTCCAGGGACGCTCCGGAGGACACGGCGTGAACGCCAAGGCCGACGGTCCGCAGCTGTCCGACGCGCTGCTGCAGGCCCTCCCGAAGACCGATCTCCACTGCCACCTCGACGGATCGCTCCGCCTGGGCACCCTCATCGAGCTCGCGCGCGAGCGGAAGGTGGCGCTCCCCTCCACCACCGAGCAGGGCCTGCGGGAGCAGGTCTTCAAGTCGCAGTACCGCGATCTGCCCGACTACCTGCACGGCTTCGCCTACACCTGCGCCGTCCTCACCGACGAGGAGGCGCTGGAGCGCGTGGCCTACGAGCTCGGCGAGGACTGCCTGGCCGAGGGCGTGCGCTACCTCGAGGTCCGCTTCGCCCCGCAGCTGCACGTGCGGACGGGCGTGCTCGACATCCCGCGCATCCTCTCGGCGGTCGATCGCGGGCTCGATCGCGTCCGGCGGCAGCACGAGAGCTCGGCTGCCGTGAAGGAGCGCGGCGAGCCGCCGTTCCGCTACGGGATCATCTGCGCCGCGATGCGGATGTTCACCGCCGGGTTCGGCCCGTACTACGCGGATCTGCTCGACGTGCTGCCCCAGTGGCCCGTGAAGAAGGTCTACGGGATCGCGAGCCTGTCGCTCGCCCGGGCGGTGGTCGACGCGCGGGATCGCCTCGGGCTGCCGGTGGTGGGCTTCGACCTCGCCGGGGCCGAGGCGGGGCACCCGGCCCACGATCACGTCGAGGCCTACGACTACTGCCACCGCCACTTCCTGAAGAAGACGGTGCACGCGGGCGAGGCCTACGGCCCCGAGAGCATCTTCGAGGCGATCACCCGCCTGAACGCCGACCGCATCGGCCACGGCACCCACCTGTACGCCGTGGAGCAGGTCGAGGACGAAGACGCGCACCGCTACGTGCGGCAGCTGTCGGAGTACATCGCCGACCGGCGGATCCTCATCGAGGTCTGCATCACGAGCAACATGCAGACGATGCCGGATCTGCGGCGGGTGCAGGATCACCCGCTCGGGCGGATGGTGCAGGATCGGCTGTCGGTCACGCTGTGCACCGACAACCGTCTCGTGTCGCAGACGACGGTGAGCCGGGAGCTGCGGCTCGCAGTCGACGCGTTCGGGCTGACGCCGAGCGAGCTGCGGAACACGATCCTGCACGGATTCAAGCGGAGCTTCTTCCCGGGGTCGTACACCGAGAAGCGCTCCTACGTGCGACAGATCATCGACTACTACGACCGGGTGACGGCGGAGCACGGGCTGCCGGCGGTGCCGCGGGGCACGGCGTAGCAGAGAGCGCGCCGCTCCGAGCCCTCGAAGTGTGCGCGGTCATCACGCCCACGACCACGACCACCACCACCACCACGCCGAGCGGGGCTGTCGCGCCGAGGGCGTGGTCGTGGGGGTGGTCGTGGTCGTGGGCGTGCGGGCAGGCGCCGGCGACGGGGCCTCGCCCCTGGCGAGCTTGTCGCGAATTGGCTTTTCGCCTGCGTTTCCGGCCGTCCGTGGCGCGCCGGCGGTCGGGCAGCAACGTCCGAGGGGCGGACGTTCCGCGGGGACCGCGCCGGCGGCGGACGTTCCGCGGGGACCGCTCCGGCGGTCGGGCAGCAACGTCCGGGAGGCGGACGTTCCGCGGGCACCGCCCCGGTCGGGCGGGCAACGTCCGTGGGGCGTTCCGGGGGACCGCGCCGGCGGTCGGGCGGCAACGTCCGGGGGGCGGACGTTCCGGAGGACCGCGCCCGCGCTCGCACCGATCACGAGCTGGTCTCCCGCGTCAGGTGACGGTCTGTCGGTAGGAGCCGCCGTCCGGCGTCTGAAGCAAGCTACCCCCAAGCGCACAGCGCCGGGAGGTATGCCGGTGTCGATCGCACACTTGTGGGCCCCCACACCGGCCCGCAGCCGGATTCTCATGGTTCGTTCGTTGACCCGCCCGCGCCGAGACAGCGAAGTGTGCGATCCAGGGCGGCATACCTCTTCGCAGTGTCTCACCCGACCCGGCATACCCCCCAGCAAGCCGGTGGGAAGCGTCGCGCTCCGAGCTGAGCCCGTTCGACCGAGCGACGAGCCCCCAAGGAGCGGCCACTCGTCGACGTAGCGTGTGCACCGGCCGCGCCGCGCTCGTCGCGCCGATCGCACGCCGTCGGCGTCGTGGTCGCCGGGGGCGAGGAGCGCGTCGCCGCGCCGTCGGTGAGGTCCCGCGCGACCGCGGCCCGAGCGGCCCGCGGAACACCTGCATCGAGCCTCGGTCGCCGTTGGAAGTCGGCGCGCCGACGGCCAGGTCGTCGCCGTCGAGGTCGTCGAGCGCGCGTCGACGCCGCTGGTGCGCCGGTCGCGTCGACGCCAATGCCTGTGCCGCGCGGCTACGCGACGGCGCCGCCGCCGGACGCGGCGCGTTCACGTCGCGCTGGCCGCGCTCGTGCTCGACGGCGACGGGTCAGTCGAGCTCGGGGTCGCTGTCGCTCGACAGCTCCTCCGTCTCGGTGGGATCGGGCTCGATGGCCGAGATCACGGTCTCGGCCTCCGCCTCGTCGAGCACGTCACTGTCGACGTCCTCTGCCAGGTCGACGTCGGGCTCCGACAGCTCCTCCTCGAGCAGGTCGCGCAGATCCGCCTCGATGAGGTCGGCCTCGGCCTCGGCGCTGGCCTCCGCCTCGGCGGCGGCCTCGGGTGCGACCGGCGCGACGGCCAGGCCCGCCGGATCGACCTGCTCGTGGATCGTGGCGACGCTCGGCAGGTCCGCCTCGACCGGCGCCGGCGCGGGCTTCTTCGGCGCGGCCGTCACGACCTGCGCGTCGGACACGCCCTGCGGCCCGAGCGCGCCGACGCCCAGCACCAGCGGCACCAGGCGCTGGTAGTTGCTGCCCAGCGCCGAGTTCATCGACAGCACCGTCATCGCGATGCCGAGCGGCCCCGCCACGAAGTGCAGCCCGGAGATGCCGGTGCGGACGACGCCGACCCACGGGCCCACCACCGGCAGCAGGGGCAGCAGCCGCCCGATGGGCGTCTTCAGCAGGGCCAGCACCCGCGCTGCTGCCCCAGCGGGTGGCGAAGGAGGTGGTGGCGCCGCCGCCCCACGCGAGCGAGGGCGTCCACGACGGGCCGAGGCGGTCGCGCGTGGCGTCGTCGAGCGCGCCGAGGGAGATGCCGGCCGTGGCGGCGCTCGCCTCGGGGACGAGCGCGAGGGTCAGCGCCCGGATCTGCTCCCAGACGGGCACATCGGGGTCGACCCGGTCGGCGACGCCGAGCTTGCGCGCCAGGTGGCGGACGACCTCTTCGAACGTGCACTTCTCGGCGAGGTAGCCGAGGGCGTGCAGTAGTTCCACCAGATGGCGTCGGCGATGCGCGCGGCGAGCTCGGCCGGGGTGCGGGCGTCGCGCGGATCCACCTCGGACGCCGTGAGGATGAGCCGCAGCGCCGCGGCGTCGTGCACTGCGAGCGTGGCCTGGAGCTGGTCGCGGGTCGTCGCCATGGGCAGTCCTCGGTCGAGTGGATGGTGGGGCTACGCCCCCTGTTCATCCCGTATTGCAGGATCGGTTCCCGTGTCGGTGCTCCCCGGTTCCACCTCGGAGGGCGGGCCGGGGATGCGGTAGTCCCCCGAGAACCACCGATCGAGGTCGACGAGCTTGCACCGCAGCGAGCAGAACGGCCGGTGCGGCGCGGTGGCCGGGTCGGCGCCGGCGGTGAGGACGGGCTGCTCGCAGATCGGGCAGCAGAGGGTGTGAGCGGTCATGGGAAGCTCCATAACCTCGTGGAGCCGGACCTGAGCCGCAGGCGGACAGTTTCTGTCCGCTTCGCCCCCCGACCCGGCGTTAAGGGGCGAACGGTCGCTGACGGACGCCGTCGGCGGGGGAGGTCGGATGTCGGTGAACAAGGTCATCCTGGTGGGTCACCTCGGGGCGGATCCCGAGACGCGCACCACCGGGAGCGGCATGACGGTGGCGAACCTGCGGCTCGCCACCAACGAGCGCCGGAAGGACGATTCGGGGAACTGGGCCGACGCCACGGAGTGGCACCGCGTGGTGTGCTTCGGCAAGGTGGCCGAGAACGTCGCGCGGTACCTCAAGAAGGGCCGCCAGATCTACGTCGAGGGCAAGATCCGCACCCGCAAGTGGCAGGACAAGGACGGCAACGACAAGTGGACCACCGAGATCTTCGCTGACAACGTCACCTTCCTCGGCGGCGGTCGCGACGGTGGCGGCGGCGGCGGATATCCTTCCGGCGGCGACTACGGCGGGGGCTCGGGTGGCGGCTACGGCGGTGGCGGAGGTGGCGGCGGCGGCGGCTACAGCGGCGGCGGCGGTGGCGGCGGCGACTACGGCGGGGGTGGCGGCGGCGGCGGCGGCGGTGCCGACGACGACATCCCGTTCTGAGCGCGCCGAGCGCGCCCCGTGAGCCCGAGCCTGCGCGACACCCGCTTCCTCCGCGGCGTCCTGGTCGGGAGCCTGGCCACCGTGCTGCTCGCGGCGGCCGGCCTCGGCTGGGCCTGGCACCTCGCCCGCAGCTCGGACTGCGCGGCGCTGCCGCGCGAAGACCTGTCGCTGCGGGAGATGGGCCAGCTGCGCCGCCGGCTCGACGCCTACAAGCGCAGCGAGCGGCCCTCGCCGCTCATCCTGTCGGGGCGCGAGGCGTCGTTCCTGCTGCGCGAGGAGTTCGGCCTGCCCGCCTGGCTGGCCGTCGAGGGCTCCGAGGTGTCGGTGCAGGCGCAGGTGGGCGAGGAGGGGCGCTGCTGGGACCTCGGCTTCACCGGCCAGGTGGAGCTCGAGCACAGCGTGGCGCGGCTGCGGCCGAGCGGCGTGCGCATCGGGCGGCTCGACCTGTCGTGGCTCGTCCGGGGCCGTAGCTTCGACGTGCCCGTCCAGTCCCTGCCCGCCGAGCCCCCCGCCCCGGCCGACGACGGCGGGCGCCAGCCGATCGCGCTGCGCGACCTGGCCGACCACCTGCTCACCATGCAGGTGGCCGACGGCTCGGTGTTCGTGCGGGTCGACGACCCGGGATGGATCCGCTGAGGCCCCGCCTCGCCCTGCTCGTGGGCGCGGCCCTGCCGCTCGCCGGGCTCACCTACCGCGCCACCCTCACCGCCCAGCCCGCGGCGACGAGGTCGTGCTGCCGCGCGGCGACCGCATCGCGCTGCCTGCCGAGGACGTCCCCCTGGTGTGGATCCCGTTCCACCGGCAGCGGCTCGTGGCCGAGGCGGTCGGCTACCGGCCGCTCGAGGTGGTCGTCGGCCGGCCCCGCCGGGAGCTGCGCCTGCTCCTCGTCCCCGAGCACGGCGGCGCGGGCACGTGGACGCCGGAGGAGATCCCCTGAGCCGATGCCCACGGGACCACCGGGAAACCCAGGGTGACATGGCGGGATGATTTCTCACGAATACGCGAATAGCCTGGACGGGTCGGGCGTCCAACGGCCGCCACCACCGGTCCCCTCCCCCTGCGGGAGCCCCCACGACCGGTCGCGACGGGAGACCAGCTGATGAAGAACCACCGCGTGCTCCTCTGCACCCTCCTCGCCACGGGCCTGATGGGCCTCGCCTGCTCCGGCGGCGCCGACGCGCCGGACGGCGGCAAGGCGGACCCGGCGAAGCTGCGGGTCGGAGATCGCGGTCTGAAGCCCCACAAGCGCGACAAGCGCCCCACCGGCGCGGCCATGGCCAAGGCCCACAAGAAGAACGAGTTCGTGGTCAAGCTCGCCAAGGGGGTCGACGAGCTGCACCTGGCCAACGGCAAGGTGAAGACGGGCAAGGCCGGGCTCGACGGCGCGTTCGGCCAGCTCTCCCTCGAGGACTCGGGTGCGGCCTACAACCAGCAGTTCGCCAACCCCGCCGTGGCGGAGCGCCTCGGGCTCGGGCGGACCATCCGGATCCGCACCAACAAGTCGCCCGAGGAGGTGCTGAAGAAGCTCGAGGCCAACGAAGAGGTCGAGTGGGTCGAGCAGGCCGTCGAGCTGCAGTGCGCCGGGGTCCCGAACGACCCGTACTGGAAGTACCAGTGGCACCTGCAGAACCTCCACGTCGACCAGGCGTGGGAGATCACCCAGGGCGAGGGCGTGGTGGTCGCCGTCGTCGACACGGGCGTCTCGGCCCACGAGGACGGGTTCTTCAAGCTGCTCCAGGGCCACGACTTCGTGGCGAACGACGACGACCCGGCCGACGAGAACGGCCACGGCAGCCACGTGGCGGGCACCATCGGCCAGGCGTCGAACAACGGCATCGGCGTGGCCGGCGTCGCCCCGAAGGTCTCGATCCTGCCCGTCCGCGTGCTCGACGCCAACGGCTCGGGCAGCAACACCTGGGTCGCCGAGGGCATCGTCTGGGCCGTCGACCACGGCGCCAACATCATCAACCTGTCGCTCGGCTCGCCGGCCTCCTCCGAGGCCATCGCCGACGCCGTGGCCTACGCCTACGAGAACGGCGTCACGGTCGTCGCCGCCACCGGCAACGACGGCTACACCGACTTCATCGGCTTCCCCGCCGCCCTCGAGACCACGATCGCCGTCGGCTCGGTCGACCTGAAGAACGAGGTCGCGTTCTACTCGAACCAGGGCAAGGAGATCGATCTGGTCGCCCCCGGCGGCGACTCCACCGCCGACAAGAACGGCGATGGCCAGCAGGACGGCGTGCTCCAGGAGACCCGCCTCAACGGCACCTGGGCCTACCACTTCCTGCAGGGCACCTCGATGGCCACCCCCCACGTCGCGGGCACGGCCGCGCTGCTGTACTCGAAGGGCGTGACCGACCCCGACAAGATCCGCAAGGTGCTCACCGCCACCGCGACCGACCTCGGCGACAAGGGCTGGGACACCGTGTACGGCGCGGGCCTCGTGAACCCCGTGGCCGCGCTCAAGGGCGGGCGCGGCAAGCAGCGCGACGCCGATCGCGGCAAGGGCCGCGGGGGTGACGACGGCGGCGACCAGCTCGTCATCACCCGCACCCGGGTCAAGAAGACGGGCGAGACGCGCGCCGTCATCGGCTGGCTCACCAACGAGCCCGCGCGCACCCTCGTCAAGGGCGACAACGGCTTCGAGCGCAAGGACGACACGCTCACGAAGACCCACCAGGTCGCGGTGCAGGGCAAGGCCGGCACCACCGTGAAGTTCGTGATCGGCTCGGCCACGAGCAAGGAAGACAAGGTGCGCGACGAGGTCACCGTCCAGTTCTGAGCCGTCCCGAGCGCGGCCGCGGGGCGACACCGCGGCGACACAGGGGCCGCTAAACCGGGCGGCTGCGAGGTCCGAGGAGCCTGCAGGACCTCGCCGCCCGGAGCCCCCGCCGATGACTCCCAGCCCCATCATCGCCCTCGTCGTGGCGTTCGGGTCGATCCTCCTCGGGAACTACCTCGAGGGCGGGCACATCGACTCGCTCATCCAGCCGACCGCCGCCCTGATCGTGCTCGGCGGCACCATCGGCGCCACCTGGCTGGCCTCCACCGACGACGAGGTCAAGCACATGATCAAGCTCATGCCGCGCGTGGTGCGGCCTGGGCAGCCCGACCGCGGCAAGCTGCTCGAGACCATGATGAACGTGGCCTCGGTCGCCCGCCGCGACGGCATCCTCGCGGTCGAGTCGATGCTGCCCGACATCCCCGACCCGTTCCTGCAGCGCGGCCTGCGCGTCCTGATCGACGGCTACAACCTGACCGACCTCCAGAAGCTCATGGAGCTCGACATGGACGTGACCGAGCACCACGGCAACGCCGCCGGCAAGGTGCTCGAGACCGCCGGCGGCTTCTGCCCCACGGTCGGCATCCTCGGCGCCGTGCTCGGCCTCATCCACGTCATGTCGAACCTGTCGGACCCGAGCAAGCTCGGCACCGGCATCGCGGTCGCGTTCGTCGCCACCATCTACGGCGTCGGCGCGGCGAACCTGGTGTTCCTGCCGCTCGGCAACCGCATCAAGAAGATCATCGCCGCCGACATCGAGGTCAAGGCGATGGTCCTGTCGGGCCTCGAGGTCATCGCCTCGGGCGCCAACCCGCGGCAGCTCGAGGAGATGCTGACCCCCTACGTCGGGCACCACCACAAGGCGGACGACAAGAAGGAGGCGGCGTGAGCCGCAAGAAGAAGCACGAGGAGCACGAGAACCACGAGCGCTGGCTCGTGAGCTACGCCGACTTCATCACCCTGCTGTTCGCCTTCTTCACCGTCCTCTACGCGACCGCCCAGACCGACCAGAAGAAGCTCGAGGCGGCCGTCGAGTCCATGAACGCCGCGTTCAACGGCGGCCTGCCCCACGCCATCTTCAGCTCCGGTGGGGGCACGCAGAACACCGGCATCCCCGACGCGCCCGTCACCTTGAGCTCCGACACGACCTCGCTCGTGGAGTCGATGCGGCGCGGGCTGCGCGGGTCGCTGTCCGACAACGTCGTGCAGGTCGGGCTGGTGAACCAGTCGCTGCAGGTGGTGCTGCCCCAGCGCATCGCCTTCGCGGCGGGCTCGGCCGAGCTGCACCCCAACGCCTACGGCCCGCTGGCGGAGGTGGCGGCCGTGGTCGGGCCGACCCCGGCGAAGATCACGGTGCTCGGCCACGCCGACGGTGTGCCGGTGGCGCCGAACAGCCCCTACGTCGACAACTGGGGCCTGGCGACGGCGCGCGCGGCGGCCGCGGCCCGGTACCTCGAGAAGCAGGGCGTGCCGCGCGAGAACCTGGTCGCGGCGGCCACGCTGACGGTGGAGGCGTCGCAGGAGGCGCGCGCGGTCACGCTGCGCATCGACCTCGACCAGCCGCTGCTGGGCCACGGGCTCACCGAGACCCTCGACCGCGCCGGCCTGTTCGGCGACGGGCCGGAGGCGCCCCCGAGCGCGGTGGCGCCCGAAGCCGCGCCCGCGCCCGCGAAGGCCGAGCACGCCCCGGCGGCCGAGCACGCCCCGAAGGCCGAGCACGCCCCGAAGGCCGAGCACGCGCCCGGGCACTGACGCTACAGCGCGCCGTCGCGGATCCAGGTCTCCACGAGGTCGAGCTGCGCCTGGCTCAGCGCGCCGCCCGGCGGCATCCGGCCGCCGGCGCCGCCCACGCTGCCCTGCGTGCCGTTGATCTTGTGCCACAGGTAGCTGCCGTCGGGGTCGCCGGGGCGGACGTAGGGCAGCCCCGGCACCACCACCGAGGGGACGTTGACCAGGTCGGTCTCGTCGGCGAAGCGGAAGCCGCCGAGGCCGTTCGCGACCTGGTAGTGGCAGCCGGCGCAGCCGTTCGCGAAGATGGGCTGCACGTCGGCCCAGACGAGCGGCGGCGGGCCGGTGTCGACGGTAGTGGTGTCGACCGCCGTGTCGACGTCGGTGTCGGCGTCGGCATCGGCGTCGGTGTCGGTGTCGGCGTCGGTCTCGGTCGACGGGGTCGTGGTCGTGCCCGGGTCGGTGCCCGTGTCCACCACGGTCTCGCCGGTGGTGGGCGTCTCCTTGGTCGTCGTCGTCCCGAACGGGATGTCGCAGCCCGCCATCACGACGGGGATCGCCAGCCAGCACAGTCGCATCGGTCCCTCCCTTCTGCGAGCGCCCCCGTAGCCGGGAGAACCAGGTTCACGGCGGGAAACAATTGGTGAACTCCGATAACTGTTTTGTTGCACCAAACACAACGAAACGGCCGGAGGTGACAGGAACGCGCCCGACCGGGGTCATGGGGGTGGACCCACCCCCGAGGTGCCCATCCGTCGCTGCCTCGCCACCGCCCTGCTCGCCCTGCTCGCGCTCGGCTCCTGCCTGCCGCCGGATCCGGCCGGCGGCGTCGAGCTCGAGCTCTGGCGGCGGACGCCGCTCGGCGCCGAGCGGCTGCGCGACGGCGACTGGGCCGACGAGGGCGACGTGGTGCAGCTCGCCGTCCGCTCCCAGGGGGTGCGGGCCACGATCCTGTCGGTGGACGGGCGCGGCGTGGTGACCGAGCACCTGGCGCCGCGCAGCGTCCCCGCGGGCTGGGTGCCGCTCGACCACGCCTTCGAGCTCGACGACGCCCCGGGCTACGAGCGCTTCCTGCTCCTCGTGGGGCCGACGGCCGCGCTGGCTGCGGCAGGCCCGGAGATCGCGGCCGGCAGCCCGCCGCCCGGCGTCGAGATCGCCGCGCGCATCGAGCTCCGCAAGCCCTAGGCCCGCCGGCGCCGGCGCCGGTAGACGACGGCCAGCACCCGCGCCACGGGCCCGTACAGCGCCGCCGGCACCGCCCGCCCCTGCGGCACCTGCGCGTACAGCGCCCGCGCCAGCGCCCGGTCCTCCACCCGCGGCACGTCGAGCCGGTACGCCTCGGCCCGCAGCCGCAGCGCCAGGTGGTCCACCCCCTTCACGAGCACCACCGGCGCGGCGTCCTTGCCCGGCCGGTACCGCAGCGCCACGGCGTAGTGCGTGGGGTTCGTCACGACCACGTCGGCTTCCTTGATCAGCGCGATCGCGTTGCGCGTCGCCAGCTCGCGCATCCGCCGCTTGCGCTGCGCCCGCATCATCGGGTCGCCCTCGCTCTCCTTGTGCTCGTCGCGCACCTCCTGGTCGGTGCGCATGAGGCCCGTCCACCAGCGGTACGTCGACCAGCCGTAGTCGAGGGCGGCGAGCAGCACCATCACCGGCAGCGCGCGCACGACCACGTCCCAGCCCAGATCCGCCAGCAGGGGCGGCATCGCCCGCGGCGACACGCCCGCCAGCCGCGGCAGATCCGGTGCGTGGCCCCAGATGGTGTAGGCGGTGACGGCGCCGAGCGCGCCGACGTGCAGCAGCCCCTTCGCGAGCTCCACCAGCGGCTGCCGCGACATGTAGAGCTGCTGGAACGTCGACATCGGGTTCATGCGCTCGAGCCGCGCCTCGAACGCCTTCGGCGCCACCTGGAACCGCGTCTGGGCGAGGCCGAGCGCCAGCGCCACCGCCGCCCCGGCCGCCAGCGGCCGCAGCGACGCCGTGGCGATCGTGGTGAGCGCCCCGACGAGCAGCCCGTGCGCCGCCGCCAGGTCGAGCGGGCCGTCCGTGGCCCAGACCGTGCGCAGGTACGCCATGACGGGCGTGGCCACCGAGCCGCCGCCGATGGTCAGCGCCGCCGCCAGCGCCACCGTCGTGCCCACGCCCGACAGCTCGGGCGAGCGGGGCAGCTCGCCGCGCTCCCCGGCGTCCCGCAGCTTCTTCTCGCTGGGGTCGTGCTTCTTGTCGTCGTCTTCGCCGCCCTCGGCCACGGGTCAGCGGCCGAGGCGGTGGGCCAGCGTGTCGACGGCGTCGACGACGGCGGCCGTGTGCACGGCGACGAGCCACGGCAGCGACACGCCCAGCATCGCCACGCCGAGCCCGCTCGTGAGCGTCATCCCGATGGAGAAGAACGCCTGCATCTTGGGCGCGAGCTTCGACAGCAGCGCCACGAACACGTGCACCATGAAGATGAGCGCCAGCACGGGCCCGGCGAGCTGCACCCCGAGCACGGTGCAGCCCGTGAGCACCTCGGTGGCCCAGTGCGCGTCGCCGATGGCCAGCGCGGCGGAGCCCGGCGGCGCCGCGGTGAAGCTCGCCGCCACGATCTCGAGGCAGCGACCCGGGAGCCCGAGCAGCACGAAGACGAGCCCCGCGATCCAGCTCGCGAACACGGCCAGGGCGCTCTCGGTCGACCGGGTGAGCGGGTCGAGGATCATCGAGAACGACATGCCGGCCTGCATCGCCACGATCTCGCCGCCGAGCGCCAGCGCGGCGAACGCCGCCGCGACGCCGAGGCCCATCGTGGCGCCGGCGAACACCTCGCCCATCATCCCGATCACGACGGGCGCGATGCCGTCGCCGAGCGCCGCGGGCGGGATCGACAGCGTCACGAGCAGCGACGCGCCGAGCGCGAGCAGCGCGCCGACCCACCGCGGCAGCCCCACCAGCGAGAACACGGGGAGCGCCGTCACGAGCGTGCCCACGCGCCCGAAGACGAGCAGCCAGGTGACGACGAGCGCCGTCACGGCGCCGCCGACCCCGAGCCGATCGACAGGAACATGCTCGTGCCGAAGCCGACGGCGATCTGCAGCATCCACCCGCCCATCAGCCCGAGGACCACGAACACCGCAGCCATCTTCGGGATGAACGACAGGGTGACCTCCTGCAGCTGGGTCACCGTCTGCAGCAGCGAGACCGCCGTGCCGACGACCAGGGCGGCCAGCAGCGGCGGCGCGGCCATCATCATGACCGTCATCAGCGCCTGCTGGCCGAGGTTCACCGCGTGGTCGACCGTCACTGGTTCGCCCCCGTCAGGCCGAGCACGAGCAGGCTCCAGCCGTCCATCAGCACGAAGAGCAGCAGCTTGAACGGCATCGAGAGGACCACCGGCGGCAGCATCATCATGCCGGTGCCGAGCAGGATGGAGGCCGTCACGAGGTCCACGACCAGGAACGGCAGGTACACCTTCACGGCGGTGACGAAGGCCGTCTGCAGCTCGGAGAGCACGTAGCCGGTGACGACCACGGTGAGCGGCAGGTCGTCGAGCGTCTCGGGACGCGGGATGCGGGCGATCTTGATCGCCGTCCGCAGCTCGTCGCGCTCGGTGTGCGCGAGCATGAAGCGCCGCATGGGGCCCATCGCGGCGTCCCAGGCGGCGCCGGTCTCGATCTCGCCGGCCAGGTAGGGCTGCACGGCGTCGCGCTGCACGACCTCGAGGGTCGGCTGCATCACCGCCATCGACAGGACCAGCGCGAGCGCGATGAGCACCTGGTTGGGCGGCGACTGCTGCAGCCCGAGCGCCTGCCGCACCAGCGACAGCACGATGACGATGCGCGTGAACGGCGTCATCAGCATCACGATGCCGGGGAGCACGGTCATCGCCGTCAGCGCGACGATCCACCGGACGGCCTGCGCGACCTCCGGCTCGTTCGTGGCCTGCGCCAGGTCGGACAGGCCGACGGGCGGCGCCTCGGCCAGGGCCACCGCCGGCAGGGCCAGCAGCGCGCCCACCAGCAGCGCCCGGCGCCACATCACCGGCTCCCGGCCGCGTAGCGATCGCGGGCGACGGACGCGGGGACTTCGGGCGCCTTGCGCGTGCTGACGACCTCGTCGATGAGCGACATCGCCGCCTCGCGGGCCCGCTTCGTCGGCGGGCCGGCGGTGCGGGGGGCCGCGGAGCGCGCGGTGGCGCGGCGGTCGAGCCGGACCTTCGGGCGCGGCGGGCGGATGGGCGCCTCTTCCGGCACCTCGTCGTCCTCGCCGAGGTCGGCGAGCAGGGTCAGCGCGCCCGAGCCGGTGGCGACGAGCAGGCGGCGCTTGCGCCCCGTCGCGTCCCGCACCTCGAGGAGCAGGGCCTGGGTGCCCGTGGTGAGGGCGCTGCGCCCGACCACCCACGGGCCCTCCGTCCCGGTGACGCCGAGGCCCGGCGTCTTCTTGCGGGCCAGCCACACGAGGCCGACGCCGGCGACGGCGAGCCCCAGCGGCCAGAGGCCCGCGAGGCCGGCGCCGATGCCACCGCTCGCGGGGGTGGCTGTGGCATCGGCGGCCGGCGGGTCACCGAGGAGGCGCCTCTCCAGCAGGTCGGCGTCCCGAGGGAGCGCGACCGGCGGCGGCGCGGCGAGGGGAGCGGCGAGCACCGCCGGGTCCGACTGGGAGGACACGGAGATGGAGGAAGCAACCGCCGACACGGCGGGCTCGTCCGCTGAAGGGTCCGACAACACCGGGGGCATCGGCAGGTTCGCCGGGGGCTTCGCAGCCGCCGGGACCGCCAGCGCCAGCAGCAGGGCGCCGATCACTGGGCGCCCTGTTCGCCGCCTTCGCGGCCGACGAGCTCGGTCACCCGCAGCGCGACGCGGTCGTCGACCACGACCAGCTCACCGCGCGCGAACACGCGGCCGCCGACCATGATGTCGAGCGGCTGGCTGGCGGAGCGATCGAGCTCGATCACGTCGTCGCGTCCCAGGGCCGCGAGCTCACGCACGGTGAGGCGCGTCCGGCCGAGCTCCACCACGAGCTCGATGGGGATGTCCTGCAGGAACGCTACGTCGACTACGCTGGGGGAGGGAGCTGCCATCGGTGTTGTCCTCGCCCCCCCCTTCGGTCGTCGGCCGGGGGGCTTGAGGAAAATCACCGCTACTTGAGGACGCCGCCCTCGACCCGCCCCTTGACCCGCACCGAGCGCACGGTGTTCTGCACGCCGGCCTGCCGAGCAGCGCCGGGCGATCGCCCACGCGCACCACCACGTCGCGGCTCGGGGCCGAGGTCGATCACCTGGCCGACCGTCAGCCGCTTCACCGCCGACAGCGGCAGCGACAGGCGCTGCAGCTCCGGCCACGACCGTCACGGGAGCGGCATGACCCGCCGATCCCGCGCAGGTCGGTCCCGCCGCGGGCCGTGCGCTGCGGCGCCGCGAGCCGCGTGATGTCGGACGGGAGCACCACGAAGATGCGCCCCTGCAGCCCGCCCGGCGCCGTCATCTCGTAGGAGACGGCGCCCACGAGGGCCGTGCGCGGCAGGCTCGGCGACACGCGCGCCGGCGAGCCCGCGGGCCCGACCTCGACCTTGTTCCCGACCGCGGGCGGCATCAGCTCGATCACCGCGCTCAGCACGTCCTCGGCGATCCGCCGCGCGACGACCAGGTCGAACCGCGACGGCAGCCGCTCGCCGCTCGCGTTGCCGGCCTGCTCGACCGACTGGCCGAGGATCTGGCCCACGAGGCGCGCCAGCAGCTCCGGCTCCACCGCGACGATCCCCGTCAGCTCCGACGGCGCGACCTGGAACGTGCACACCGCCATGCCCGCCGTGAACCGCTGCAGCACCTGGCCGAGCTGGGTCCACTCGAGCGCGACGGGCCCGACCGGCACGTCGGTGCCGAGCCGGTTGACGAGGCGCGTGCGCACCCGCGACGCCGCGCTCCGGAACAGCTCCTCCACCATGCGCCCGGCGACCGGATCGTGGTGGCCCAACATGGTGGGGGCGTCGGCCATCATTGCACCACGAACTCGGTGAAGTACACGCGGCCCACCTCGGGCGCCTGGCTCGTGACGCTGTTGAGGCGCCCCAGGAGCTCGTCGCGCAGGTGGGTCTTGCCGTCGATGCCCTCGAGGTCGGCGAACGTGAAGTCGCTCGCCAGGGTGATGACGGCGTCGCGCAGCACGGGCTTCTTGTCCTCGACGGCGACCTGGTCGGCGCCGTCCACCTCGACCTGGACCTCGGTGCGCAGCACCCGCCCGCCGCCGCTGCCGCGGAGGTTGACGGTGAACGTGCCGAGGTTCACGACCGACCGGGTGGTGCCTCGCTTGGGCAGCAGGTGGACCTCGCCCTCCCCGCCCCCGCCGTGGCCGCCCTCGGCCGCAGCCTCGCCGTGGCCGCCCTCCGCGGGAGCCTCGCCGTGGCCGCCGCCCTCTTCGGCGGCCGGCTCGCCGTGGCCGCCCTCTTCGGCGGCCGCTTCGCCCTCGCCCTCGCCGTGGTCGGCCGCTTCCGCGCCGCCCGACATGCCGAGCGCCATCGCGCCGCCGAACCCGGCGCCGACGCCGCCGACGAGCAGCACCACCGCCCCGACGATCATCTTCATCCGCGAGCCCTTGCCCGCGGCTTCCGGCTTCTCTTCCTTGGCGTCCGACATCGTCGTTACTCCGCGGGTCCGGTCAGACCAGCTGGATGAGCTGCTGGAGGGCCTCGTCGGCCGTCCGGATGACGCCCGTGTTGGCCTGGTAGCTGCGCTGCGCCTGGATCATGGAGACGAACTCGTGCTCGAGGTCGACGTTCGAGCCCTCGAGCGCGTAGCCGCTGGTGGTGCCGCGGGCGCCCGTGCCGGCGAAGCCGAGGGCGGCGGCGCCGGAGTTCAGCGTCTCGCGGTACAGGTTGCCGCCGACCCGATCGAGGCCCGACTGGGCGGCGAAGGTGGCGACGGCGAGGCGGCCGAGGTCCTGGATCTGCCCGTTCGAGTACTGGCCGACGATGGTGCCGTCGCTCTCGATGCGCAGCGAGTCGAGCACGCCCGCGGCGTAGCCGTCCTGCGACACGGTCGTGAGGTAGCTCGACTCGCCCGACAGGCGGAGCTCGCCGTCGGTCGGGTTGCCCGCGGGATCGAGGCCGAACTGGAAGTCGGCGGTGGTGGGGTCGGCGCCCGGGAAGGTCCAGCCGCCGTTGTAGGCGATGCCGCTGGACGAGGTCAGCTTGCCCTCGCTGTCGAACTGGATGGTGCCGGTGCCGATCTCGTAGGCCGAGCCGGGGGTGCCGTCCGCGGCGCCGTCGCCGTTGGTGTCGACCTGGCCGCCGTCCACCACCGCGGTGACGTTCCAGGTGTCGGGCGCGGCGCTGGTGCGCTCGAAGAACAGCGTGACGGTGTGCGACAGGCCGAGCGAGTCGTACACCGTCGTCGAGGTCGTGAAGTCCGCGGCCTGCGACAGGGTGTCGAGCGTGGGGGCGCCGGAGGTGCCGTCGAGCGGCGTCGCCGTGCGGATGTCCTCGAAGGGGTCGCTGCTGGCGTCGGCCGCAGCCGACAGCGTCGCCGCGAGGGTGACCGTGCTGGTGGGCTTGTGGGCGATGCCGTTCGGCGTCATGCGGAGGTCGCCGACCGTGGCCGTGACCGTGCCGTCGACCGCCTGGTAGCCCTGCAGCCGCATCCCCTGCGCGTTCTCGAGGTAGCTCTCCTCGCTGATGTGGAAGGAGCCGTCGCGCGTGTAGTAGGACTCGTCGCCGGCGGTGACCTGGAAGAAGCCCTGGCCGACGATGGCGATGTCGATGGCGCTGCCGCTCTGCTGCAGCGCGCCCTGGCCGAAGTTCGAGGAGACCTTCGACAGCATCGCGCCGCTGCCGACCTGCGACACGCCGCCCAGCCCGGAGACCACGCTCGGGAAGGCGTCGGCGAAGGTGGCGGAGCCGGACTTGAAGCCGGTGGTGCCGATGTTGGCGATGTTGTCGCCGATGACGGACAGCGAGGTGCTGCTGGAGAGCATGCCGGCGGCGCCGGTGTTCAGGGTGTTGAACAGGGACACGGGTTCGCTCCGATGGTGGGGGGTGGGCCGGGGCGAGCCCCGGTGCGGGCCCGAGGGGCCCGACGGTGGCTCAGCGGCCGTCCTGCGTCAGCGACAGGATGTCGGCGATGGAGAAGGAGACGCCGTCGATGGAGGGCATCGGGGTGCCGGTGCTGTAGTCCATCTCGTCGATCACACCGGTCATGTGCTCCTCGATCTCGACCGGGTCGCCGTTGGCGTCGAAGGCGGTGACGGCGAAGGTGTAGGTGCCCTCGTCGGCGTGCTGGCCGTTCGTGTCGACGCCCGGCCAGGTGACGGTGCCGTCGCCGGCGGTGAGCGCGCCCACGTCGCCGGTCCAGACCACGGCGCCGTCGGCGTCGTAGACGGTGAGGGAGGAGCTGACGGCGTCGGTCGGGGCGGCGTAGTCGAGCTCGACGGCGCCGTCGCCCGAGTAGGAGAAGGTGTTGCCGCGGACGACGACCTCGGTGCCGAGCAGCGACGCCATCGAGGCGTTGTTCATGGCGGCGAGCGCCATGTAGACGCCTTCCAGGCGGTCGTTGACGCCGGTGAGCTGCTCGAGGCTCGAGAACTGGGCCAGCTGGGCGACGAAGTCCTCGTTGCGGACGGGGTTCGTCGGGTCCTGGTGCTGGAGCTGGGTCGTGAGGAGGCGGAGGAAGGCGTCCTTGCCGAGGTCGGCGGAGCCGGTGGTGGGGGCCTCCTGGGGCTGGCCGTAGAGGCTCGCCAGCGGGGAGACGGAGCTGACCTCGGACATCGGACCTCCAGGGTGTCCATCGACCGGGGGCGGCGGGATTGGAGGGGCGGCGGTTACGCGCGGTGAACAGCGTCCGCGCCCGGGATGACGCAGATGCGCCGGATGACGCAGATGCGGATGACGCAGATGCGCTCGACGCCTTTCCGTCAAATGACGGAAAGGCGTCGGGCGCATCTGCGTCATCCCATCTGCGTCATCCGATCCGCGTCGCGCGATCTAGGCGTAGCGGCCGAACCGCGGGCGCCGCGAGGCCGTCGGCTGGCGCTCGGCGGGCCGGGCCTCGTCGCCCTCCGCTCCGGCCGCCGCTCGCGCTGCCCCTCCTGCTGCTGCGCCTCGGCCCCGAAGCTGCCGAGCTGGAACCCGCTCGCCACGAGGCTCGCATCGAGCCTCGGGCCCGAGGTCCCGCAGCGGCGCCACGGCCTCGTGCGCCCCGCTCAGGTGCACGTCCACCCGGTGCCCGCGCGTCGACACCTCGACCGCCAGGTCCGCGTCCACCTGCACCCGCACCTTCTCCGCCAGGTGCGCGTGCGGCGTGGGCAGCTCGGGCACCTCGGGCGCGTCGGGCACGTCGGGCACGCTCGGCGCGGCCGCTCGCGCCGCCTCCGGCTCGCGGATGGCGGCGCGAGGCCCCCGGGGTCGGCCGGCGAGACCACGGCGTCCACGGGGGCCTCGGCCGCGTCCTGCGTGACCTCGGCGTGAGAGACCGCGTCCACGGGCGGCCCGTGGGGGGAGTCCGGCTCCGCGGCCCGGTCGGCCTCGGGCGGGACCCGCTCCGCGGTCGAAGCGACCGAAGCGGCGGGATCACTGGTCGGCGCGGCGCCCACGGCCCGCGCGTGGCGGGCCGGCGCCTGCTGCCGCTCGTAGGCGAGGAACGGCGTCACGAAGCGCGCCGGGTCGAGCCCGCGCCGACCCGCGGGCAGCGGCGTGGAGAGGCGATCGAAGGGATCGACCCCCACGTCGGTCTCGGCCGCGGTCTGCGCGTAGCGCGCCGTGCGGTGCTCGGGCGAGATGGGCGTCGCCATCGGGCCGAGCCGCGGCAGGTTCGGCCCCCCGGTGCCGGGCGCCGGCGCGCGCCGAGGGGGCGGCGCCGTGGGCGGCTCGGCGGTGCCGGGCCGCGGGATCCGGCGCGGCCCGGGCGGCTCGGGCCGCTGGAGCAGCTGCGGCGCACCGTCCACGTCCGCGCTCGCGTCCACGTCCAGGTCGACGGCGGGCCCTCGACGGGACCGTCGCCCGACAGCGCCGCAGCGTCGCCCGGCACCCAGGCGCCGCGCTGCGCCGGCATGGGCGTCGCGCGGGGGAAGCCCGGGGGCAGGGTGTTGCGCGCCCGGGCCGACCGGCCGTGCGGCACGGGCGCAGACGGCGCCGACGGGATCTCCGGCTCGACGCCCGCGGGCTTCGCCGCTGCGCCGGCTTCGGCCCGACCCACGCCACCACCGGCTGCGCCGACGGCGCTGCCACCGACGCCACCGCGGCCGCCACCGGCTCGGCCGCCGCCAGACCCGGCAGCGGCACCGCCGCCGCCGGCAGTGCGTCGACCGCCCCGGCGCGGCCGGCAGGGCACGTCGTCCGCGGCACCCGCGGCGCCGAGGCCGCCGCCGACGTAACCACGGGCTCCCTCCCCGCTCCCCTGCGCCGGCAGCGGCGTCCAGGTGCGGGGGCCGGCCATCGTCGCGGGCAGCGGCGTCCACGTCAGCGGGTTCGGCTCGGGCGGCTCCACCGCCATCGGCGCGAGCGGCACGACTCGCTCCGCGGCCTTCCTCGGCGCCCGCCTCGGCGGCCGCGGCGGTGTCGCCCTCCGGCGGCTCCTCGCCCTCCGGCCCGCCCGGCGACGCCGTCCCGCCGGGATCGCCCGCCGCGGCCCCGCCGCCGGCGGCCGTCCCCCGCGGATCCATCGCCATCGACAGCAGCGCCACGAACCCGTCCACGACGGTGCGCGCGGTGGAGCCCACCTGTTGGCCCAGCGACGGCGCGCCGAGCCCCGGACGGATGGAGATCACGGCGTCACGCCCTCCGCCCCGGTCGGCCCGCCGGGGCCGGCGATCCCCTCGGTCAGGGACGCCGCGAGCGCCGGCGGCAGCGCGCCGAAGAGCTTCCCCGCCTTGCTCGGGGACATCTTGTCGAGGACCTCGATCGCCAGAGTGCGATCGAGGTTCTCGATCATCTTCGCCGCGGCGGCCGGCTTCATCGCCTCCACCGTCCGCACGACCGAGCTCACGCGCTCCTCGTGCTGCTGGTCCACCTCGCCGCGCAACGCCTCGATCTCGCCCCGCAGCTTCTCCAGCGCCGCGGTGCGCTCCTCGAGGCGCGACTCGACGGCCGACAGCGCGGCCTCCTTCTCGGCGACGGTGCGCTCCCGGCGGTCGAGCGAGCGCTCCTGCGCCTCGAGCTGCGTCGCCAGGTCCTCCATCGCCGAAGCGCGCGGGTCGTACATGCCCCGCCCGACCCGGACGTCGCCGTCGCGGACGGCGGCATAGCCGGCAGCGGCGCTGAACAAGCTCCCCGCGGCGATCAACGCCACGGCCATCCGGCTCGCCATCAGTTCCTCCGCCACCAGCCCTGCAGGCCGGTCTCGTCGAGGTGCTTCTGCTCGGTGCGCTGGCGCTCGGTGGCCTCGGCGGCCTCCTGCTGCTCCACCAGCCGGTCGAGCGTCCCGCGGCTGCGCGACGCCGTCGACATCGCCTCGCGGCGCGACCCCACCGCCTTGTCGTGCTCGATGAGCCGCTGCTGCGCGCCGCGACGCGTCATCTCCATGCGCAGCGCGTAGCCGTGGCGGTAGTAGTGGTCGTGGGCGTCCACGGGGCCCTGCGAGCCGAGCGCGAGCGCGCCGTCGATGGCCTGGGTCGCCTGCGCGACGACCTGCTCCTGCTTCTCGCGGGCCTGCTCCGCACGGACGAGCTCCATCCGGGCGACCCGCTCCTCGTGGACGGCGATGCGACGCAGCGCGGCGATGACGCTCATCGAGCCTCCTCTGCATGGGTTCGGCGGCGCCGGGGGACCCCTTGAGGGCGGTCGGTGTCGCGCCGGTGTCCGACACCTCCGGAAACCCCGCCGCCTCAACTCGCGCAGGGCCGGTCCGAAGGGCCGCCATGGCCACCCCCCGCCCCGCCGTCCCCTGGTTCCGCCGCATCGCCGCGCAAGGCGACATGCTCCTCGCCGGCGGCGTCTTCGCGCTCCTCGCGATCATGCTGCTGCCGCTGCCGCCGTTCGCGATCGACTTCCTGATCACCTCGTCGATCACGGCGTCGCTGCTGCTGTTCCTGTCGGTCCTCACCGTCCGGCGTCCCGTCGATCTGTCGTCGTTCCCGATCCTGCTGCTCGTCTCGACCGTCTTCCGCCTCGCCCTCAACGTGGCGACCACCCGGGCGGTGCTCCTGCACGGCGCCGAGGGCACCTACGCGGCGGGCCGCATCATCAGCGCGATGGGCCAGTTCGTCATCGGCGGCAACACGATCGTCGGCGCGGTGGTCTTCGGCATCCTCATCGTCATCAACTTCGTCGTCATCACGAAGGGCGCCGGGCGCGTGGCCGAGGTCTCGGCCCGGTTCACCCTCGACGCCATGCCCGGCAAGCAGATGGCGGTGGACGCCGAGCTCAACAGCGGCGCGATCGACGAGCGCCAGGCGCGCGCCCGCCGCGCCGAGATCGCCATGGAGGCCGACTTCTACGGCTCCATGGACGGCGCCTCGAAGTTCGTCCGCGGCGACGCCATCGCCGGCATCGCCATCACGCTCATCAACGCGTTCGGCGGCGTCCTCATCGGCACCCTGCAGCACGGCATGCCGCTGTCGGAGGCGGTCCAGAACTTCACGTTGCTCACCATCGGCGACGGCCTCGCCGGCCAGGTGCCGACGCTCATCGTGTCGCTCGCGGCCGGCCTGCTCGTCACCCGCGTCAGCGACGCCCAGTCGCGCGCGCTGCACGACCAGGTCGGCGCGCAGCTGCTCGGCTCGCCGCGCATGATCGGGCTGCTCGCCCTGTGCCTGATGGGCTTCGCCCTGGTGCCCGGCCTGCGCCTGCCGTTCCTCGCGATGGCCGCGTTCGTCGGCTGGTTCGGCTGGCAGATGGCCGGCGAGGCCGCCGCGCCGCCGGCCGTCGAGCGGGACGAGGAGGAGCCGGACGCGCGGGCCGACGTCCGCCCCGAGGACCTGCTGCCGATCGAGCCCCTGGCGATCGAGGTCGGCCTCGATCTGCTGTACCTGGTCGACGACGCGCAGGGCGCCGAGCTCGTCCAGCGCATCCAGCGCATCCGCAACCAGTTCGCGCAGGACCTCGGCGTGGTGCTCCCGCGGGTGCACCTGCGCGACAACCTGCAGCTCGCCGGCGGCGAGTACGCGGTGCTGCTGCGCGGCGAGCGGATCGCCAGCGGGCGGGTCCACGCCCGGCAGCACCTCGCGCTCGATCCCGGCGGCGGGCTGCCGCCGCTGAAGGGGCTCCCCACGACCGACCCCGTCTTCGGCCTGCCGGCGTTCTGGATCCCCGAGTCGCTCGTCGTGAAGGCGCAGACCGTCGGCTACACCGTGGTGGACGTGTCGACCGTGCTGTCGACCCACCTCGTGGAGGTGGTGCAGGGCGTGGCCTACGAGCTGTACGACACGGCGCAGCTCGGCAAGGCGCTCGAGCGCGTGGCCACCGACAACCCGCGGCTCGTGGAGGACCTGATCCCCGATCCGCTCGGTCGCCCCGCCGTCCTGCGCGTGTTCCGGAACCTGATCCGCGAGGGCGTGACCGTGCGGGATGCACAGGCCATCCTGGAGGCGCTGGCGGACTATGCAGGACGGACCCGGGACCCCGACGTCCTCACCGAGTTCGTCCGTCAGCGGCTGGCGCGCACCATCACCCGCAAGTTCACCACGCCGGAGGGGGTGCTGCGGTTCGTGGGCCTGGCGCCCGACGCCGAGGACGCGGTGCTCCGCAGCTTGCAGACCCAGGAGGGCGGGCCGCCCCAGCTGGCGCTCGATCCCGAGACGGCGCGCCGGCTCATCACGCGGATCCGAGACGAATCGGTCAAGCAGCAAGCCCAGGGCCCGGTGGTGCTGCTGGCGCCGCCGCTCGCCCGCGCCGCGCTGCGGAGGCTGCTCGAGCGGGCCGTTCCGCAGCTGTCGGTCGTCTCGTCGGCCGAGCTGCTGCCCACGGTACAGCTCGATCAGGTCGCCCACATCGACCTCCGCCCGGCCCCCGCGCGCGCCTGACCTCGATCTGGGGCGCCGCCGGGTGTACCCTGGCCGGAGCCCCAGCCGGGGCGAGGTGTCCCGTGTCCACCACCGCCGACGAGTCCGTCTCCACCGTCCCCCTCCGCACCGACCCGCACTCGGTGATCGCCCTCATGGCCGAGGTCGCCGACGCGGCGTTCGCTGCCGACGTGCAGGTGGTGCACCCCTCGGAGCTGGAGGTCGCCGAGAACGGCGCGGTGACGCTGCACCTCGCGGCGCGACGCCCCGAGCGCTCGGCGAGCGCCGCCCCCGAGCTCGCGGTGGGGCCCTCGGACACGTCGCTGTCGTACGCGATCGCGGCCATCGGGGTGCTGTCGGCGCTGGGGGCGCTGGAGGCGCCGCCCGACGATCCCGAGCAGCACCGCGCCTGGGTCGAGGCGATCGTCGATCGGCTCGAGACGCAGTGGGCCGGCCGGTGGGGCGCCGACCAGGTCATCGACTGGATCGCGCGGTGCCTCGCCTACCAGCCCGACGACCGGCCCGAGCCGCACCTGCTGATGGAGGAGATCCTCCGGGCGCGGGTGCGCACGCGCACGCCGTCGTCGCCGCGGACGGGGCCGTCGGCCTCGATCCGGACGCACACGCTGCGTCAGCGCGCCGAGGAGCAGGAGCAGGAGCAGCTGCAGCCGCCGCCCCGCGGCGTCCCGTGGCTGCCGCTCGTGGTGGGGCCGATCCTCGGCTTCTGCATCGCCCTGTGCGCGATGGGCGCGGTGCTCGACCGCGTCGCGAACCTCGTGGTGCACCGTCCGCCGGCCGTGAGGGTCACCCCGTCGGCGCCCGCGCCCGCGCACGTGCCCGACCTGTCCGGTGTGGCGGGGGTCGCGGCGCTGGACGAGGAGCCCGCCCAGCTGGAGGTCGACGACGAGCCCGCGATCGCGGCCGACGGCGTCGACCCGGCCGAGCCCGAGCCGCCGGCCGAGCTCGAGGGCGAGCCCGACGAGGTCGTGGCCGAGGCGGCGCCCGAGCCGGCGCCGGCGGCCGCGCGCGAGCCCGTCCGCCGCGACCTGCAGCCGCGCAAGCGCGTCGCGCCCGCACCCCGGCCCGAGCCCGTGCCCGTCGAGCCCGAGCCGGAGCCCGCCCGGCCGGCGGCCGGCCCGGCGAGCGACCTGCGCGACCCGTGGGGCTCGTAGGGCGCCGCAGGCGTCACCGTTCCCGGCGGTCCCCCTTCTGGAGGAGAGGATGTCCCGAGGTTTCCCGATCCTGCTGCTCGCGGCCGCCGTGGCGCTGACCGCCGCCGCGCCCGCGCGCGCGCAGGACACGCCGCTCGACGACGCCCGCGCGCAGGAGCTCTACGACAACGGCGCGGTGCTGTACGACGAGGGGCGCTACGAGGAGGCCATCCTCGCCTGGCAGGAGGCCTACCGCCTGTCGAAGCGCCCGCTGCTGTTCTTCAACATGGCCAACGCCGCCGAGCGGATGGGCGAGTACCAGCAGGCCATCGACCACCTCAACCACTACCGGGCCTACGCCTCCGCCGAGGAGCGCGACGCCCTCGACCGGCGCATCTACAACCTCGAGCGCCGCTACGACGACAAGGTCGCCTCGCCCACCGACGCGCCGAGCATCGACCCGCCGAGCCTCGAGGCGCCGAGCCTCGAGGCGAAGTCGGCCGTGGCGCCGGTGCCGGCGACGCTGTCGTCGAGCCCGATGCCGGCGCCGCTCGGCGCGCAGCAACCCGGCGCCACGCTGTCGGGCGCGAGCCCGGCGCTCGCCGGCGGCGGGCCGCCCCCGCTGTCGCGGCCGCCGCGTCGGGGCGGAGGGGCCGCGCCGATCGCGCTGTTCACCGTGGGCGGCGTGGGGCTCGCCACCGGCGCCACCTTCGCCGCGCTCGCCGCGGGCGCGCGCGACCAGGCGGCCGCCAGCTGCGTGGGCGCCGGCAAGCGCACCCTGTGCACCGACGCCGCGGCCCCCGCCATCCGCCACGACACCACCTACTCGCTGGTGGCCGACGTGGGCTTCGCCTTCGCCATCACCGGGACGCTCGGCGGCTCGGTCGCCCTGGCCGCCCGCCCGCACGCCGCGGACACGGCGCTCGACATCCCGCTCGATTCGGAGGAGTGATGCTCCTGTGGCTGGTCGTCTCGGGGTGCTCGTTCACCCGCTTCGGATACACGCCGTGCGAGGCCCCCGTCGAGTGTCGGGACGCCTTCGGGTTCGGCTCGACCTGCGGTGACGACGGCTACTGCCGCGCCGTCGAGCCGCTGGCGCGCTGCGGGCACACGAACCCGCCCGACCTGCTCGACAAGCCCGAGAAGTACGCCGACGCGATCGTCTTCGCGAGCGTGTTCGACAGCGCGTACGACTACCTCGAGGAGCAGGCGGCCGAGCTCGCCGTGATCGGGGTCAACGCGCAGAACGGGCTCGACGGCGTCGAGTACGGCATCATCCAGTGCGACTACAACGCCGACGGCACCACCGACTTCGACAACGACGAAGAGGACGTGGTCGTCGAGCGCATCGGCAAGTGGCTGCACAACGAGGTCGGCGTGACCGGGCTCGTCGGCTCGTCCACCTCCGCGTCCACGCAGGTGCTCTACCCGTTCACCGGGGAGCGCGGCGTGCTCATGATCTCGCCGTCGGCGACCTCACCCGCGCTGACCTACCTCGACGGCGTGCAGCACACCGACGACGATCCGGGCCTGCTGTGGCGCACCGTCCCGTCCGACGCCGCCCAGGCGGTGGCCATCGCCCAGGACATGGCGGCGCGCAACGTGCAGAGCGTCGGCGTCATCGCCGTGACGGGCGCGTACGGCGAGGGCCTGGCCAACGCCTTCCTCGACGCCTACAGCGGCGACGGCCGCCGGATCGACATCTACACCTACGACGAGACCGACACGGTGCTGCTGGGCGACCACCTGCAGTCCGTCGCCGCCGGCGGGTACGACGAGGCGCTGTACATCGGCTCGACCGTCCGCGCGGTGGCGGGCTTCCTCAACGGGGCGGCCACCTTCGCGACGTTCCAGGACGGCGAGACCGGCATCTTCCTCACCGACGCCGCCCGCTACGACAGCCTGTTCGAGGACGCCGCGCCGGCCGCCGCCCTCTACCCGTACGTCCGCGGGACCTCGCCCGCCGCGCCCTCGGGGCCCGTGTACGAGTCGTTCCGGGGCGCGTTCGCCTCGCAGTTCGGGGGCGACTCGGCCGACGGCAGCATCTACACCTCCTACGCGTTCGACGCCGCCTGGCTCATGATCTACGGGTCGGCCTGGTCGGCGTTCCAGGAGGGCGAGGTGACCGGGGTCGGCATGGCGAAGGGGCTGCGCCACCTCTCGGCCGGCGACGACGTGCCGATCCGCACCACCAGCTGGACGACGGTGACGGCGAACTTCGAGGCCGGGCAGTCGGTCGACATCGAGGGTGCGAGCGGGCCGCTCGACTTCGATCCGCAGACCGAGGAGACGACGAACGCCGTCGACGTCTGGGTCATCGACGGGGCTGCGTTCACGAACGTCGATCGCGTGCAGTGAGCTCAAGCTTCGGCGCGGCGGACCGATGGAGCGGCATGACCGCCACCCCGCTCGCCCTCCGGACCCTCCGCTTCGCGCTCGCTGCCGTCGAGCGCGAGCCCACCTCCGCTGCCGCCTGGTTCGGCGCGGGCCGCGCCCTGCTCGGGGTCGGCGAGATGCGCGAGGCCGTCGCCGCGCTGCAGAAGGCGGTGGCGATCCAGCCGCGCCACGGGCCGGCCTGGCGCGAGCTCGGTGTGATCGTGGCGCAGCTCGGCTGGGTGCAGGAGCCGATCACCTGCTTCCGCAACGCCGTGGCCGCGGCGCCGCGCGATGCCGACGCCCGGGTGCTGCTCGCGCAGGCCCTGCTCGCCGCTGGCGAGCTCGACGCGGCCGAGGCCGTCGTCCGGGAGGCGCTGGCGCAGCGCAAGGGCCACCCCGACGGCGTCGCCACGCTGGGGCGCATCCTGAGCCGGCGCGACCGCGCCGACGAGGGCCTCGCCATGGTCGACGACGCCCTGAGCGTGGGCTCCACGCCGGGGCTGGCGCTGGCGCGGGCCGAGATCAGCGCCAAGGCGCGCCGCCCGGCCGACGCCATCCCGGCGCTGCGCAAGGCCGTCGCCGAGGCGACCGACATGGACCGGGTCCGGCTGCTGCACGCCCTCGGCGACGCGCTCGACGCGAGCCGCGCCTACGAGGAGGCCTGGGCGGCCTACCGCGAGGCCAACGACAGCCGGACGGCGCCCGTCGATCCCGCGGCCATCCTCGCCGACGCGCAGGCGCGCGCCACGGAGCCGCCGGGCACCCTCGCCGGGCCGCCGCTCAAGCGGATGCTGTGGATCGTGGGGCTGCCGCGGTCGGGCACGTCGCTGCTGGAGCAGATCCTGGCCGCGCACCCGCAGGTGGCCGCCGGCGGGGAGCGCAGCATCCTGCCCGACCTCGAGGGGGCGCGGGCGCAGGGGATCCCCGTGGCGACGCTGGCGGCGTCGCTGCGCCGGAGCGTCGACGAGGTGAGCCCCACGGCCACCTGGGTCACCGACAAGCTGCCCGACAACCTGCGGCGGCTCGGGCTCGCCGCGCAGATCGCGCCCGCCTGCACCGTGATCTACGTGAAGCGCGACCCGATCGACGCGCTGTGGTCGTGCTACCGGCAGTGCTTCGGCGACGGCCTCGCGTGGACCACGCGGATGGAGGGCCTCGTCGCGGCCTGGCAGGCCCACCGGGTGCTCGTCGACCACTGGCGCGAGACGCTGCCGCAGAGCGGCGTGGGCTGGATCGAGGTCCGCTACGAGGACCTCGTGGGCCGGTCGGAGTTCGAGATCCGCAAGCTGCTGCTCGCGCTGAACCTGCCCGTCGATCCGGCCTGCTTCACGCCCGACCGGGTCGACCGCGAGATCGCCACGGCCTCGGCGCTGCAGGTGCGGCAGCCGCTGCACCGGGACTGGGTCGGCCGCGCGGCCCCGTACCGGGCGCACCTCGCGCCGCTGATCGAAGCCGTCGCGGCCACCCCCGACCCGGGATAGATCCCTGTCGTGCTGATTTCCCTGCTCGGTGTCCTGTTCTCGGCGGCGCCAACCCTGCTCGTGCTCCTCGTCGGGCTCGGGGCCGCCGTCTGGGTGTCCCTGCGCGCGCGCTCCGCGGGGATCGCGCTCGGGGTGGGCGTCATCGTGCTCGCGGTGGCAGAGCTCGTGTCCGTCGGGGCCGCGCTCGTGCCGCAGTTCGTGCCCTCGCCGGAGGGCGCGATGGTGACGAACCTCGTGTTCCGCGCCGTGTACGCGCTCATGGCGTGCGCGGGGGTGGCGACGGTCGTGGTGGCGGCGTCGATGGGCCGCGAGATCGACGAGGAGGCCGCGTGATCCGCATCGCGGAGAACCTGGTGCACCTGGTGACGCTGCTCGCGTGGCTGGTGGTGTGGTTCGGGGCGTTGTTCGCGGCCGTGCGGCTGATCCTGCGCGGGCGGACGCTCGCGGGCGGGCTCGTGGGGCTCGGGGCGGTGGGCGGGCTCGCGCTGCAGCTCGTGCCGTGGCTGTTCGGGCTGGTGATGGGGCCACTCGTGTCGCTGCTCGGGTTCGAGATCGCGTATGCGGGCCGGGACCTGCTGCTGGGGCTGGCCTACGCGCTGGTGGTGGCGCTGCTGGTGGGGGGGGCTGCCGCACAGCGGCCGTCAGCGGAGGCTTAGGCCTCTTCCCTTTCCCTTTCCCTTTCCCTTGCCCTTGGTCGGGTAGACCGGCGGGTCACCCCGCCGGCCCCCCACAGATCCGGACGTGCGGATTTCCCGCATCCGGCTCCTCGTGGACTGCGTTCGCTACCCGGTCCGGAAGACCGAGTGCACCACCTGCGGCTTCGGGAGCGGCAGGCGCTTCGAGAAGCGCTTGAACCGCTGCCACGTCATGTTCGCCTTCTGGCTGCGGCGATCGAGCCAGTAGCGCCAGATCGCCTTGACCCGGTCAAAGACCTTGTCCAGGGCGCGCTTGTTCATGGTGAGCCCGAAGTACTGATAGTGCCCCCAGAGTTTCCGGCTGAGGGCGTCGTGCTGCACCTGGACCGGGCGGTGGCGGTTGTCCCGGCAATACACCCAGAAGGAGCGAAGCGTGCGGGCAAGCCGCTTCTTCGCCGTCTTCCATCGTATCGTCGGACGACCCTCCCTCGACACCCCCCAGTGGAAGGTGAAGCCGAGGAAGTCGAACGAGTCGGGTGGGTCGGTATCGCTCGAAGGGCGCCCGAATCGGACCAGCCGAGTCTTCTCCGGGCTCACTTCGAGACCGAAGCGGGAGAGGCGCTTCGGGAGCACCTCCAGCACCCGCCTCGCGTCGTCCTCGTGCTGGAACACCATGACGAAGTCGTCGGCGTACCGCACGAGGTGCGCACGTCCCCGCAGGCGTGAGACCACGTCCACCGCGAACCATTCATCCACCGCGTAGTGCAGGTAGATGTTGGCCAGCAGCGGCGAGATCACGCCTCCCTGCGGCGTACCGAGGTCGGAGCGCGTGAGCGCCCCGTCCTCCATCACGCCGGCGTTCAGCCACTTCCCGATCTGACGGATCACGACACCATCGCGTACCCTCTGCTGGAGAAGCTCCCGCAGGACGCCGTGATCCATCCGGTCGAAGAACGCCCGGATGTCCACGTCGAGGACCCACCCGCCGCCCACACGCCAGAGGTGTCTCCGGAGCTGCTCCAGCGCCTGATGCGCCGAACGCCCCGGCCGGAACCCGTACGAACAGTCCAGGAAGACCGTCTCGTACAGCGGCTCCAGCAGCATCAGGAATCCTCGCTGCAGCACCTTGTCCTCGAACGTAGGGATCCCGAGCGGGCGCAGATTGCCGTCCGCTTTCGGGATGTACGTTCGGCGAACGGGCGGGGCGCGGTAGAGACCGGACTTCGACCGGTCGAGCAGCTGGGCGAGGTTCCCTTCCAGGTCCTGCGCGTACGCTGCCGCCGTTTCTCCGTCGATCCCCGTCGCACCGCCCTTGCGGGTCTGTCGCCAGGCTTCCTTCAGCCAGTCCACGTCGATGTGATGGGCCAGCGTGCGGAGTGCCTCGTCCGGCATCTGCCTCGCCAGCGTTGCTATCCGCTGTTGTTTCGTTGAGATGGTGCTCGGATGCGGTGTTCCGGCCATCGTTCCCTCCAGTGGTCGCAGTTCACGGCGCCCCCTTCCCTCCGCTGGGTCCCGATGGGTCGGTTCCCCAGGTTCATCGGTACTACGAGGCGCTCCGACTCCCTGCTCCCCCACCGCGCTCGTGCGTGTCGCCTTGCTCGGCGGTTCCGTCGCCCTGCTGCTCGTTCTCTCCCGGCCTCGGCGCAGCAGGCGGCGTCGGGGGGCATGGGGTGGATCTCGACGACCCCGGCGTCGTGGTTGTGTCGACGGAGGATGCAGGGTCTCCCAGGTTCCTGGGGAGCCCTTGCGCGCGTGCCCCGATCTTCGATCCCGGTGGGCCTCCCGTCGCTTTGGGCCGATCACGGCTCTGGGAGCACGGCCTTCCACTCAAGGGAGAGTGTCGGCGCCCACGATGGGCAGGATTTCGGGACTCTGTCTCGCGGCCCACGCGCTCGCTGTCTACGCTTCACCCTTGGGGTCGCCCCCACCGGTGCAAGACTCGCTTCCGGCTGCTCGGCCGCTCTGCCGGACGGGTTGGCTGGACCCGAATCGGGCTCCTTCATGAGGTTTCGCCTAAGTTCCTCCTCATCCAGGCTTCGCCTGGCGCACCCCTTGCCCCTGCCCTTGCCCTCACGAGCCGCACTGGCTGCTCATGCCCGACACGACCACGACCACGACCTCGACCTCCCCAGGTCGATCATTACATCTATGGGCGTCGGACATTTCGGCGCCCCACTCCCGCACTTCCGCCGAACGCGGGATTCCGATCGTAGATACAACTCTTTCGCGATTCGACTTGCCGTCCCGCTCGGAACGTGGAACCCTGCCCTCGCTCCTTGGGGCGACAGATGCACGTCCGTGAGTCGAAGGTCCGGAAGGGCGACAAGACCTACCGCTACGTACAACTCGTCGAGAGCTTCCGGCGGAAAGATGGCGTCCCCGCCACCCGCGTCCTCGCGTCGTTCGGGGATCTGTCCGAGTCCCAGACCCAGACCGTCCGGACCTTCGCGAAGGCCTTCTCCGCAGAGCTTCGCCTCCGGCTCGACGACGAGGAGCCGTCGGCTCCCGCACGGCTCCACGTCCTCGACAACCTCGCGTACCTCCATCTCGCGGTCCTCCGGGAAGTCTGGCAGGCGGCTGGGCTGGACGGCCTGCTGCAGCGGGTCCTCCAGGATCCGGGCCGTCACATCCCCTGCGCCGACGTCGTGACGGCGCTGGTCCTCCATCGCTGCGTCGCCGCGGACTCCAAGCTCGCGGCGGAGCGCTGGGTGCCCACCACCGCCCTCCCGGAGTTGTTCGGTTGGGCCCCCGAGAAGTTCAACAACAGCCGTGTGCATCGGGTGATGGACCTCCTCGAGCAGCACGACCAGGACCTGCAGGACGCGCTTCCGGGCATCGTCCGCAGCCGCTACGGCCCTGCCACGGCCCTGCTCATCGACGGCACCGACACCTGGTTCGAGGGCCGCGGGCCGGACATCGCGTCCACCGGGCGCGTCAAGGACGGCACCTTCCGGCGCAAGATCCTCATCATCGTGGGGTGCGACCACCGGGGGTTCCCGCTGCGCTGGCGCGTGTACGAGGGCCGGACCAGCGAGGTCCACGCCCTGCGAGACGTCGCGCTCGACATCGCCCGGAGCGCATGGCTCGGCGACGCGCCGCTCATCGCAGACCGAGCGCTCGGCAACTACGCCAGCCTCGAGATCCTCGCCAACACGGGCCGCAACTACCTCGTCCCGGTGCCCGACCACGAGGTTGCGGGCTGGGTGCCGAAGCTCGCTGGCCTGCCCCTGGACCTCGCGGAGCGCGCCGAGGTCGAGCGGGCGGTCGAACGGCTGGGGTTCACCCGGGTCGACGCCAGGACCTTCGTGGCCGACGGCGCGCCGTACGCAGCGGCCGATGGGCCGCCGCCCGGTCCGCCCGTGGCGCCGACCCCCATCGCAGCGGCCCTGGCGCAGGCGCGTCAGATGGCAGGCGGGGGCAGCCACGCCGCCATCGCAGCGCAGTACCGCGTCTCCAAGAGTCACGTGGGGAAGCTGCTCGCCTTGTTGCAGCTGCCGGACGACGTCAAGCAGCGAATCGATGCCGGAGAAGGCGCTTCGCTAGCCGTGTCCGGACTGATCGACCTCCTGCGTCAGCACACCGACGAGGCGGGTCGCCGCATGGCCTTCGATGCGCTCCTCACCACGGGAGGCCGCAAGGGGAAGCGTCTTGGAAAGCAGGTCGTCCCCGAGACGGGGGCAGGCCCCGTCGCCACCCCGCGCGCGGCGGTGGGACGGCCGATTCTGTACTTCAACCTTGATATCTTCGTAGAGCAGCGCCAGCGCGCCAATGAGAAGCTGCGGGAGGTGCAGGCCGCCGTCGCTGCCCTCTGTCCCGGCACCGACGGGCCCGAGCGGGTCGATCGGATCCTGCGCGAACACGGGATGGTCTCGGTCTTCAAGGTCGTCGTGACCGACGGCGTCGTGGGCGTGACGCTGAACGAAGCTGCGTGGGCGCGGCGTCGGCGGTTCGACGGGTTCAGCGTGCTGGTGGCCTCTCCCGGGCTGACGTCGCCCCCCGCCGAGCTGGTCGCGCTGTACCGGCAACGCTGTGAAGTCGAGCGCGACTTCCGGACGATCAAGAGCGTGGTCCAGCTGCGTCCCGTGCACCATCGAACGGACGCCAAGGTGCGCGCACACGTGACGATCTGCGTCCTGGCGACGCTGCTGCACCGTCTGCTGGAACACCACCTCGCTACCGCCGGCGTCGATCTGTCTGCGAGTGCAGCGCTGGCGCAGCTGGGGTTGTGCCACCTCAACCGGATCCGCAGAGAACGAGGCGCAGAAGTCACTCACCTCGTCACGCAGGTGCAGGAGGACATCCGGAACCTGCTCGTCCGCCTCGAACTGGAGCGCCTCGTCGACGAGGACCAGGTGGTGAACACGATCTCACCCCGGTAGCCGAGCGGTTGTCTCTACGCCGGGCCAGATAGAAACTCGTTTTTGTCGATTTCGTGGTCAAGTTCGGGACCTCGACCTCGACCTCGACGTCGACCTCGACGTCGACCTCGACCTCGACCTCGAGATCGACCTCGACCTCGACCTCGACCTCGACCTCGACCTCGACCTCGACCTCGATTTCGACCTCGACCTCGACCTCGACCTCGATTTCGACCTCGACCTCGACCTCGACCTCCCCCCGGGATGCCAGGATCGATCGCCATCTCCGCCCCGGTGGTCTACGCTGCCACAGGGGCAGCAGCGGGGGGAGGCACGGTGATGTGGTGGCTCGGGCTGGCCGTGGCGGCGCAAGCCGGCCAGGTCATCGGCGTGGAGCGCACGGCCGACGGCGGGAAGTTCCGCGTCGAAGGCACCACCGAAGATCCCGTCGACCAGATCGTGACCTGGGCGGGCCGCCCCCTCGATCTGCTCGTGGTGGCCGACCTGTCGGTGTCGATCGTGGTCGACCCCACCGGCCCGGCGCTCGAGATGCGCGACGCCATGCTCGCCGCCTACGACGAGATGACCGAGCACCCCCAGCAGGGCGACCGCTACGGCGTCACCGTCTTCGGCGACGACGCCCGGCGGTGGATCCCGCTCGGCGGCCTCGGCCGCGAGGGCCTGCGCGGCTGGCTGCAGACGTTCGGCCCACAAGACAACGCGCCGCTCCCCTACGCGACCGCCGAGGCGCTCGAGCCGGGCCAGTGGCACGCCGAGCCGGTCCTGGCGACCGACCTCGGCGTCGACGCCTTCCGCACCGACCCGTCCACCGCGGTGCGCGCGGCGGTGGACGACCTGCGGCACAGCAGCGCCCTCAAGGCCGTCATCGTGCTGTGGGACGGCGAGCAGACCACGGAGTCGCCGTTCCGCCACCTGCTCGACCGCGCCTGGCGCAACCACGAGATCCACGTCTTCACGATCGCGGTGGGCGACGTCGACGAGGAGGGGCTCGCCTGCCGCGGCGGCGGCGACGTCTACGTCGCCCGCGGGGGCGCCGACCTCGCCGTGCGGCGGATCCTGCAGCAGCTGCGGATGCCGGAGGAGTAGGTCGCGCCGCGGCCGGGTACCCTGGCTCGGGGCAAGGAGACGCAATGAGCTTGCTGTTCGCCTGGGCGACCGTCGCGGTCGCCGGATCGAAGTCCGTCACCGCGCTCTCGCTCGCACAGGAGGCCGGCAAGTGGCCCATCCCCGGGCTGTGCCCCGGAGAGACGGCGCAGCTGCAGCTCACGACCACCGACAGCGCCGGCCGCACCCGCGACCTGCGGCTCGGGCGGCGCGCCGGCGTCACCCTGTCGTGGGGCTTCGGCGAGGTGTCGCCCCGCGGCGAGGTCCGGATGCCCGACGACCCGCGGGGGGCCTGGGGCAAGCCCGGGACGGTGACGGCGACGCTCGACGCCGACCCCACGGTGCAGGCGACGCTCGACGTGCCGCTGCGCTTCGACTGCTCCGTCACCGTGGACCTGTCCGGGCGCGAGGGCCTCGACGGCCACGACGGCACCGACGGCGCCAGCAACGAGCAGGGCCGCGGCGGCGACGGCCTGCGCGGCGAGCCCGGCGACCCGGGCCGCGACGGCCCCGCCGTGCAGGTGCACGCCACGCTGGTCACCGAGCCCCGCACCGGCGCCGAGGTGCTGCAGGTGGAGCTCGGCGTGGTCGGCGAGGTGTCGCGCTACGTGGCGATCGACCCCGAGGACGGCGAGCTCGTGGTGATGGCCAACGGCGGCCGCGGCGGCCGCGGCGGCGCGGGCGGCGACGCCGGCTCGGG